>DASUKV010000341.1:0-9417 GCA_036278555.1 Terriglobia bacterium
GGGAGCCCGTGCGTGACATGTCGCCCTTGGCTGACATTCTGAGTCGGTACGAAAAGTATTTGCGCTCAGAGCGCGGGCTCGTCACCGCCACGGTCCTCAATTACCAGCCTTTCGTTCGTAAGTTTCTCGTCGAGCGCTTTCGAAAGGGGCCGTTCCTCTTTCGAGAAGTGAAACCGTCCGATATCTCGGACTTTGTTCTGCGGCATGGCCACAGCATGGCTGTCGGAAGAGCACAACTCATGACGACGGCCTTCCGCTCTTTCTTCCGGTTCCTGTTCCAGCATGGGGAACTGCAAGTCAACTTGGCCGCTTCGGTGCCCACGGTCGCTAATTGGAGGCTCTCCACCGTGCCCAAGCACCTCACTCCGGAAGAAGTTGACCGCGTACTCAAAGCCTGCAACCACCGCACGGCAAGCGGCCGCCGTGACTACGCCATCCTTCTTCTGCTGGCCCGTCTCGGTCTCCGCGCTGGCGAGGTGGTGGCTCTCCAACTCGATGACATTAATTGGAGAGCCGGCGAGATCGTGGTCCGAGGTAAGGGGTTGTTTCACGACCAGATGCCCCTGCCCCCGGATGTGGGCGAGGCCCTGACCTCCTACCTGCGCCGAGATCGTCCTGTCTGCCAAACGCGTCGGGTATTCGTTTGCATGAAGGCCCCACGCCGCGGTTTTTCCGGCCCCTCGACCCTGACAACGATCGTTCGCCGCGCGCTCGACCGCGCGGATTTACACCCCAACTTCAAGGGAGCTCACCTGCTTCGTCACACCCTGGCGACTTCCATGCTTCGCTCTGGGGCGACGATGGCTGAAATCGGAGAAGTTCTCCGGCATCGGATCCCCAACACAACGGAAATCTATGCCAAGGTTGACTTCGATAGCCTGCGCTCACTGGCTCACCCCTGGCCGATGGGAGGTGGACAGTGAACCCGCTGGAACAGGCATTAAACGACTACCTCAGCATCCGCCGCAGCCTGGGATTCCGACTCCGGGAACCGGAAACTTCTCTGCGGAACTTTATTGCGTTCCTCCAAGCCGAGGGCGCCTCCCACATCACCCGGGAGCTCGCGCTTCGCTGGGCCACCCAGCCCGCAACGGCTCAACCTTCAACCTGGGCTTGGCATTTGGGTATAGTCCGACGCTTCGCCATTTGGCATAGCGCCGTCGAGCCTCGCACCGAAATTCCACCCGCAGGACTTCTCCCTCATCGTTACCGGCGCAAGCCTCCTCACATCTATAGCGACGAGGAGATCGAAAAACTCCTCCGCCGAACCCAACAACTCTTCTCTCCCAAGGGCCTCCGCGCCCGCACCTATACGACTATTTTCGCTTTGCTGGTGGCGACGGGAATGCGGGTGAACGAAGCCCTCGGTCTGGATCGAACAGATGTCGACCTCGACTGCGGAATCCTTTACATCCGGCGGACGAAGTTCGGAAAATCGCGTTACCTCCCGGTTCATCCCACCACCGTAGAGGCTCTGAAAAAATATGCCGCCGCCCGAGACCGCATCTTTCCTGCACCCCTCACTCCGGCGTTCTTTCTCTCCGAACGCGGCCGCCGGATTACAGACTGCATGGCGCGATACACCTTCGCCAAGCTATCCCAGCAGGTCGGCCTCCGCGTATCGGCCAAAGGTCACGGTCGCGGTCCCCGGCTGCATGACATGCGACATCGATTTGCCGCCTGCACCCTGATCTGCTGGTATCGCGCTGGTCTCGACGTCGAACGAGAACTTCCCAAGCTGGCCACCTACCTGGGGCACGTCCACATCAACGATACCTACTGGTACCTGGAAGCCGTGCCCGAACTTCTTCAGCTAGCGACCGACCGGCTGATCCAGCGGGAGGTGCGGCCATGATTTCTGCCGATCTTTCCTCCCTGCTTCAATCCTTCTTTACCGATCGCCTGCTTCGCCAGCGGCAAGCAAGCCCGCACACGATCGCGGGATATCGCGACTGCTTCCGCCTGCTTCTGCATTTTGCCAAAGAACAACTCGGCAAAATGCCCTCCAAGCTTCGCGTCGAAGACCTCGATGCGCCCTTTATTGGTCTCTTCCTGGAGCACCTGGAAGGCGTTCGCAAAAACAGCGCCCAGACGCGGAATGCGCGCCTCGGAGCCATCCATTCTTTCTTCCAGTACGTGGCTTTAGAGGAGCCCGCGCTTGCGCTGCAGTGCCAGCGGATCCTGGCGGTGCCCAATAAGCGCCACGAACGGCGGCCGATTGAATTTCTCAACCGCGAAGAGATCGATGCGCTGCTCGTGGTTCCTACCCCCTCCACTTGGTTGGGCCGTCGTGACCGTACCTTTCTGCTGCTCGCTGTCCAGACGGGTCTGCGGGTTTCCGAGTTGATCGGGCTGAACGGCCAGGATGTCGTGCTGGGAACTGGAGCTCACGTGCGCTGCCTTGGCAAAGGCAGAAAACAGCGTTGCACCCCGCTCCGCCCGGAAACGGCAAGGGCGCTCGATGCTTGGCTGCGTGAATGCCACGCTCTGCCCGATCATCCGGTCTTTCCCAGCGTTCGCGGCGGTAGACTCAGCCGCGATGCGGTTGAGCGCCTCATCACTAAGTACACCCATCGCGCCGAACGGACCTGTCCGTCGCTCAAACGGAAGAAGGTCTCTCCGCATGTACTTCGTCACGCCGCGGCCATGGACCTTCTTCACCATGGTGTCGATCGCTCCGTGATCGCGCTCTGGCTGGGACACGAATCCGTGGAGACGACCCAGATGTATCTTCATGCGGACATGCGCTTGAAGGAGAAGGCGCTCTCGCGCACTGCGCCGCTGGGCGTCAAACCCGCGCGATACCGCCCTGATGACAAACTGTTGGCCTTCCTGGAGGCCCTCTGATTATGCCGACCCTGGACACAGCCCGTGCCCCTCCCAGCCGTTGTTCTTCTGTAAGCAGTCGGCATAATCGGGGAGTCGGCATGTTGCCGGCAATCATGATCCGGCGTTCGAGGGGTGGGGTGGAACTGGCACAGACATTATCGCGAGCCGGAAACGCCGTAGAGGTCACGCGAGTGCTTTTTCACGACTCGCTCAAGTCCCCACAAGGCAGAATCCTGGCCTTCGTCTTTCAGGTCTGCGAATGACTTTGTGTTCGTGCCGTCGCAGCGTGGGCATTTTTGCCATTCCCGCCCCACGACGAACACCTTTGGAGCTTGGGAATAGAAAATTGCTTTCGTCTCGTCATGATTGCTCGTTCCGAGGCAGTTGTAGCAGATAAACCAGTGCATCCTGTCCACTTTACGGAATAAACCCAACAGGCCCATTTTTCCCTTCTTGGTGCGAAAAGTTCGCTTCTATTATGAACGAGCAAACGCCATTTTTTCAAGCAGCCGAACCAGACCCAGCGCCAGCCCGAATGCTCGTTACGGTTTTTGGCTCCGCACTTGCGCCGATTCGGTGTGAGGACTCACCGCTAAGTTCTTCAAGTGTCCCGTCAGATGAAGCACTGCAGTTTGCGGCAGCGGAGCGCCCACGATGGGATCATCATTGATGCGTCGCCGGCGGGAGCGGCTGAGGTCCACCTGGAGGTGAAGATCCGCAACACCATTAAACCCATAGGTTCCGTCCAGGGCGAGCGTGGCGCCGGAAAGCGCTACGGAGACCGGCTGCAGCGCAATCTGCTTATTTCCAATGGCGAGAGTCCACTGCGCGGAAGGCAGGGTTTGATCGCGGCCCTCCGGCTCGATCGCGCCCAGTGAGGCGGCGCGGGCAGCAGCCTGAACGGGATCGAAATTGCCGAAGGAAACTTTTTTGAACTGCAAGCTTGCTTCGCCCTGAAGGTGAGCGCTCATTTCCTGGCGGGTGAGGCCGCGCGTCGCAAAATGCCCTGCCGCGGAAACCGAACCCCGCAATTCCCGGAGGGCTGCCGGCAGACGCCAGGCCATCCGATGCAGATTCAGTCCAGCCAGCTTGAACTTCCCGGCAATGCCAGCCGGTGAGCGGTTGAAATCAACTTCCGCCGTTCCAGTCCCCTGGCCGCCCGCCACCTTGAACGTCGCGTCTGAAATGCGCGCTTCGCGATCCGAGAGATTCACCAGGGCATGAAAATCCTGAAGCCTTAACGACCGGAAAGTGACTTCGCGGGAATCAAAGCTGCCGCGGGCGTTCACGGAGGCAAAAACATTCCGGCCTGCCGCACGGCGCGCCGCGAGTGTCCGCAGGCCCGGAATCAAGTCCAGGATACGCAACGGGCGCCGATGGCCGAGCACCGTAAACCAGAGTGACGCCTGCTCCATGCTCAGGCGGGGAGTCTGCGCGCCGAAGCTCCACGGAACATCCCTCGAACCGTGATGGCTGATCCAGCCGGAAAATTGCGACTTTCCGATTTGAGCGGAAATCGGCTCCGCCAGAATGTCCTTACCATCGACTTGAAGGTGAAAACGGCTGAAGCGGACGGGTTCCGTCAAGCCCGGTAGGAGCAATCGGGCGGAATCGAGGTCGCCGTCAATCCCAAGATGCGGCTTCGAGAACGGCCAGGCTTTCCCGGTAAGGCGGATCGTGGCGCTGGCGGTTCCCTCCGCATCAAGGTCCCGGGTGATTCGAACACCCATCGCCCGAGCCTGGCGGACGAGGTCGTGCAGCGGAGCCTCGCGGAGTGTGAAAATCAACTCGTAATGGGCCGCTCCGCCACGCGGCGAAACGGCGTGGGACTGCCGCTCTCCATGCACACTGGCCGGCGTGCGGAGGGATGAACCGTCCGGCAGCGCAGGAAATAGCAAACCTTGCGCCAGGCATTTGACGTGGGGCGCGGCGGTGAATCGCACCGGCAGGATGTGAGCGCCCTTGGAATCAATCTTGAGGTCCACCTCGGGAACCGCGAACTCAGCTTGGCGCGCTTCGAGAGCCACTGACCGGACCGCGATGAAGCCACCGTATCGCCGGCTCCGCCAGGCACCCTGGATGGTGAGCAGCCCATCCACGCGCCCAGAGGCGCGAAAGCCCGCGGGGTGGCCGGTGATCCGGCTGCCAAGTTCCATTAAATCTTGAAGATGAGAGCGCTCAACGGCCATCACCAGGTCGAGCCGCGGCGAAGCAGAGACTTGATCAATCACCCCGGAAAGGTGCAGGCGCGAATCCGCAAAGTTGGCGTCCAGTCTATGGACGGCCACGCGGTTCCGGTCCGCATCCCAGGAAAGGGCCAGACTGAAATCCACCGGCATCGAAGACGATGGGGGAAGCGACTCCCAGCGATGAAGCTGCTCAAGATGTACGTGCCCCGTAAGGTTCACCTGCCGGATCGAACCCTGCAATTGAAGATTGGCATCCACCAAACCGTAGAGGCCAGGATTCCGGCCCGTCACGAGGGGCGCCCATCCATAGAGCAGCGCGTTGTGCGTATAGAGAAGAGCGTGAAAAGGACCTTTGAAATCCCTGCCCGGCTTCCACTCGCCGGACAGTTCCACCCGCCCCGGCGAGGGCAGGGTGAGGTCCGTTCGCAGGGGTGTGCCTGCCAGGTTGAAGCGGATCGCTCCGTGTGACGGATCGAAGTCAAGCGAAGCGCGTACCCCGCTCAAAATGAACGGCTTCTTCACGGAGTTCAGTGTGAAGTTCACCCGGGCGTCGCGCGCTTCAAAGGTAAACGGCCGCGGTATGCTGCGCTTCGCAGCCGCTACCGGGCCTACGTTTCCCCCCGTACTGCTTTGCCGGAGGAAATCCTCCACATTCCAGCGGCCGTCCGGACGCCGGACAAGATTAACCGTGGGATGATCCAGCACGATCCGCGCGCAGTCCAGGTGCGATCCCCAAAGGCTGCGCCAACGGAGGTCGCATTCCACGCGGTCGACACGGGCAAATGGCTCCGTTCCAAAGGCGGGATCTTCCTCAACGACCACGTTCTCAACCGAAAAGCCGGGATGCGGCAATAGGCGAAAGGTCACGGCGCCCAACTTCACCGGCCGCCCAAGTTTGCTTTCAAGGCCCGCTGCGAGCGTCCGGCGGTAGCGCCTGGCATGGAAAAAAGGGGGGATAAACCATCCGGCAAAGATCAACCCCGCCAGGATCACGAGGAGGGTCCGCGTCCGGAAGTAGAGAGGTTTTCGCATCAGCGCACGAGACTGAAAGTCCGCCTCCAGCGCGTCTTGGTGAAGAAGTGCACAACCATGCTCGTTGTCTGAGAAACGCGGTCCGCGAATGACGTGCGCAAGTAAGCGCCCTGCGGCGTTTCGTAGGACCAGTAAATCAGCAGCGGCCGGCCCGAAATCAGACTGCGCGGCACAAATCCCCAGAAGCGGCTGTCCCAGCTATCCTCGCGATTGTCGCCCATCACAAAGTAATCGTTGGGCGGCACGACAAGCTCTCCGTTCTTGATGTATTGAGCCTGCGTCTCATCCCAACTCAGCGTGGAACTTGGCAGGTATTCTCCAGACGGCAACGGATAATCATCGCCCGGCCACGGCTGGTTCACGTGCGTGTGATGCACGTGGGGCTCTTTTGACAAGACGCCGTTCACGTACACGTGCCGGTTGACAATGCGGATGTGGTCCCCGGGCACTCCAATCACGCGCTTCACAAAATGCGTTCCCGGCTCCTGCTGCGCCTCCGTGGAAGGATACTTGAATACCAGAATATCTCCGCGATGGATGCCGCGATACGGTAGCACATGCCGCATCCAGCCCGGCTGATCCGCGAAGCAGAACTTATTTACCAGCAGGTGATCGCCAATCAGCAGCGTGTTTTCCATCGAGCCGGTAGGGATCTTAAACGCCTGGACGACAAAAGTGGTTCCAAAGATGGCCAGGATGACGGTAATGACCAGCGATTCGAAGGTGTCTCGCGTTGAAGATTTCGGGCGGCGCTCACTCATGGACCAGGTCTTTCCTTTCCTCCAGGGAATCCAAAAGCATGTGTGCCGCTTCCTGTTCCGCAAGCTTCTTGCTCTCGCCGCTTCCGCGGGCAGCAGAGCCGAGTGCTGCCACCTCCACCAGGAAGGTCTTGCGATGCTCCGGCCCGCTCTCCGCCACAATGCGATAAGAAGCTGACGCTCCACGGGACGCTTGCAGGTGTTCCTGCAACGCGGATTTGTAATCTACCGTGAAAAGCTCGTTGCGGGCGCGTACAAGATCCGGCGGAAGTATGAAGTGGCTGATGAACCGCTGAGCAGCCCGTAAACCCCCATCGCGGTAAATGGCGGCCACCACCGCCTCCAGCGCATTCACCGCCAGCCGCGATTTGGTTCTACCCCCGGTCTTCTCTTCCCCGTGGCCGAGGCGGAGATAGCTTCCCAAATCCAGGCCCGCCGCGATCTTGCTCAGATGCTCCGCGGCCACCAGGCGAGCCCGCGCTCGCGATAGCTTGCCCTCCGGGCACTCTGGAAATGCGTCCGCCAGCCGGAAACTGACCACAAAGCCCAGCACCGCATCGCCCAGGAACTCCAACTGTTCATTATCCCGCACTTGGCGCGAAGCTTCACGCGCAAATGAGGCGTGAGTCAACGCTTCAGAAAGGAGACTCGGTTCGCAGAAGTGATAATCAATCAGCTTTTGAAGCTTCTCAAGGGAAGGTTTGGCCATGGACGACGCGCGAAGGGCGCCCGGAGACTACCGGAAAAAACCTTGACCGCTGCGGCTCATTGCGGCTTTGCGGCCGGCGAAGGCGAGGGCGAGGCCGGGGGCGGGGCGTTTTTGGCCTTCGCCGCCTTCAACTTCTGCACCATGCCGTCGGCGTACCTTTGCAATACCGTGCCCTGGCCGGTTTGCGCGGCCTGGGTGAAGACGTTGATCGCATCATCGAGCTTCGCCTCGCGCACGTAGACTTCACCGAGCCGGTAGTAATCTTGAGGATTTGGCTGGGGGCTGGCGATTGCGGCTTTAAATTCCTGCTCGGCGGCGGCAAGCTCGGTTTTTTCTGTATTTAATTGCTGAACCATATTGTTAGCGTACTGTGCGATGTCAGTACCCTGGCCCTCCTGAGCGGCCTGAGTGTAGGCGCCGATGGCATCATCAATCCGCCCTTGCCGTTCGTAATTCTGGGCCTGCTGATAACTCCGTAACGCCTCATTCGGTCCCGCGTCAGACTCCTGCGATTGCGATTTCTTGTCCGCCGCGAGCTCGGGCGGAGCCTGATCCTTGACCGCGAGGATCGCTTTTTCCAGGTGCGCCATCCCCATCGCCGCATGGAGCTGCGCCTCAATCATCGACTTCGATTTCTTGAACTGGTCCTCGGAAGTCCCTGCCGGCGTGGGAAGCTTGCCGAGCAGTTGCAAGGCGTGCTGGGAATCACTCTCGGACTGGTCTAGTTGCTGCTCCTTCTGCGAATCCGATCCCTGCAACGCCTGGGGAATCGGCAGCAAGCTCGCCATCAGGATTAAGCTACGCAGGTTATCCGCATGCAGCTTCAGGCTCTTCTCACCGTAGCCCAGAGCCTGTGGCACGTTGTTCTTTTGCTCGGAAGCACTGGCCCCGAAGAAATAAACGTCGCTCAGGAGCACGCTGCTGGGATACTTCTGCTCAAAATCTTTCACCATTTGCAGTTGCGTGTCCGGGTTCGCTTCCTTCTGCATCGCCATATAAGCCTGGGTTTCCTCCGCCGTCGGCGGGGCGGGAGTCGCGCTGGGAGCATTCCCTGGTGCTGGAGCGGGAGACACCCCCTGGGGGGCGCTTGCGGGCGGAGCAGGAGCAGGTTGATTGGAAGCTGGAGGCGGATTCTGCTGCGCGTTCGATGGGTTCGAGGGTGGTTGCTGAGGTTGCGAATTTTGAATCGCCCACCCATTTAGCGAAATGCTCAAAGTGAATAGCATTCCCAAAATTAAAGGAAATCCAGCCGTTGTACGATTTTTCACCGAAAACTCTTGCTCCCGTCTTTGAAATCTCTTGTGTTGTGAGCCTAGCCGAAAGGGAAATCGATGTCAATCGAGGTCGGACGCGGTCGCGTCGGCATCCTACCGAGGGGCGCAGCAACACCCGCCGTTTGGCCCGCCAAAACAGTTCGGATTCGCTACAGAGGCAGGGTAATGGGAACAGCACGATGGTCGCGCGCGGCTCGATAGATGGCCTCGATCACGGCCACGTCGCGCAGCCCCTGAACGCCGTCCGGCTCAGGATCGCGCCCACCGAGGATACACTCCGCAAAAGCGTCGAGTTCAAGCGAAAACTCGTCCATCTGCGGGAAAACCTTCCGGATCCATCGGCCATTGGTCTTGCCGAAAAGCCGCCGTTCTTCGTCATAGGCAAAGGCCGGATCGAGCGCTGCCCACCCCTTTTCACCCTGAAGATGAAGAAATGACGATTGCGCGGCACCGAAGCTCGCCGTCGCCTGAAGGGCCAGCCCTTCCGGAAAGATCAGTTGGAAGCTCATGTTCTCGTCGATGGCTTCATTGAACCGCGAGGGGTCCACCGTCCAGGAGTAAGCGGTGGCTTCCACGGGTTCAAGGCCGGTGAGCCAGCGGACAGTATTAATGCAATAGACACCAAC
>DASUKV010000342.1:0-6383 GCA_036278555.1 Terriglobia bacterium
CGGGAGAGGGTGGCCGAAGGCCGGGTGAGGGGCCAATCGCAGGCACTAAGGTACGAGTGAAAAAGCAGTGACAAGTGATGAGCAAGGGTAGCCACGACACAGCTTTTGTTTTCGTGGGTGTCTGGGCGGGAAAAAGCCCACGGCATGAAAATCATGACGTGGCTACCACCTGAGCGACCGCGAAGAATCCTCACTTTGCTTTTTTTCAAATACAGAGATTCTTCCTTCGCTACGCTCAGGACCGCTTAGCTACTCAGAATGACAGTTGGATTGGGTTGCGGCTACGCTGCGCTACAAACCGAGGTGGAGGGAAGCGGCTTACTTCGCGCCGGCGCGAGTGCGTTTGCGGCGTTTAGGCTGGTGGTTTACTGAGACTTCATCCATCTTGCGGCTGAGAGTGTTGCGATGAATACCGAGAATCTGGGCGGCTTTTGACCTGTTGCCATTGTGTTTGTCGAGCACCTTCTTGATGAAGCGCTTCTGGAATTCGCTCATCGCGTCTTCGTAATGAACGCCGTGCTCGACCATCTGATTGATGAGGGCGTCTAGCTGATCTTTCACGGCAGAACTCCCGAATTCTATAGAGAAGATCCTTTGGAACTCGCGCCGCGCTGGGTGCTTTCCATTATTGCTTGCCGGAACTTCTCAAAACCCGAATAAAAATGATCTTTCAAATTCTGAGGCATCACCACGGCGATGGCCCGCGCCCCGGTTGAAATATAGGGCGCCAGATACGATCGGCTCACCGCCGCGGGCTTAATCGCGAAAGCCATCAGGATCATGAGCAGGATGGCGTCAATGATGACGCCCCGGATGAACCCAAAGATTCCTCCCAGGAAGCGGTCAAACCATTCAACCCCCGCCGTTCTGACGAGCAGATGGGCGGCAGCCGAAATCACCGCGCCCGCCACGAGCACGGCCACGAAGAGGGTGAGGAAGCCCGCCGCCAGCGCGATCTCGTGCGATTTTGTAAGGTCCTCGTACCAGCCGGCGGCCCGGGGATACTCCAAAGCCGCCAGGACCAGGCCGATCACTACCGCCGCGAGCGAGATCAGCTCTCGAACGAACCCCTTCCGCACCGCCGGAACAATCGAGAGTACGATGATGATGGCCAGAACCCAATCGACCCAATTCCATGCTCCCATATCGTGAAGAGCGGACCCGCGACAGGGTCGGCTATTGATGGCTACAAATTATCGTGATGGCGAAAAGCCGCCGGCCGGAGACGCCGCGACAACACGAGATATCGTTGCAAGTTGTGATCCCAGTCAATAAAGATCACGCCCAGACAGCCGCCGAAGCGCTTCCCGGTATTTTTCGCTCGTTTGCTTCACCACTGCCGGCGGCAGCGGCGGCGGGGGCGGCTTCTTGTTCCACCGAATCGATTCGAGATAATCACGAACGAACTGCTTGTCAAACGAGGGCTGCGGCCGGCCCGGCTGGTAACCCTCCTGGGGCCAGAAGCGGGAGGAATCGGGCGTCAGCGCCTCATCAATCAACAGAATCTGTTCCCCATAAAGACCCCACTCAAATTTCGTATCCGCGATAATAATACCGCGTTTTGCGGCGTAGTCCCTGGCGCGGGCATAGAGCACCAGACTCAGGCGGCACAGCTTCTCCGCGTATTCCTGGCCGATTCGCGACGCCATTTCCGAGAAGGAAATATTCTCATCGTGCCCTGAGGCGGCTTTCGTCGCTGGCGTGAATACGGGCTCTTCGAGCTTTGACGATTCGACCAACCCGACGGGAAGCCGGATGCCACAAATCTCTCCCGTGGTTTTATAGTCTTTCCAGCCGGATCCAGCGAGATACCCCCGCACCACGCATTCAACCGGAAAGGGCCGGGCCTTCCGTACCAGCATCGAGCGTCCGGAAAGCCCTTCCGTGTACGGGTGAAGCTCCGAAGGGTAGTCGCGGGTGCTCGCCGTGAGAAAATGACTGCGGCAAACGTCCGAGAGCATTCCGAACCAGAAAGTCGAAAGCTGGGTCAGAACGCGCCCTTTATCGGGAACACCCTCCGCCATCACAACATCAAACGCTGAGAGGCGGTCGGTGGCCACGATCAGAAGCCGGTCGTTGCTCAGCTCGTAGATATCCCGGACCTTGCCGCGTGAAAACGCCTTGATGCCCGGCAAAGAGGTTGTAAGCAATGTCGCGGAGCGTGTCGAATGGGCCACCTTGGTTCCGAACCTGCCCATTGTAAAACATCGATTCAGGTTGTCAACGGGAAATCTTTTTCCACCGCGGCGCAGCGGAGATGACAATTATCCGAACGCCAGTGACATCATGGTGAGTAAAATACCCACAAAAGACGCGTAGGCGGCTGCGTCGCCGGCCCAGCGGGCGGCGAAGCACGACACGATAAAGATCAGAATGCCGACGGCAAACCCCACAGCTCCTAGACCCGTGGGGCCTCTGGACCCCGTGGAGTAAGCCTTGTGCGGTTCCTGCATGATGGGTGATCTCCGTTCAGGGCTGTCTAGATCAGCGAGATAGAAGGCGGCTTTGCCGCTCGCTTTGCGGAAAGCCTCTGGCTTTCCGGGCAAAAACGCCATATCTAACGTTCCCGCTGGGCGCGAAGGCTCAGCCTTCGCGCCCAGCGGGAACAGGTTGGGGGCGGCTACGGGCGTGCGGAAGGGCAAAGCCCTTCCGCAAGGCAAGCGGCGAAGCCACAGGGTGCACCCATAAAGCCGAAACCGAACCTGGTCTCCGTCCGCCGGTTTTTCGGCGCCCCGTTGCTGCGTCGGGGGAGGCTTCGAGCCCGTTAGGGTAAGCGGTCACGGCAAATTCCAATCCTCGGTAGATTGTAGCGCAGCATTTGCTTTCGTGCTCTCGAAGTCCTTGCGAAAAGGATAGAGTATAATCAAGCGTTGAGCCGAAGGAGAACCGAATGGACCGGCAGGCGGCGTGGGATTTATTGTGCGAATACACCAAAAGCGACAGCTTGCGGAAGCACGCGATGGCCGTCGAAGCGTGCATGAGGGCTTACGCGCGCAAGTTCGGCGAGGATGAAGAAGGGTGGGGCTGCGCCGGCCTGATCCACGATTTTGATTACGAAATTTATCCCAACGCCCCGGACCATCCGCTCAAGGGCAGTGAGATTCTGAAAGAGCGGGGAATTAACGAAGACATTCGGCGGGCAATCCTGGGCCATGCGGATTATTCTGGCGTGCCGCGCGATACCCGCCTCGCACAGGCGCTTTTTGCGTGTGACGAGCTGGCGGGATTTATCACTGCTTGCTCGCTGGTGCGGCCGGACAGGATTCAGAGCCTCGAGCCGAAATCGGTGACGAAGCGCATGAAGGATAAAGCCTTTGCGCGTTCGGTGAGCCGCGAGGATATTCGCCGCGGCGCCGAAGAATTGGGCGTGCCGATCGAGGATCACATCGCCTTCTGTATTCAAGCCATGCGCGATGCCGCGGAGCCGTTAGGCCTTGCGGCCAGTCAAACCGCCGCCCGGCCATCCTGACTTTGCTTGCTGGCTCGGGTGCGCGTCTTCAATTCTTGGCCCTCTTCGCAGAGCCATTTCAATTTAGACCTAGTAAAAAAGAGAGAACCCATGCCACGACCCAGACCCATCGTACTCACCATCCTGGACGGATGGGGCTACCGCCCGGAGCGCGAGGCGAACGCCATCGCCCTTGCCCGGACACCCAACTATTCCCGGCTGCTTAAGGAATATCCTTCGACGCTGGTTTCGACTTCGGGCGAGCGCGTCGGATTGCCAGACGGCCTCATGGGAAATTCCGAGGTGGGCCATCTCAACATTGGCGCGGGACGCGTCGTCTACCAGGATATTACGCGCATCAACGCGTCCATCCGGCGCGGTGATTTTTTCAAGAAGCCGCAGCTTGTGGAACTGATGGAGCACGCCCGCGAAAGCTGCCTTCACCTTCTCGGATTGCTCAGCGATGGCGGGGTACATTCGCACCAGGAGCACCTTTACGCCCTTTTGCGAATGGCCAAGGAGAAGGGTGTGCGAAACGTTTTCGTGCACGCTTTCATGGATGGCCGCGATACGCCGCCCACCAATGGCGCCAAATACCTTGCGGCGCTCGAACAGAAAATGCGCGAGTACAGCGTTGGGCAAATCGCGACGATCACAGGCCGCTACTACGCGATGGACCGCGATAACCGCTGGGACCGTATCCAGAAGGCTTACGACGCGATCGTGAATGGCGAAGGACATCCGGCGCACAATCCGGTCACCGCCGCCACGGACTTCTACAACGAGGGGCTGACGGATGAATTTATGCCCCCCGTCGTGATCACCGGCGCGTCCAAGGAGCCTGTTGCGACGATCCGGTCTGGTGATGCGGTCATGTTTTTTAACTTCCGCGCCGACCGCGCCCGGCAAATGACGCGCGCCCTGACCCAGGCTGATCTGAATACTTTTCCGCGACGCAATTTTCCGGAAAAACTCCGCTACCTTTGCATGACGCGGTATGACAAAACGTTCACGCTGCCCTACGTCTTCTCTCCACAGGAGCTAAGTCATATTCTGGCAGAGCTTCTGGCGGAGATGAACCTTCGAAATCTGCGCGTGGCGGAGACCGAAAAATACGCGCACGTTACCTACTTTTTTAACGGCGGCGTGGAAAAGGCCTACCCTGGTGAAGAGCGCATCCTGGTCCCTTCGCCCAAGGTTGCGACCTACGATCTGAAGCCCGAGATGAGCGCCGCGGGGATTCAGGATACAGTCGTCAAAGCGGTGAACGATGGCATTTTTGACGTGCTGATTGTCAATTTTGCTAACGCCGACATGGTGGGACACAGCGGGAAATTGGAGGCTGCGATCCAGGCGGTGGAAACGGTGGACGGGTGCCTGGGCGGGATTTATGAAGCTGTGCGCGCCAAAGGCGGCGTCCTGTTTGTCACCGCTGACCACGGCAATGCGGAGTTGATGGTGGACCCTGCCACCGGCGGCCCCCACACCGCGCACACTACGAATCCGGTGCCCTTCATCCTGATTTCCGAGCAAGGAAAATCCACCCGCCTGCGGGATGGCGGCGCGCTCGCGGATGTCGCGCCGACGCTGCTGGGCGTGATGGAAGCGGAACAGCCGAAAGAGATGGACGGCCGCGACCTGCGGGTGGAGAAAGCGTCGAAGGCCGACGCGTAGTACTTCGTGACACAGATACCCGTTATATCTCTGCGCGAAGGAAACGAGTGAAACTGCCGACTGTCACCCTCACCCACCGCGTCGCGGTCCCCCCTCTCCCAAAGGGAGAGGGCCGCGATCCTTATTTTTTTGGCGACCCTCCCGAAAAGGAGTTGCTACGGGTTCCGATTTCAGCCCTCTCCCCGTGGGAGAGGGTAGCCGAAGGCCGGGTGAGGGGCCAAACCGGACGTTTGCTTCCTTGTCATCTTGGCCCGAACTTACGCCACACGGTACTGGCAAACGAGATTCCGCCTCAGTAAACCGGCTTCGCCCTCCGAAAACTGAAAGATGCGTGCTGAACCCGTAGCGATTGATCCAGATCAATCTCCAGCACGAAGCCCCACTCGCTTGACCGTGGTGAAGCGTATCGTAAATCCCGAATGTAAACTTCGAACCCTTCCTGCGTCGCATTGACCATCGCCCAGGGGAACCGCGCAAAATTCAGGAAGACCTTCGCGGCGGCAGCGTGTTCGGCGGCGGTCAACGCGGGCGAGGGAGGCGGTTTGCGGAGCATCTGGGCGGTGGACGGTTCCACATCGCCCGCCAGCGCGTTCGCATCCAGGAGGTAATAGGCGGAGCTCGTTTCCACTACGCCGGTCCATTCAAAGGGGCTCAACGGCGAGGGAAATGCTCCCACGCGCCGGGGATTTTGCTGATCGTAGGCATGCGAATCAAGCATGCTGAGCACGCGGCGGTGAGCGAAATCTCTTAATCCCCACAGCGCCACCATCGCGCACAGGGCAACGATAGCTCCCGTTCTTCCGGTCTTCGAAGCGCGTTTGCTCGCTCCGATCTCTTGGCTGACCAGCCTGAGCAGCACGGGCAAGCCCAAGCCCAGGATGAGAATGACGAGCAGGTACGGGCCCACAATCGGCATGATGTCCCAGGCGTACCAGCGTCCGCTGAAGGGAAGGAACGGACGGACGCCGTACTGGTTGGTGAAATCCATCAGGACGTGAACCGCAGTCGCAATCCAGCAAACGATGAAAAGCCATTTCAGGCTGAGCGGCGGAGAATTCTTTCGCGGAGAGACTTTGCGGCCAACCGCATAGAGGATGCAAGCGAGAATCACGGCCAGCACGGTGAGTCCCAGCAAGGAATGCGTGATGCCGCGATGGTTCTTCAGGTAATCGACGCCGCCGTGGAGCGCGGTCACGATATCGGCATCCGGCAGATTGGACCCGATGATGAGCGCCAGCATCGCGTATCGCGATTTGCGCTT
>DASUKV010000343.1:0-2796 GCA_036278555.1 Terriglobia bacterium
CCAGGTCGCCCACCGTCTCGCGCCCGCGCCGGAGCGAGCCCGCCGCCGTCACCTGCTCGACCGATTTCAATTCGTGCAGGTATTTCGAAAGCTCCTGCGCGGTTTCGTAAGCCACATCCAACCGGAAGCGCCCCGCCGCCCTCCGGTAGACTTCGATAGCTTTCAGGATATTTTCCTCGGATTTGGCGCTCATTCCGGACATCCCGCGCAGGCGCCCCGCTTTAGCAGCAGCTTCGAGGTCATCCACACACTGGACGTTGAGTTCAGTATAAAAAAGCTTCACCTTTTGGGGTCCTACCGTCTGTAACTGAAGCAATTCCAGCAGCGTGCGAGGGACTTTCTGGAGCTGCGCCTGGTGATACTCCAACCGCCCTGTCTCAAGCAGTTCCGTGATTTTCTTGGCAAGATCGGCACCGATTCCGGGGATATCGGTGAGTTTGCGGTTCGGGTCGCGCGCGATATCCTCCAGCCGCTCAGGATAGCTTTCAATCGCGCGCTTGGCGCGGTCATACGCGACGGACTTGAACTGCCACTTGGGGTCCTCCTGGAGAATCCTTATAAGGTTAGAAATTTCTTCAAATACGGCAGCTATTTGCCAGTTTTCCACGCCACACCTCTCCTGACGGACGATCCGCTCCCGTCCCCGGCAGGAGCGCCACTACCCTCCTAAGCCATTGCGGATAAGCGGCTTAACACAAGTTGTTGAGTGTTGCTTTTTGCCCCACTTGCTGCTAGAATGCCCCACAATGCACCCGACTGAGTCCGTCCGGCAACTCGGCCTTCAAACCAAGATTATCATCGTTTTTGTGGTCGCGGTGGTCTGCTTGCTGGCGGTCTCAACCTTCATCGCCATGCTGCTCACGCGGCAGCCGGTGGAAGAGGAAGTTTACCGGAGGGCTCTGGCCCAGGCAAGGCTGGCCGCGCACAACCTGGTGAACGAGCAGGCGCTCGCAAACCCGCAGAAACTGGAACGCATCCTGCGCCAGATGCAGCATGACATCCCCGGTGTGAGCCAGGCGGATGTTTACCTTCACCAAGGCAGCCACCCCTTACTTGCCTCAACCGAGCCCAAGGATAGCCACCGCGAACTGGACTCGATCGCTGAGATCAATGATCCCCGCTGGGCCAACAGCCACCTTAAGGAGTTCGAGCGCGCCGGACCGGACCAGTATTCCATTGAAACGCCGGACGGAAAATCCTGGATCATTTCGACCGCTCTGCGCGACCAGGGGAAATCCACGGGCTGCCTGATTCTTACTCTCTCGAAGCTCCGCTCAAACGTGATTACCCAGGCGATTGTGGAAGGCAATTTCCTGCTGATGCTCTTCAGCCTGGTGGTATTGATTTCGGTGATCCACGGCTTCTTCCTTAAAAGCGTCCGGGCGCCGGTGAAGGACATGATCCGCGTGATGAAGGCCGCAGAGGGCGGCAGCCTGAACGTTCGCGCGAAGAGAGGCAGTGAGGACGAGTTCGGCCAACTTGCCGGTCACCTGAACCGGATGCTCGAGAGGATTGAGAACTTCAACAACGAGCTTGCCCGCATGATCCGGGACGCCACGCTGAAGCTCGAGCAGCGCAACGAAGAGCTGACGCGCATCAACGAAGAGCTTTTTGAAACTCAGAAGAGCCTCGCGCGTTCGGAGCGGCTGGCCGTGGCGGGGCAATTGGCGGCAAGCCTGGCGCACGAAATCGGCACGCCGCTGAATTCCATCTCCGGCCACGTGCAACTCATGGCCCGGCAGAAGTCGGCCAGCGAGACCACCGACCGGCGGCGGCTGCAAATCATTCAAAAGCAGATCGATAACATCGTGCGGATCGTGAAGCAGTTACTTTCCTGGACACGGAAGTTTGATCTGCGCCTCGAGCCGGTGAATCTGCGCCGGGTTCTCGAAGAATCGGTGATGCTCTCCTCGCCCGCGCTGGAACTGAGGAAGATTAAGGTGCACGCGGACTTTTGCGACCGCTGTCCGCGCGTCTATGGCGATGTGGGTTATCTCCAGCAAGTCTTCCTGAACCTGATCAACAACAGCATTGACGCCATGCCCCGAGGCGGCGCGCTTCATGTTCGCCTGCTTTTTCCCGCGAACGGCGAGGGTGAAAGCCTGGCGGTTGAGGTGGAAGATACCGGCGAAGGCATCGCCCCGGAAACCCTGGACCACATTTTTGATCCGATGTTCACCACCAAGAAGATGGGGACCGGGGCGGGATTGGGGCTCGCCATTTGCCACCAGATTGTGCGCCAGCACGGCGGCACGATTGAAGCCGAAAGCGAGTTGAACCACGGCGCGCGCTTCCGCATTACGCTGCCTCTCGATGCCAGAGAAAAAACTGCGGAGGCGGCGGCCGTGGCGCATGACGATTCCACTTCGGCCCCTGTCGGAGCGGGTGGAAGCAGTTGATGAGCCTCCCTGTGAAACTGGCGGCAGCGAGAGAAGAACCGATGAGTGAACTATTGGCCTCGATTGCCGCGAAGAAGAAGCAGCTCGATGAATTACGCCCTTTGTCAATCAAGGCGCTCGCCGATCTTGAGCACTATTACGATATCGAGCTCACCTACACATCGAACGCCATCGAGGGTAACACCCTCAGTCCGGTTGAAACGACGCTCGTCATTGAAAAAGGAGTGACGATCAATGGAAAGCCGCTTAAAGATCACCTGGAGGCGCTCGATCATTATGACGCCATCCGTTACGTGCGCGAAATGGCGCGGCAGAGCGCGCCGATTTCCGAGGGCGACGTGCGCAATTTGCATAAACTCGTGATGCAGCGATCGGCGCCGGAGATTGCCGGACAGTA
>DASUKV010000344.1:0-5829 GCA_036278555.1 Terriglobia bacterium
CGCGTCAATGCTCGAACACAAATTCCTTGCTGGTGAGCATGGCCCAGGTCAAATCCGCCAAGGCGGCACGGCGGGGGCTCTCTTGTTCCCCTTTCACCTTCTGTGTTTCTGCCGCTCGCAAGTGTCCTACCAGCGTGTTTAATTCTGTGGTAGTGGGATAGCGGCTGAAGGCAGCCAAGTAGAGGTATTTGACAATTTGCGGATCTGAATCACCAGCTTTAACCAGACGATCCAGTACGTTACCCTTCGCGCGCAACTTAGTGTTCAGCGTATCGCCGTTGATAATGTGGAGCGCCTGGGTGATCGTTGGCACGGAACTGCGCTCGCTTTCCTGCGTTTGTTCGCGGATGGGCCGGCCAAAAGCCGTCAGGAAATAAGACTTCACAGCCGTATCCGGCAATTGCAAGGCCCTTGTACCCTTGGGATAGCCGCCAAACTGCTCGGGAACCTCGGTAATCGAGGAAAGGGCGTCTAAAAGGACCTCGGCGGGCAGGCGCCGGATCAGATAATGCGAGTAATACTTCTGATCCACGATATTTTCTTTGGTTGGCGCCGAAGCGGTCTGGTAAGTGGCTGATTCCATGATGGTTCGGATCAGGTAATCGACGTCAAAGTTGTGCGCCACAAAGTCCTTGACGAGCGCGTTCAGGAGCGCTTCATTCGTAGGCGGATTGGTGGCCCGCATATCATCAACCGGCTCGACCAGTCCCTCACCCATCAGGTTCCTCCAAACGCGATTCACGATGGCGCGCGCGAAGTAGGGGTTCTTGGAGGAAGTCAGCCACGAGGCAAAGTATTGGCGCAAGTTCTGCGTCGTGTCCATCGGGAGCGCCTTTGCGCCGAGTGGTTTCGGAGGAAGCGGATGCGAGAAGCGCTCATCGGTATACTGGCCTCTGGCCCCGGAATAAACCGTCACATCCTTGAAGATCGGGCCGACGCCTGGCCTGGAAGTGCCGGGCGCGCCCATCTTCAGGCGCACGCGCGCAAACAGGTTCGCCATGCCAAAGTAATCCTTCTGGGTCCACTTGGCGAGGGGATGATTGTGGCAGTGCGCGCAGGTAATATTCATGCCGAGGAACGCCTCGGTCATGTTTTCAGAGATTTCGATGGGATCGCGGTGAATCACCCAGTAATTCGCCGCACCGTTCTGTAGCGTATTCCCACTCGCGGTCACAATCTCGTCAACGAACTTGTTCCAGGGGGTGTTCTCGGCGACGTTCTGGCGAATCCAGTCGTAGTAACTCCACATCTCGGCGTAGGAAAGCTTGTTGCTCGAAACCAGGAGCATGTCGGACCATTTGTAGGCCCAGTAATCCACGAACTCCGGCCGCTTCATCAGCGCCTCAATCAAGTGATTTCGCTTGTTGGGCGAGCGGTCTTTGAGGAACGCTTCAACTTCCTTGGGTGTGGGCACGATGCCTGCCGCGTCCAGGTAGGCGCGGCGGATGAACTCCGCGTCCGTTGCCGGGCGGGAGGGCGGAATATGCAGCGCCTTAAGATGGGTGAGAATGTAATTGTCGATGTAATTGTGCCGTGGCGCGTCGCGGTAGACGGCTTCCTGGATGTCGTAAGGGTAGGGAATCCGCATGCGGGCAAACGTGACGTGGCTCAAATACCAAACCGTAACCGGGGCCTCACCGTAACCGTGCATGGTGACCAAGCCCTGGGGATCGACGGTGGCCACACCTTCATCACCGCTCGAGTATTTCGCCCAGCGGGTCACGTCTTCGGTATGGCCATCGGAAAACTTCGCCAGCACCACCATCTGCTGCTTGGCGCCGGGAACGAGCGAAGCCTCGCCGGGAAGAACCGTCAGGCCCGTAATCTGCGGGTCCGAGGTTTTTGGCGGAGGCATGCCGGCGGCGATCCAGCCGGAGATGACTTTGTATTCCGGTGAGCCCACCGGGAAACGCTGGCCCCCACCGTGCGCGATGGTGAGCGTGGGCTTCAGAAGAATCAGGCTCTTCGCGGGTTCCATGCGGTCGGTTCGCCGCCCGATCGCCTGGTGGGTCAGCGTGTAATAATCGGTGAGGGGATCGTAACCGCGCAGCGTCAGCTTGAATCCATTTTTCCCGGCCGCCGCCCCGTGGCACGGTCCTGAGTTGCAGCCCATCTTCGTCATCACGGGCAGGACATGATTGCGAAAGCTCCAGACAAAAGGAGTAGTAAAGTTCGTCACGACGAGGGGAGCAGACGCATGGAAAGTCTTGAACGATGCCGAGATCGTGGCGTGCCCGTTGCCTTCCGGGTGGGCAAATCCATCTTTATCAACCGCTGCAATAGCGGGATCCGATGATTTGATTTTTGCTTCGTCCGTCAGGTCCGCCTCATGGCCGTCGGCGTAAATTCCTTCGACGACCACCCGCTGATTCAAGCGCGGAATTGCAAGCGACATCGAGGACGGCAGAATCTTGATGCCCGTCAGGGACGAGGCCTTTGCCGTGGCATGCGCCGCGACGGGAGCGATCGGCTGCTTGGGATGGTTGTTCCAGCTTCGGGCTGCGCTCTCGGACTTATCGAAGCTATGGTAGGGAGCAGTTTGCGAAGCTTCGCCGGACTGCGCGCTTAAAAAAGAAGCTGCGCTCCCTGCCGCCACTGCCAACACCAGGATGAAAATAAGGCCCCGCCTGTTAAGAGCATCCATCACCATTCCATCTCCCTCGCTTCGTAGTCATCAGTGCCTTCCAGCGCGATTACAAGCTCAACGGAACGTAGCGCAGACCTGCGCCTTTGAGGTCTGCGGCTGTTTCGATGATCCCGCGCACAAGCCGCGAACCTGAAAAACGCAGGTCCACGCTACCCAGTGCATATTACGAAAACAACTCCATAATCGGATCAAATCCGTGATCCACCAGCCTAACTTGCCTGCCTTCCGGGGTTGAGAGGATCATATCAATCGGCATCCCGAGCGCATGATAGACAGTCGCCGCCACGTGGGAAGGCTGCACGGGACGGTCCCTGGGGGCTGCGCTAATCGAATCGGACGATCCCACCACCTGGCCGCCCTTAATGCCGCCTCCGGCCAGCACAATGGTCCAGCACTGCGGCCAGTGGTCCCGCCCTCCGGCAGGGTTGATGCGGGGCGTGCGCCCGAACTCTCCGGTGGCGATCACCAGCGTATTGTCCAGCAATCCACGCTGGTGCAGGTCCTCAATGAGCGACGTGAATCCGTTGTCAAACATCGGTCCCACCAGGTTCCCCATGCAGCTGATGGGGCTGAAGGGCGCAGAGCCGTGGATATCCCAGGTAATCTCGTTAAACACCGTCTCAAACATGTTCACGGTTACGAACCGGACGCCGTTTTCTATCAGGCGCCGGGCCAGAAGGCAACCCTGCCCGAAACGGTTCATGCCATACCGTTTTCTCATTTCTTCGGACTCTTGATCCAGTTGGAATGCCGCGCGAGCCTTGGAAGAAGTCATCAAGGTATACGCTTCGCTGAAAGTTGAATCCATCAACTTGGCGTCCTGGCTGGATTCAAAGTAAGAGACGGAATTGTCAATCAGTTTCCGCCAGTCCCGGCGGCGGTCCACTCGCAGCGCCGCGATATAATCGGGCGGTAGCATGTCCGGTACCTGAAAATGGGGGTCGGCGGGATCGGCGTTCAGAACAAAAGGATCATATTTCTTGCCCAGAAAGCCTGCTGTGTCACCGTGAGGCAGATTGCCACCCAACTGGCCGATGGGATACGGCAGCAGAACGTTCGCCGGAATCGCCCCTTTGGGTCCTTTCTCCTTATCGAGGACGGAGCCATAGTTGGGAGACTCCAGGCCGCCCCGGAACAGGCGTCCGGTCTGCATCATCTGGCAGCCCGTATCGTGCACGGCAGCCGCCGTGTGGTAGACCGAGCGGAGAAGGGCAAACTTGTCCGCATTCTTGGCCATGCGCGGGAATATCTCGGAAACCTGGATGCCGCTGACGTTGGTAGGGATCGGTTTGTAGGGGCCGCGAATGGACGCGGGAGCTTCGGGCTTCATGTCCCAGGTATCAAGCTGGCTCGGACCGCCCACCAGCATTAATTGGATACAATTAATGTCTTTCTTAGGATTGACCGCGCCGAGAGCCTTCAGCCCGAAAAATTCCGGCAGCGTAAGGCCCAGCATTGCCACCGTGCCCGCGTGCAGGAAGTCGCGCCGCGTCACGCCATCACAAAAATGCACCTTCTTGTCGGCATCCAGTCTGAACATCTCCGCCTCTCCTGAAACACCCAAGATACCGCGAGCCGCACCTGAACATGGCTCGGTCCCGCGTTTCAAACTTTATTACCGTTACGAAATCCCTCTAAAATACCGTTTGATTAGTAAAAATCCTACCCACCTATAAATACCTGATGGTCCCGGTATAGCGCAGAAGTTCTCTAAATGTCAATACATAAGATCACGATGAAACCTGAGAAACGATGCCGCTGCATGATCCGGCGAGGCCTCCCGATTTGTCAAACCGCGAAGCGGAGATTAGAATTCGACACATGGCAGGGAAACCCAAACTCCTGCGGCGAGCAGCCATAGGCTTATGCCTTTTCGCCGCTCTTGCGTTACAGGCTTTGCAAGCCGCGGAACGGCCCGCGGCAAGGGACCCTTCGCCGCTGAACCAGCAGTTCCAGGCAGCGGTTTCGCTTTTCCAAAACCATCAATATAATCAGGCGCAACAGATTTTGACTGGTTTGCTCCGGCAGGCCCCCAACGATTTTCAGTTGAATGAATTAATGGGCCTAGTTTGCACGGCTCAGAATCGCGCTGGGCAAGCGAATCCTTATCTCGCCAAGGCCGTCAGCCTGCAGCCCCGCTCCGCGGAAGCCCGCATGTACCTGGCTGCGAACCTCGTGGACCTGCATCAGAACGCGCGCGCGGAGAGCGAATTCAAGCAGGCGGTGCGGCTTAAGCCGGAGGATTATAACACCAACCATAATCTGGGCGAGTTTTATATCCACACCGGCCGTCTTGCCCTGGCCATTCCCTCGCTGGCCAAGGCCCAGCAGGTGAATCCTTCTTCTTACACGAATGGCTACGACCTGGCGCTTGCGGAGATCAAAACCGGCAAGTACCGGGAGGCGCGAGAAAGCATCGAACACCTGCTGCATTACCAGAATCAGGCAGATCTTCACTCCTTGCTTGCCGCCGCTGAGGAAAAATCCGGCCAGTATCTCGAGGCGGCGAAAGAGTACGGGCTCGCGGCCCGCATGGACCCCAGCGCCGATAACATTTTCGCCTGGGGAAGCGAACTGCTGCTGCATCATACGCTCGAGCCCGCGGTTCAGGTTTTTAAGCGCGGCGTCGAACTCTACCCGCGCTCGGCGAAAATGGAAATCGGCCTCGGAATCGCGCTTTATTCGCGCACGTACTATCAGGAGGCAATTGACTCCTTCTGCCGCGCCATCGATCTCAATCCGGATGATCCCCGGCCTTACACGTTTCTTGGCAAAATCTACGACGCGTCGCCGCTTCAGGCTCCGGCCGTCACCGATCGCTTTGCGCGATTCGCCCGGCTGCGGCCCCGCAACCCGCAGGCGCTTTACTACTATGCGCTGAGCCTCTGGAAGGGATCGCGAACCGAGGCAAAGCCGGCGGATGTCCCAAAAATCGAGCGGCTCTTCGAAAGGGCCGTGGCGCTCGATCCGCAGTTTGCCGAAGCCCGCCTACAGTTGGGAATACTTTATGCCCAGCAGCGCCGTTATGACGAAGCCATCGCGCAGTACCGCCAGGCGATTCAATCGCAACCCGATCTTGCGGACGCCCATTATCATCTCGGCGAGGCTTTAGTGCGGACCGGCAAGAAGGCCGAGGCGGAGCGCCAGTTTCAGACGTTCAACCGTTTGCACGAACAGCAGGT
>DASUKV010000345.1:0-7524 GCA_036278555.1 Terriglobia bacterium
TTTCCGGTTTGCTCATTGCTAATTTCTCCTTAGTGGTAATCCACAATCTCGACATCTTCGGCATGACCCGCCCGCCAGGCAAAGCAGATCCGCCACTGGTCATTGATTCGGATGGAATACTGCCCTGTCCGGCCGCCCCGCAGCGCTTCCAGGCGATTCCCCGGCGGAGAAGCCAAAACGTTCAGCTCTGTGGCGGCGTGAAGCTGAAGCAGCTTGCGCAAAGCAACCCTCTCGAAGGCGCTGAACTGCCGGCTGTGATGATAATGAAAAAGCCTCTCAGTCTCCTTCGAACGGAAGCTCCAGATCACATGTAGAGAATAGTACGGCTCGCGTAGTACGTCAAGCGGTATAGGATGTGGCGGACAGGGGCGCAGCAAGCGGCGCCCCTACCGTGTCTGAGTGCAGTTATTTCTTTGAACCCTTTTGATTCTGCAGGAAAGCCACGAGCGCCTGGAGTTGCTCATCTTGCAAGTTCTTAAACGACGGCATGATGGAACCGGGCGAATAAGCGGTCGGATTTTTGAAGTGCCCGATGAGCCACTGATCGGTCCGTCCTCGCTTGCGTTCATCGGTGAGATCGGGGCCCACTTTCGTGCCCTCGCCATCGAGGCGATGGCACGTGAAGCACCCCTCCTGGCGGTAGAGGATCTGCCCGTAGCGAATGAGGTCGGCTTTTTTCGCCGTTGGGTGCGGCTGGGGAGAAGCGTTCGATGCCATCTTCATCTGCGGGAGAGCATGAATGAACCGGGCCAGTTTCCACGTGTCATCGTCAGAAATCGATCCGTCCCATGCCGGCATACCTGTCAAGCGAATGCCATTTTTGACGATCCAGAAGAGGTCGCCATCGCTCCAGTGCTGGACATGAGGAGAATTCAAGTCCATCGCGGGCGGGTACATGTCGCGCCCGAGCTGGGTGGCGCTGCGGCCGTCAGGGCCGTGGCACAAGGCGCAGGATTGTTGGTACACCCGCCGCCCGCGCTCAATGCTTTCCGGGGTGGCGGGGAAGGGATTCTTGCGGTCCGTCGCCTGGATGGGAATGGCGACGTCCTTGGCAACATTCGCCAGGAGCGTTTCCATTTTCGACGGGCGCTTATTAGCAGTACACGACAGCATGATGCCGGTAAAACTCACCAGGCCGAGAACGCCGACTCTTCGTTTCCACGAATTCATAAAAACGGCCTCCCAGACAACATCTTATTTCTTCGCGGGCGGTGGGATTGTCCGGCGAAGGTAAAGCCGGTGTAAAGGTTTTTCAACCGTCTACCTTCCGCCTTCTGCCTTCCGCCGTCACAATCGCATTGCTTCGCCGAAACCCGATTGATAGACTACGAGCGTTATCTCGTTCGCCGAACTGAGACCCGCTATGATCGCGAATCCGCCCAAAGCTGCAGCAAGCGCAAATCCCTCGGGAAAATTGTTCGTTGTCGCAACACCCATCGGCAATCTTGAGGACATCACCCTGCGTGCGATCCGCACACTGAAGGAAGCGGATTTGATCGCCTGTGAGGATACGCGCCGGACTCAAGTCCTGCTTGAGCATTACGGCATCCGGACGCACCTCATCAGCTATCACGAGCACAATGAACTGACACGCGCTCCGGAACTGATACTGCTGATGGAGGAAGGCAGCCGCATCGCGCTCGTCTCAGACGCCGGAATGCCCATGATCTCCGATCCCGGTTACCGGCTGGTGAAGCTGGCCGTCCGGCACAGTATCCCCGTGGTTCCCATTCCGGGCGCTTCGGCGTTCGTCGCCGCTCTGGTCGCGGCGGGACTGCCGCTCGAACACTTCCGGTTTCTTGGATTTCTTCCCGCCAAAAGACTTGCTCGCCAGAAGCGCCTGGAAGGCCTTCGCGAGTCTCCGGAGACGCTCGTCTTTTATGAGGCTCCGCACCGGATCGTCGAGATGCTGGAGGATGTGCGCAAAATTCTGGGTGAGCGCTCGGTGGTGATTGGGCGGGAAGTCACCAAGATGCACGAGGAATTCCTGCGCGGCACGGTTTCAGAAGTGCTGGGCTCTCTGGGCAAGAAGGCCGTTAAAGGCGAGATCACGGCGCTCATTGGTCCCCCCGAAGCGCCAGCGAAAAAAGGGCAGTTCGCGCGACCGCTGCTCTCTCTGCGCCAGGAAATGGAAAAACTGATGCGACAGGAAAAACTGAGCGAGCGCGATGCGTTAAAGGCTTTGGCGCGGACCCAGGGCGTTGCCAAAAGCGAGCTTTACCGGCAATGGCAAGCGGAAAAGAAGCGTTAACTCCCCTCCCCTGCCCAAATTTGACCCGAGACTCCCGCCTACCACGGATCGCAAACACCAGGGCCTCTCTGCACTGACTGGCGTGTTGGGCCCGTTTTCTCCGCGGTCAACGTGTCGCAACCGCCGGAAATCCTCCTTCTTTCCCATCGATTGACTTACCTGCGAAGGAGTGGTAATAAATTAGAGACTTATCCAGGGAGTAAATGGACATGCCGATGCCCCGCACGGTTCTGGTCGCGGACGACAATCTCACGATGCAACGGTTAGCCGCCGAGATTTTGTCTCAGGAAGGGCTTGAGGTGGTCACGGTGGCGAATGGCATGGCGGCGATCAGGAAGATTCCCGATCTTAAGCCGCTGGTGGTGCTGGCGGATGCTGATATGCCTGGAAAAGATGGATATGAGGTGTGCGACTTTATCAAAACCCAGCCGGGACTCAGCTACATCCGGGTGCTGCTGGCGGTGAGTGATGCGGATCCTTATGATAACGAACGAGGTTTTCACGCGCGGGTAGATGGCACGATCAAAAAGCCCTTCGACCGCGAGCAATTGGTTTCAACCGTCACGAAATGCCTGGAAGAGGCCGAAACTCTGAATCCGCAGATCGCTGTGGAAACCAGGAAGGCGCCGTTCCCACCGCTCGCGCCGGCAGCCGCCCCACTGATAACAGTTTCCGAACCCTTCGAAGCGTTCCCCTCCGGGACTCCGCAGGCTGACGCTCCAGTTACGGATGGCGCGAGCTTGCCGCAGCCCACTTCGTTTCCGATTTCGCAAAGCACGGGCGCTCCCGAAGTAGCCGGAGAAACACTCAATGCTAGGCTTGCGGGCGAGTCTGAGCCGCAGGTATCGAGCCGCGATGGAATGTCGCCCAACCTGGCTGACAATGTTCCCGCAGTTTTTTTCGATGCGGACCCGGCTTCCTGGGCGGACCCACAGCCGGCCGCCGCATCGCCGACTTCCGCAGGAGAGTTCGATCGAGCGGGATTACCAGAAAGCAGCGATCCAGCCAGACAGACTCTCTCCTCGTACGAAGTGGTGTTTCTCGAAAATGACTACGACGCCGGGCATCTTGCCGCTGGCAACCCCCCTGCAGAAATCCCGGAAGAGCACACAACGCCTCCAGTAAAGCTGGAAACTGAAGAAAACAACGCCGGCAATCTTGCCCAAGCCTTCGCTCCTTCGGAACAAGCTCAGAACACGTTTCCAGGAATCGGCTTGAGTCCGGGAGGGCCAGAGCCGCAGATAAACCGGGCGCTGGCCGATGGAGCGCTGGTCGCTTCCATCGTGCGCAAGGTGGTCAGCCGGATGTCACCTCCGGCGCTCACCGCCGAAACCGTGCAGGACCTCGAAGAAAGGCTGATCCGCGAGATTCTGGCCGAGATCAAAACGATGCCAGTGTGAGCGGACTTCCCTTTTGGCGCCCAGCGCCGGCCCACTATCCTGCGCTTCCCTACCGGCGAAGCCCTTCGCAGGAATACCCTTGTCACTCGACCCAGGCCGTCAAAACGCTTGCCACGCTCAGCGGCCCCGATATATAAATAATTGGGGCTATTATTTAAGCCACTTTGCCAGCTTCTGCTGCTTGATGTCCTCCGAAGCCGGTATTTTCTTAGCCTCGCGAGCATTCACCCGTTAAATTCTTCCACTCGGAAAAAACCAGGAAAAAATACATTATGAAAGTTTTGATCTTAGGGGGCGACGGCTATCTTGGCTGGCCTACGGCAATGTACCTCTCGAACCGCGGGCATGAAGTGAGCGTGCTGGACAATTTTGCCAAACGCCGCTGGGAAAAAGAAGTTAATGCGGAGCCGTTGATTCCCATTTTGCCGCTCGAAGAGCGCGTGAATTTGTGGCGCGAAGCGACCGGGCGCCCGATTCATCTGATGGCGGGGGATCTTTGTGAATATCCCCTGGTCCGGGAGATTATTCGTGTTTTTCAGCCGGAAGCGATCGTCCACTATGGCGAGCAGCCCTCGGCGCCCTTTTCGATGATGGACCACCTTCACACTGTGCTGACGCAGGTGAATAACATCACCGGAACGCTGAATGTACTCTGGGCGTTGCGCGAACACGCGCCGGAGTGCCATCTGGTGAAGCTCGGCACGATGGGAGAATACGGCACTCCGAACATCGACATCGAAGAAGGGTTCATCGAAATCGAGCATAACGGGCGGCGGGACGTGCTGCCCTTCCCCAAGCAGCCGGGGTCCTTTTATCATCTCTCGAAGGTCCATGACAGCCACAACATCCTGTTTGCCTGCCGCGCCTGGAGTTTGCGCTCGACCGATCTCAACCAGGGCGTGGTTTACGGAATTGAAACCGATGAGACGGAGCTTGACGCCCGGCTCGCCACGAGCTTCCATTACGATGAGATTTTCGGGACCGCTCTGAACCGTTTTTGCGTGCAAGCTGTCGCGGGAATCCCGCTGACGGTGTACGGACGGGGCGCGCAGAAGCGCGGATTTCTGAATATTCGCGATACCCTGCGCTGCGTCGAGCTCGCGCTCCTGAATCCGCCGCAGCCGGGGGAATGCCGGGTTTTTAACCAGTTTACCGAGATTTTCAGCATTGCGGAGTTGGCAGCGCTGGTGAAAAGGCAGGGCGAGAAAATTGGTCTGAAGGTGAAAGTGCAGCACCTGGAAAATCCAAGGGTCGAAGCCGCTGAGCATTACTATCACGCCCGTCATCAGAAATTGACGGAACTCGGCTTGGAACCCCGCCTGCTTTCGGATGTTCTGATCGACAGCATGCTATCGCGGATCAGGCAAAATGCCGCACGCATTCGGGTGGAATCCATTTTGCCACACGTCCGCTGGAATCCACCGGTTACGGCCGCCGGGGAGTCTGGAGCCGCTCCTTCACGGAACGGAGGGGATGCCTCTCAGGAGGTTGCGGCCGAATCCGAACAAGCGAACGCAGTGAAGCGATGATTCCTCAATAGAACAAACCCCTCCCGGCAGCAGCCAAAGCGTGAATTGATGAAGCGTGGGGTCCACCAAACCAAGTCACGGCTGCCGCCGATGTTCCGCGCCCTCCGGCACCGCAATTACCGTCTCTTCTTCAGTGGCCAAATTGTTTCGCTCGTCGGGACCTGGATGCAATCAATCGCCCAGGCTTGGCTGGTGTATCGTCTCACCGGTTCTTCTTTTTTGCTCGGTCTTGTCGGTTTTGCGGGCCAGATTCCCGTCTTTCTGCTGGCTCCCGTCGGTGGAATGGTGGCGGACCGTTACAGCCGCCATCGCATCGTCGTCGTAACCCAAACGGCGGCGATGGCGCTGGCATTTATTCTTGCCGCCATCACGTTGCTCGAGCACATTCAGGTATGGCAGATCATGCTGCTGGCGGTTCTGCTGGGTTTTGTAAACGCCTTCGAAGTTCCCGCCCGGCAGGCGTTTGTGGTCGAGATGGTGAGCCCGGATGATCTGATCAACGCGATTGCGCTGAATTCTTCAATGGTCAATAGCGCCCGGATTCTGGGGCCTGCGATTGCCGGCGTGATGGTGGCGGCGATCGGCGAAGGCTGGTGCTTTTTTGTGAACGGCGTCAGCTACGTCGCGGTGATCGCCGGATTGTTGATGATCGTCGTGAGTCCGCGCGAGCGCGCGCGGCAAGCGGCGTCGGGCCTCGAAAGCATCAAGGAAGGCTTTCGATTTGTTCTGCGCACCGGCCCTATTCGCGCGCTATTGCTTCTGCTGGGACTGGTGAGCGTCACGGGAATGCCCTACTCCGTGCTCATGCCCATTTTTGCTGGCACGGTCCTGCACAGCGGCGCGCAGGGACTGGGCTGGCTGATGGGCGCTTCGGGAATCGGCGCCTTGGCCGGAACCTTGGCGCTCGCCGCCCGGCGGCAAATTCGCGGGTTGGGCCGTTGGATCACTTATGCCGCGGCCGGCTTCGGCGGCAGCATGATTGTTTTTTCCTTCTCGCGCTCGTTTCCGCTTTCGGTCGCGCTGCTGGTACCGGTGGGCTTTTCGATGATGCTCGAGATGGCCTCCTCGAACACTTTGATTCAGACGATGGTTCCCGACGAGCTGCGCGGGCGCGTGATGGCCTTTTACTCGATGATGCTCATGGGCATGGCGCCCTTTGGGGCGCTGGTGGCTGGTTCGGTGGCGAATCGCATCGGCGCTCCCACAACGGTAGCCCTGGGCGGGATCGTCTGCCTGGGCGGCGCAATTGTCTTTGGATTAAGGTGGCCTCACTTGCGCGGTGAGGCTCGGCAGCTTGTTCTGGCGCAGGCCATGCTGAGCGGCGAACCACCAGAAGAAATCACCGGCCAGCAGTTCCGTCTACGCCAGGGTGAAACTCCCGATCAATAGGCGATCCCCGTTCACGCCAGTTGCAGGGTGGCAGTGATGACGGACATGCGGGGCACGTCCAGTTGCAATTTCGACCCATTCACCGTGACAGGATGCGGCTTGGGCGTAAGGCGGTCCGGATTATCAAAGCTGTTGTAAGCGTTATAGTCGTTGTCATGGAGGATCTGCGCCGTTCCACCCGAAGCGGAAGCAGCTCGCAGGGCGCATTCAACGTTGAGATCCGCGTCGTAACGAGGATTCACAAAGCTGATCACAAGTTCCTTTTCGCTCTTAGAAGCCGAAACCGAAAGACCGAGCGGCGACGAGTCGGTCGTCTCAACCCGCACCGCGGTTTTTGAGCGATGCGGTTTGAAGAGGAGAAAAGCGTAATAGCTGGTGGTGCGCACGCAATGCCGCCCTTGCGGACCGTCCGTCAGCAGCATGGATTGGAGCACGTTCACCATCTGAGCGATGTTGCACATATAGAGCTTGTCCGCCTGGCGATTGAAAATATTGAGACCCAGGCCCGCCCCGGCGGCGCTGCGCATGGTGCTTTGTTGCCATAACCGGCCGTATTCCTTTTCCTCTTGCGGAACCGACTTATCCCACACGCCCCACTCATCAACAATGAAGCCCATCTTGGGCCCTTTTTCATAGCCGTCGATCAAAGCCCGCTGTTGGACAATCGCCTCCTCCATCTTGGAGAAAATAGAAAGCTGATCGTTCATCGAGGCGGGAGTATATTGCGTGGGAGTGCTGATCCTTCCCCAGTCGTAATAGTGCATCGAGAATCCGTCAGGAAAGCGGTACCGGCCCATTCCGTCCAGGACGCCGCGCGACCATCGGGTATCGTTCGTATTGGGGCCGCTCGCGACAAGGTAAGGATGAGTGCCGCCAAAGGAAAAGGCCCGCAGATAAACCGAGAACCGGCGAAAGTGATCGGCATATTCTTCCGGCCGCATCTCGCCTCCGCATC
>DASUKV010000346.1:0-4306 GCA_036278555.1 Terriglobia bacterium
AGCGGTCCGCACTTTACGGGTTGGGAAATTTATCACCTGAAGGGATCTCCCGCCGATCCGAATCGGATTTATGCGTCGCAGTCGAGCGGCTGGTTCGGCCAGGTGATTCAGCGTTCGAATGACGGTGGCAAAACCTGGGAGGCGCCCGGAGGCGGGGTGACGATGGCGCCAAGTGGCATGCCGCAGGGTGAGAGCAACAAGTTCGTCTACGACACGTCGCCTGAAACCGGTAAGCCTCTCACTACGCATCAGTGGTACGACGGCACGCAGCACCCCTGGGAATTCAAGCGCGTGTGGCACCTTGAACCATCGCTCTCCGACCCCGACACGGTTTACGCCGGAATAGAAGATGCTGGCTTGTTTCGCTCAACGGACGGCGGCCATTCGTGGCAGGAGCTTTCCGGGCTGCGCGGCCACGGTACCGGTCCCAAGTGGCAACCAGGCGCCGGCGGCCTTTGTCTGCACACCATCGTCCTTGATCCCAGCGACCCCGGCCGCATCTATATCGCCATCTCAGCGGCGGGCGCTTTCCGCACCGACGACGGCGGCAAAACCTGGAAGCCCATCAACCGCGGGCTCAAATCGCAATACATCCCGGATCCGAACGCCGAGGTCGGCCACTGCGTGCATCACATCGCGATGAACCCCTCACGTCCGGAAGTGCTGTTTATGCAGAAGCACTGGGACGTGATGCGTAGCGATAACGCGGGCGACCAGTGGCAGGAGGTGAGCGGCAATCTGCCGACGGACTTCGGATTTGCCATCGACGTTCACGCGCATGAGCCCGAGACCATCTACGTGGTGCCCATCAAGAGCGACTCGGAACACTTCCCTCTTGATGGCAAATTGCGCGTTTACCGCAGCCGCTCAGGGGGCAATGAGTGGGAAGAACTCACGAAGGGTTTGCCGCAACAGAATTGTTACGTGAACGTGCTGCGCGACGCGATGTCGGTCGATTCGCTCGACAAGTGCGGCATTTATTTCGGAACGACGGGCGGGCAGGTGTACGCTTCGGCTGACGCCGGAGACGCCTGGTTCCCGATCGTCCGCGATCTTCCACCCGTACTCTCCGTCGAGGCGCAGACGTTAGCGTGAGCGATGCCGCCTGTGCTGGATGTGGTGCGCAGTACGAACGCGCCGTTGGCTGTCGAGTTGGATGTGGAATAGACTCCGCAGTATGGAAACAATTCAGGTTGTACTGGACTCCAAACTGCTTGGCGCCGTCGCCGCCGCCGCCAAGCGGGCGCGGGTGAACCGTTCCGCGCTGGTTCGCGGGGCGCTTCGCGAACACTTGAAACGTCTTGAGACGCAGAGCCGCGAGGCCCGCGACCGCCGGGGCTATGAGCAGCACCCTGATGACGCTAGCGAAGTTGCGGGCTGGGAGGGAGCGGTAGTGTGGCCGGAGCGGAACGGCTGAGAGGCGTCTGTAACGCTTTGGGCTTTGCGCTCGGATGTTTATCATGACGGGAGTTTTTCCCGTCATGTTGTAGCGGCAGCCTCTGGCCGCCGGTCTCTCCTGCTTAAAAAACCGGTGCTCAGAGAGCGCCGCTACAGCAGAGGTTCTCTCATGATTCGTGTGATGCTTCCTTATCATTTACGCCGGCTCGCGGGCGTCGACGGCGAGGTCAAGATTGAAGTAGAAGGCGACATCACGCAGCGCTCGGTGCTTGACGCGCTGGAGTTGCGCTACCCCGTATTGTGCGGGACCATCCGCGACCACGTCACGCGCGAGCGGCGGCCTTTCCTGCGCTTCTTCGCCTGCGAAGAGGACCTTTCCCATGAGCCGCCCGACGCGCCGCTGCCGGATGCTGTCGCCAAGGGAACGGAACCCTTCATGGTAATCGGCGCGATCGCCGGCGGCTAGACCCCGTTATCGCCCCCCTAAAAGGCCCACGGCAAAAACCCCGTGCCGTGGCGACCACCCCTCGTTTTTCAGTATCATAGGGGTGTGACGCTTTCCTTCTCCAGGCCCGGTAAATCTCTTTTACTTCTCCTCCTCGGACTTGCCTTTGTGCCCCGCTCCGGTTGGGCACAAACCAAGCTCTACCTTAAAGACGGAAGCTACCAACTTGTGAAGAGCTACCAGATTCAGGGCAACCGGGTGCGTTATTACAGCGTCGAGCGCTCGGAATGGGAGGAAGTGCCGCTCGCGCTGGTTGATTTCGCGGCCACCAAGCGCGCCGCAACGGAGAAGAAAGAGCAGCAGGCCAAAACCCTGGAGGAAGCGAAAAAAGCCGGGGAGGCTGCGTATCAGTTGCCGCCCAACGCCGGCTTCCAAATCGCGCCGCGCGTGCGACTGCCGGCGGAGGAAGGCGTTTACGTTTACGGCGGAACCCGAGTGATCACGCTGATCCAGACGCAAAGCTCGCTGGTTCGAGACAAGAAGCGCGCCGTGCTGAATCTGGCCGTGCCCGCGCCGATTCTGAAGAAGCGTTCGCTCGTGGTCCTGCCCGGCCGCCTAGCCGCCGTACGCATCGTAAATTCCGATCCCGTTTTTTATGCGCACTTCGCGGACCAGACGGGCGCGAACCTGGAACTACTGCGCCTGAAGCAGCGCAAGAACGACCGCGAAGTGGAAGACGTTGAGGCCGGGCTCCGAGGGAAGCTGAGCGAATCACGCAGCGCATTGCCCCTCGACCGCCAGCGGATTGCTCCGGGACTATACCGCCTGAAGCCCCGCCAGCCCCTCACCCCAGGCGAGTACGCCCTGGGCGAGGTGGACCAGAACAAATTGAATCTGGACCTGTGGGATTTTGGCATTGATTCGCCGGGCAGCGCGCCCCATCAGCAACGCTAACCAGTTTGCCCCCTCACCCGGCCTTCGGCCACCCTCTCCCAGAGGGAGAGGGCTGAAATCGAAAAAACGCGGATCGTAGCCCTCTCCCTGCGGGAGAGGGGGAACCGCGAAGCGGTGGGTGAGGGTTTCCGCGGGCAGAACCATCGGCGAACGGCCTCGGCGCTCACACAGCGCCTCTGCAGTGAGATCTGGCAACTACAGCATGTAAGCCACATCCGAAGAGTGCGTTGGATAAGAGAAGATCATGCTTTTCAACTGTGAAGCGGCCATTCCAGCGCGAATCGCCAACGCAAAAAGGTTGATCAATTCGCTGGCTTCCTCACCCAGCAAATGCGCGCCTAGAATGCGCTCCGTCTTTTCCTCGATCAGCACCTTGAAGCCAGAATACTTTTCGTTAACCCGGCGCGACGAGTACCATCCGGAAGAGTCTCCCTGATTCACCTTGAACCGCAGCCCTTTTTCCCGCGCGGCCTTTTCCTGCATGCCCACGCCGGCCAGCGAGGGAACCGTGAACACCACCGTGGGAACGCCCAGGTAATCGGGCTGTTGATGATTCCCTTTCAGAAGGTTCGCGGCCACGATTTGCCCTTCGTAACCGGCGACGGGCGTTAAGGGCAGCCCTCCGCTCGCCGCAGCGTCTCCAGCGGCGTAGACCGCGGGGTTTGACGGGCTTTGTAGATACTCGTTCACCTTCACGCCGCGCTGCTCCCGCTCAACCCCGGCCACCTCGAGGTTAAGATCATCAATTTCGGGCGTGCGGCCGGCCCCGTGCACGACCATTTCGGCCGCCAGGGTCAATTTCTGGTTTTGCCGCGCCGCATGAACGGTGAAGCGTCCGGGCGCGCCTTCGATGCGCTCGACGGCCGCGCCAAATTCAAGATCAATTCCCAACTCCCGGGTTCTCGCAACCAGGCGATCTACCAAATCAGGATCAAATCCCACAAGCGGCCGGGCCCCGCGATCGAGCATTGTGACGCGGCACCCGGCGCGGGCGGCGAGGTGGGCGAATTCAAATGAGATGTATCCTCCGCCCACAAAGATGATGCTTTGGGGTAACGCTTCGAGTTCCAAAAAGCGGTCGCTCGTGGTCAACAGCTCTTCTCCAGGAATCTTGAGGTTCACCGGCCTGGCCCCCGCAGCAATGACCGCCCGCCGGGCTTCGAGCGTTTCTCCGCTCACTTGAATCGAGGTCTTTCCCGTGAATCGCGCGCGGCCGTGAAAGGCATCTATGCCGGCTTTGGCGAAATTCTTTTCTCGCTCTTGCGGAACCGGGTCCGTGAAAGTGCGCTTGAAGCGCATGAGGTCCGCCCAGCGAATCGCAACGTTTTCGCCGCTGATGCCACGGCCTTCCATTCGCTGAACCCAATCCAAAACCTGCCCGGCTCCGACCAGCACCTTTTTCGGGTCGCAGCCTCGAAGCGCGCAGGTTCCCCCGTAGGGGCGCGAGTCAATAATCGCCACCTGCCATCCTGCGGCGCGGCATTCCTGCGCCACGGTACTGGCGGCGGT
>DASUKV010000347.1:0-4799 GCA_036278555.1 Terriglobia bacterium
GCGGCCCGCCAAATCCTCCGTCCTTCCGGCACAGACTGACACCCGCACGTTTTTCAGCCGCAACATTCCGCTGAACATTCCCATCGTGAGCTCGGCGATGGATACGGTCACTGAGTCGCGCCTGGCCATAGCGCTGGCGCAACAGGGGGGCATCGGCATTATTCATCGCACCATGCCGATTGAGCGGCAGGCTCTGGAAATTGACAAGGTGAAGCGCTCGGAAAGCGGCATGATTGTGGACCCGGTCACGATTGGCCCCAAAAATCGCATCGCCGACGCGCTTGAAATCATGAAGAAATACAAGATTTCGGGCGTGCCGGTCACGACGAACGGCAAGCTGGTGGGCATTCTCACCAACCGCGACCTGCGCTTTGAGACGCGCTTCGACGTTCCGGTTGAGACGGCGATGACCAAGGATGATCTCATTACCGTGCCGGTGGGAACGACGCTCGACGAAGCGGAAAAAATTCTTCACCAGCACCGGATTGAAAAGCTCCTGGTGGTTGACCAGGACTTCAACCTCAAGGGGCTGATTACGGTGAAGGATATCCAGAAACGAATCAATTTCCCGAACGCCGCCAAGGATTCTCACGGGCGGCTGCGTGTGGGAGCGGCGGTCGGCGCGACGGGAGATTTTCTGGAGCGCGCCGGGGAGCTGGTGCGCGCCAAGGTGGACGCGCTTGTGGTGGACACGGCGCACGGGCACTCCGCGCGCGTCCTCGAAGCTGTCAAAGCGATTAAATCGAAGTTCCCGGAAGTGGATCTCGTGGCGGGCAACGTGGCCACCTGTGAGGGCGCCGAGGACCTGTTGCGGCTCGGAGTGGATGGCGTGAAGGTGGGCATCGGCCCGGGCTCAATCTGCACCACGCGCATTGTCACCGGCGCGGGCGTGCCGCAGATCACGGCTATTCTCGAATGCTCGCGCGCTGTCAAGGATGCGCGAGTGCCGCTCATCGCCGACGGCGGGGTAAAATTTTCCGGCGACGTGACGAAAGCCATCGCTGCGGGAGCAAGCTCGGTGATGATCGGGAGCCTCTTTGCCGGAACCGAAGAAAGCCCCGGCGAGACGATTCTTTACCAGGGGCGCAGCTTTAAATCCTATCGGGGCATGGGATCGATTGGCGCCATGACCGCCGGCTCCGGCGACCGTTACGCGCAGGAAGGCGAATCGGCTTCCAAAATGGTGGCAGAAGGGATCGAAGGGCGCGTGCCCTACAAAGGCTTGCTGTCAGACCTTGTGACGCAGCTTGTAGGCGGCCTGCGCTCAGGGATGGGCTACTGCGGCTGCGCGCGCATCGAGGAATTACAGGCGAGGGCGCAATTTCTGCGCATCACCTCTGCGGGCCTGCGGGAAAGCCACGTGCATGACGTGATCATCACCAAAGAGGCGCCCAATTACCGGCTTGAGTAAAACCGCTTCAACCGGCTCTCGGCTGTCCTCGCGTCATCGCATCCTCCGCTGGGTGGTCACCCTGTGCTGGGCGGCGCTGATCTTCGACTTTTCCACCAGTAAGTTCGGAAGCTCGTTCACCGGCGTGATGCTGGCCCGCTGGCTCGCCGCCATCCATATCCATCTTTCACCCGGCCATTTTGAGATCCTGCATCTCATCGTGCGTAAGGGCGCGCATTTCACCGAATACGGCATTTTGAGCCTGTTGCTCTACGCCAGCATCTCTAGCCTGAAGCGCTTTGAATGGCAGCCGCGCGTGGCGCTCCTCTGCGTTTTGATTGCGGCTTTTTATTCGCTGACTGATGAATTTCACCAGACGTTCGTGCCTGACCGTGGGCCATCCCTCGAGGACTGCGCGGTGGATGTGAGCGGCGCCGTTATTGCGATGCTGCTGGTTTATCTGGGAACTCGTTGGGCAAGCAAGCGGCGCGCGGGCGAGGTAATTGTCGAGGTCGAGTGACGACAATTAGCCGCCGCAGCTCACGAACGCCAGGGACCGAAATAGCCGACGTAGAATCCGCCAATCGCGGTGAGGATCGCTCCCCACCAGACGGTGGGGTGAAGTTCAGCGGCAAGGACGGTTCCCGCCGGATGATGGACCTCCTGGATGCCAACCACCAGGATGATGATCCCGTAGACCAGAAAAATGATTCCCACAAAAAACCACACCGGGAGCATTTTCCCTTGCGGCGGATGGTCTTCGGTATCGACCGAGACTTGCCGCCCGTTTCCGCCACCACCGCCACGCTGGTTTTTGGGTTGCTCTTCCATCATTAACCCTCGGCGCTTCTGTAGCGGCGCTGTCCCCAGCGCCGAGAAACGCCGGTGAAGACACCGGCGCTACAATAATCGCTAAAAGAATAGCCACTGCAAGAACAGGAAGATCGCAAAGGAAATTCCCGCCCAGAAGATGGGGCGCTTCCACAGCGGGTAATCGCCTTCCGAGGGAATCTCGGTGCAGGAGTAAACCAGGCCTGCCAGTTCCGCTTCGGTTTTGCGCGGCTGCGTCAGAAGCGAAATTACCACCGTGACCACCACGCAGATAATCCATGACCACAGCGCCTGATAGACATTCTGGGCCATTGCTGTGGCTTTGGGATACAGGGCGAAAACTCCAATCATGTTGTGATCGAATTTCATGAGCAGGAACATGGTCACGGATGCGACCGTACCTGCCAAAAGTCCCCAGAAAGCGCCTTTGGAGGTAATGCGCTTCCACAGCATGCCGAGAATCACCGTGCCGAACAGGGGCGCGATGAAGAAACTGAAAAGCGCCTGCACGTAATCCATGATGCTTGCGAAATTCATCGCCACGTAAGCCGCGCCGATGCTGACGAGCACGCCAATGATGCTGCTCCAGCGGCCCATCGCCACGTAGTGCGAATCCGATTCGTGCTTACGCATGAACGGGCGGTAAAGATCATACGTCCAAACGGTGGCGAAGGCGCTGACGTTGCCCGCCATGCCGGCCATGAAACCGGCGATCAGCGCGGTGACGCCAAGCCCCAGCAGGGCAGGGCCGCAATACCGCCCGAGCATTAGGGGCAAGACGGCGTTATAGCTGTACTCTCCCGCTTTCACGGCACTTTCCGGAACCAGGTGAAAAGGCAGAACGGCGAGAGCCAGCAGGCCGGGGAGAATCACGATAAAGGGCACGGCCATCTTGAAGAAAGACGCGATCACCGGCGCCATTTTCGCCGAGCGCAGGTCTTTGGCGGAGAGCACGCGCTGCACCACCAGGAAATCCGTCGTCCAATAACCCATGGAGGTGACCATGCCCAGGCCAAAAACAATGCCAGTCCAGTGAATACCCATCGGATTCGTGCTGAAATGCCCCAGACCGCGCCAGAGGTGGGTGAAATCCACTCCCGGGAAGCTCTGATGAATACGCGCGACCATCCCGTGCCACCCATGAGTTTCAGTCAATCCGATAATCGGGATAAGCAGCGCGCCGAACCAGATGAGAAAGAACTGTACGACCTCGTTGAAGATGGCGGAGAAAAGCCCGCCCGCGGCGACGTAAATGGCGACCACAATTGAAGAGACCCAGATGCTGAAGTGAATGTTCCAGCCGAGTAGCACCTTCATCACCACAGCCATGGCGAACATGTTCACGCCGGACATCAGGATGGTCATGAAGGCGAAGCAGATGGCGCTCAAGCCGCTGGTTGCGTGATCGAACCGCAACTGGAGGTAGCCGGGAACGGAGTGCGTTTTGGAAATGTAATAAAACGGCATCATGACCACGCCGAGAAACAGCATGGCAGGAATCGCGCCGATCCAGTACCAGTGCGCGGCAAGGATGCCGTACTCGTAGGTTGAGCCTGCCCAGCCCATCAGCTCGAGCGATCCAAGGTTGGCCGACATGAAGCTCAGGCCGGCCACCCACGCCGTCATGCCGCGGCCAGCGAGAAAGAAGTCCTCGCCGCTCTTCGTATAGCGCTTGAGGTAGAAGCCGATGCCGAGCACCATCGCGAAGTAAATGACGATGATGGCGAAATCGACGACGTGCGGGGTAAGCACCGTGGAAGCCGAGCTGAACAGCAAGCCGGGAGCCGGGCCCATCAGAGAGTGCATCGTCATATCTTATTCAGCGTGGGGTGCCCTGGGAGCCGCCCTACTCCTCCGCCTGCCCATACGTCGTATGATAACGGTCATACCACTTGCGGATCTCTTCTGCTGGCAGAGGCGCCGGGCTGCCCAGCGTCAAAGCAAGATAGCACGTTTTGGCGACATCTTCGAGCATCACCGCTGCCTTGAGCGCCGCGCGCGGCGTTGGCCCCCATGCGAACGCCCCGTGGTTTCCCAGGAGGATCGCCGGAGCTTTACTCCGATGCTCCAAGATCGCCTCGCCGATGTGGTCCCCCTTGTTATCGACGTAGGGCGCGCAGGGGATTTCGGCCCCGAACTCATCCGCGATCGCGGTCAGATAAACTGGGATTGACCGGCCCAGCAGCGCAAAGCATGTTGCGTAATTCGAGTGTGTGTGAATGACGCCGCCGATCTCAGGGCAGCGCTGGTAAAGATAAAGATGATGGGGTAAGTCTACCGAGGGCTTCCACTGCCCCTCCACCTTGCGGCCTTCCAGGTTCGTCGTCACCAGGTCCGCTGGGCGCAGCTTATCATAGTCCATGCCGCTGGGTTTGATCAGGATCAGCCCTTGCTCGCGGTCGATGCCGCTGGCATTGCCGCTGTGCATCGTGACCAGGCCCGCGCGGAAAATTTCAAGGTTCGCCGCCCAGACTTCCTCGCGAAGTTGTTCGAGAGAGGTCATGGCCTGTCTATTTACCTTGGTTTTCTCGCCCTCTCCCTCCGGGAGAGGGTGGCCGAAGGCCGGGTGAGGGTTCAA
>DASUKV010000348.1:0-5276 GCA_036278555.1 Terriglobia bacterium
TTTGGCCTTGAAGCTGCTATCAGCATGGCGGGGTGACCACGACGATATGCAAAGTGGCTTCTATGCAGCGCTGACAGGTTTGGTGGCGAAGTTCGATGCTCTCGATCTCGTCGCCAACAATTTCGCCAATCTCAACACGACAGGATACAAAGGCCAGAACGAATTCTATCGCTCGGTCGCGGCCGCGATGGGCAACCCGTCCTTGAGCCCGCTCAACCAGGCTGTGAACAATTATGGCGTTTTGGGAGGAGCCGTCACAGACATGCAAACCGGCCCCATTCAGCCCACCGGCAATCCGCTGGACATTGCGCTTGCCGGCCAGGGATTTCTCGTCGCCAAAACCGCTGCCGGTGACCGTTACACCCGCAATGGAAGCTTGCACCTGAACCGTGACAAGGTTCTTGTCACCACGCAAGGCGATCCCGTGATGGGTCTCGTTCCGAAGCCCAAGGGGAAGCCCGGCGAGGGTCCCATTAAGCTTCCCGAGGGCCAAATCTCCATCAGCCCCGGCGGCGTGATTTCCGTCAACGGCGCGATCGCGGGCCAGTTGAAACTCGTCCAATTTCCGCAGGGCACTCAGATGGCGATGCAAGGCAATGGCTATTACACCGCTCCTGCCGCCGCCGAGCAGACGGCCACTGATCCGCAGGTACGCCAGGGCAGTTTGGAATCATCCAACGTAAACCCCATGACGCAAATGGTGAGCCTGGTTCTTTTGCAGCGCCAAACGCAGATGCTGCAGAATGCCATCACCACATTTGACAAGACTTTTGATCAGACGGCGATCAACAACATCCCGATCATTCAGTAGGAGAACCTGATGTTCCGAGCCCTTTACACCGCCGCCAGCGGCATGAACGCCCAGCAGTTGAGCCTGGAAAATATCGCCAACAACCTGGCGAACGCCAATACAACCGGATTTCGCAGCCGCCGCCTTCAGTTTGAGGACTTGATGTACCAGAATATTGTCGTCCCTGGCTCCGCCATGACGCAGCAAACGACCATCCCTGCCGGCCTTCAGCTTGGCCTCGGCACGCGGTCGGCCAGCTCCGAAGTCATCGACACACCGGGCAACATCACCTCCACCGGCAACCAGCTTGACGTCGCCATTCAAGGGAACGGCTACTTTCAAGTGCTCACCCCTACGGGGCAGCTTGCCTACACGCGGGATGGCTCCTTTCACTTGAATCAGCAGCGGCAGATAGTGACTTCAGACGGCAACCCCGTCCAGCCCGCCATCACCATCCCCGCGAACGCTCTGAGCGTGAGCATCGGACAGGATGGCACGGTCAGCGTCACGGAACCGAATCAGCCGCAGGCAGCACAGGTGGGCAGCATCCAGCTTGCTCTGTTTCCGAATCCCGGCGGGCTGCTCGGAATCGGCGGAAACCTTTTTGTTCCCACCACAGCTTCGGGCGAGCCGTTGGTAGGCGCTCCGGGTAGCGCGGAAGGACTGGGAAGCCTGCAACAGGGAATGGTTGAAGAATCGAACGTCAACGTGGTCGATCAGTTCATTCAAATGATTCTGGCCCAGCGCTCGTATGAGGCGAATTCCAAGGTTGTGCAGGCTGCCAACCAGATGCTCCAAGACCTTAATAATCTTGGCTAAAGCGGACCGTGTGATGCGATTTCGAATCACAACCATCGTGCTCCCATTTCTCCTGGCAGTCGCCGGGTGCGCCAACGCCGGGCCTTCCGTCCGCACTCGTCTTTTAAGCCGCGTGACGCTTCATTCGGAAAGTTTCACGCTGGCCGATCTTCTGCCGCCCTCCGCGCCCTCCGGCCTGCGCGCGGAAGCCGCAAAAATTCCGCTGGGCGAGGCTCCTCAGCCCTCCGCCACTCGCATTCTTTACCGGCAGCAATTGGAGTATTTGCTGCGGGGCCACAAGGCATTGCTCGCGGCGCTAAGTCTCCCTAGCCAAATCGACATTCAGCGGACTCACCGGGCGCTGACCCGCGGAGAAATCCTGAGCGCCATCAATCACGCCTTGGGAGGCCAGGCGCTCACCGGCAGTGACCCGCTGAACCTTAAGGGCCTGGAGCTGAATGCTCCGGTTTACGTGACTGATAAGGATCCTGGGCTGCGAGTGCTGCGGATCGAATCCGATCCTTTGCGCAACGAAACCCGCTTCCGTCTCTGGACCTCGAAAGAGCCGGGCAATCTACCGTTCAGCGTCACCGTACCGGGCGCGGTAAAGCTGCCTACTCTCGTGGCGCGCCACATGTTGACGCCGGGAGAAATCGTATCGGCGACGGATTTCGCCGTGGAAATGAGGCCGCAGGGCCGGAACGCTGGTGATCCTCCCGCCGCAGCCGCCGAGTTGGACGGGCTGACGGCGAGAGCGCCTGTCCGCGAGGGCCAGCCCGTATCTCGCAATCAGTTCCATCAGCCGGTGCTGGTCGAGCCCGGCACGCTGGCCACGCTTATTCTTCAGGGCGCGGGGTTCAGCATTAAAACCATCGTAACTCCGCTCGAACAAGGGGTGCTCGGCCAGGAGATTCGAGTGCGAAATAAGGAAACGCGGCAAGTGGTTGAGGCCAAAGTGACTGGGCGGGACCGGCTGCTGAAAACGCGATAGCACTCTTGGGGCTCCCTCACCCGGCCTTCGGCCACCCTCTCCCACGGGGAGAGGGCTGAAAACTGAAGCGGAGAGCAGCTTCGCTTGAGGATGGGCGCTGGCAAAAAAATGATTATGGCCCTCTCCCTTCGGGAGAGGGTGGCCGAAGGCCGGGTGAGGGGAATTCCGGCGCGAAGCGACACAAGATGAAGGGGATAACGTGAAACTCTCTGAATGGAAATCAACAACAAGATGTTTGATCGTTCTTCTACCCATCTTTTTATTGCTCATCGCGCCGGGCGGGGCGCTTGCGAAAAAGAAAAAGAAAGAAAACGCGGCCGTCTTATACCAGCAAAGCCTGAATGCGTACATTCGCCAGGCGCAGAAGGGAGTGGCGAACACCGTCCCGACAGTGGGGAGCATCTACAACCCGAATGGCGCCTTTTCCAAGCTTCCCCGTGACGATAAAGCCTATCGGCTGGGAGACATCCTCACAATCAACATCATCGAGCAAACGACAGCGCAATCAACGGGCAACGTAAAATCAGCCAGGACGTTCTCGGCCAGCTCGGGCATTAGCGCTCTGTTCGGAGAGCTAGGTCCTACGAACCGTCTGCAAAGCCTCTTTTCGCCCAATTCGCAGAACGCACTTGCCGGGCAAGCGCAGACGGGCAGTAGCTCACTGCTGACGACCGCACTCGCGGCGACGATCGTGGGCGTCCTGCCAAACGATTACCTGGTCATCCAGGCGACCCGCGCCGTCATGGTGGACAACCAGCGCCAGGAGGTGATCCTTCGCGGGATTGCCCGGCCTACGGACATCGGGCCGGACAATGCGATCCCTTCCACAGCCCTCGCCGATTTGAGTGTTGAGGTGGTCGGGAAGGGAATCATCACGGATGAGACGCGCCCGCCGAACCGGATTATCCGGGCCATCTTAAGGATTATTGGATTCTAGATGTAGCGCCGCCGTCCCGGCGGCATTTACCGGCAGGAGAACTCATGCAACAACGGCGAGGGCGGTTTTATTTCGGATTCTTGATTCTTGTGGGCACGGCAGCCACGCTGGCCGCGCAGACGGCGCAAGTGAAGCCAGCGTCCTATACCCGGACGGATACCATTCATATTGGGGATATTACGAGCGTACAAGGCGTGCGTGACAACTACATCATGGGCTACGGCCTGGTGGTAGGCCTCAACGGAACCGGCGACGGCCAGCAGGATATCTTTCCCGTCCAGACGTTGATGGACATCCTGCAAAAGATGGGAGTGCAAGCCCCCGCGCGGTCAGTGATCACGCGCAACGTCGCATCCGTTTTTGTCACCGCCACCTTGCCGCCCTTCGCTCATCCTGGCACACACGTCGACGTCAATGTAGCCTCCGCCGGAGACGCCCGCAGCCTGCAAGGAGGGGAGCTGCTGTTGACACCCCTTTATGGACCCGATGGGCAGGTTTATGCCGTGGCTCAGGGCGCGCTCATGATTGGCGGATATACCGCTGGAGCCTTCGGAAACGTGGTCACAGTGAATCACCCGACGGCGGGGCGCATTCCCTCCGGGGGGCTTGTGGAGCGCGAAGCTTCCATCAATTTGAGCCAGCTTAAGAATCTCTCCCTGCTGCTGCGCGACGCGGATTTCCTTACGGCTGAGAACGTCGCCAGCGCGATCAATCAGAGCATGGGATCGCCCATCGCGATGGCGGTGGATAGCCGCCGCATTCAGATTCAGATTCCGGGAGGCGGACATGGAGATATCCCCCAATTGCTGGCGCGGCTGGAGGCGATTCCCGTCACCGTTCACCAGCGGGCCAAGGTCGTTCTGGATGAGCGCACGGGGACGGTTGTGATGGGCGGCCAGGTCAACCTGGGCGCCTGCTCGATTTTCCACGGCAATCTGGCGATCCAAATCACGACCCAGTATCAGGTCTCGCAACCAGCGCCGTTTTCGAGCGGGGGGCAAACCACGGTCGTGCCGCAAACCAGCGTTCAAACTCAGGAGTCGCGGGCGCACCAACTTCAGCTTCAGAAGGGGGCGTCGGTCCAGGACTTGGTCAACGGGTTGCAGGGGATTGGAGCGACGGCCAGGGATATTATCGCCATTGTTGAAGCCATGAAAGCGGATGGCTGCCTCCAGGCAGGATTACAGGTGATTTGATGAACGCGCTGACTGTGCTTCCGGTGAATATCCAAAAACCGTTTACGGCGGGAAATGTGACGTCCGGCGGCGGGAGCAATCCCGTATCGCCCACCACGCCGCAAGGCCGCAAGCTGCTCAAAGAATGCCAGCAGTTTGAATCGATCCTGATCGCCAGTTGGTGGAACGAAGTGGAAAAGGGCTTGAAGGATATATCGGGTCCGGATTCGGACCCGGGCTCGGACACCATGCAAGGGATGGGCATTCAGTCCGCGGCGGCGGCCATTGCGGCAAATGGCGGCTTAGGCATCGCCAACATGCTGTACCACGAGCTTGCTCCCAGCTTGCATCAGGCGGCGCCGGCGGCTCAGGCGCTCAAGAAATCGTAGCAAAGTGCCGAAAGAGAAGTACAGGGGTGGGCGGAGTCCCGGAATTCCGGTCATTCCGTGCTGTAGCGGCGTCTATAACGGCGTCGGCGTTGTCAAGCGAAATTGAAAGACACTCCGGCGGCCGCGTGCCGGGCGCGGGGTCAAGGGCGGTGCGGCGTTTTCTGCCGCACCGTTCATCGCAGACCCTTGACGCCGC
>DASUKV010000349.1:0-7105 GCA_036278555.1 Terriglobia bacterium
CCGTGTGAGTAAAGATCATACAACGATTGGTCGAAGGTCTGCATGCCATACTGCGACGTGCCGGAGGCGAGAATCTCCCGGATGAGGCGCGTCTTGTCGGGATTGGTGATGCAGTCCCGGATGAATTCCGTGGCCACCAGAACCTCTACTGCCGGGACTCGTCCCTTGCCGTCCGCGCGCATGACGAGGCGCTGGGAGATGACGCCTTTCAGCGTGGAAGCCAGTTGCAGCCGGATTTGCTTCTGGTCGGGCGGAGGAAAAACCGCGATAATCCGCTGCACGGTTTCTTGCGCGTCCAGTGTATGAAGCGTCGAGAACACCATGTGTCCGGTTTCCGCCGCCGTGATCGCTGTGCGCATGGTTTCGAGGTCGCGCATTTCGCCCACCAGGATCACGTTCGGGTCCTGTCGCAGGGCGGAGCGCAGAGCGGACTCAAAATCGGGCGTGTCCGCGCCCACTTCACGCTGGCTTACAAACCCTTTCTTATCTTCATGATAGAACTCGATGGGATCCTCAATGGTGATGATGTGGTCGGCGCGTGTGGAGTTGATGCGGTCCAGGATAGCGGCGAGGGTGGTGGATTTTCCGCTTCCTGTCGCGCCGGTCACAATCACCAAACCGCGCCGCTCCTCGCAAAGCTGGCGAACGATGGGCGGCAGGTGGAGTTCCTCGATGCTCCGGATCACGACAGGGATAACTCGAAGGACCATCCGCATCACGCCGCGTTCCTGGAAGATGTTCACGCGAAAGCGGCCCAAACCCGCGGCGCTGTACGCCAAGTCCAATTCGGCGCGTTCTTTGAACTTTTGCTTCTGGGCGCCGGTCATCATGCTTTCAGCGATCTCGTGCATGTCTTCGCCCGTAATGCGGGGAAACTGCACTAGAGGGAGTAAGCTTCCGTTGACGCGGAGATAAGGGAAGTTTCCGATCTTCAGATGGATGTCCGAAGCGTCCGCCTCGCTGGCTTTTCGCAGAAGTTCATCAAGGTTCACGGTAGCGCCTCGATTCTTACGCTGTGCTGCGCGATCGGTTGATACCGCCCTTCGATGGGCGGTGAATTCAAGATAATAGGAGATTTATCGGCAGATCGGTGTACGGGTATTAATGTTTTGCCCGGTTTTGGCCGTTATCAGCCCACAGAGACGATCACTTCCGTTCCGCGGCCCGCCTGCAAACTGCGGGAAGCGGAGGCGCGATTCTGGCCAACCTCGATGAATCCCGAGCTGCCCAGGATTGCGAAAATTTCCGAGGGTTTACCCTCGGAATAGGAGGTGTAGAGGCGGGAGATTTCCTGCTGGTTGATCGCGAGCCGGAATGCGGGCGGATTTGCGGAAAATAGTTCCGGGACTTCGGCGGGGCTCAGGTTGGTGATCAGGTTGCCAAATTTATCGACTTTAATTACCGTGCCCTGCACGCGCCCACCGTCCAGGCGCTTGGGCCTCGGCGACGTGAATTTGACATAATCCGTGACCGGCTCACCCAACTTATTCAGTTCGATCCCCTTGCTGAGCCAGGCGGCCACGGGCGCAAAGATGTCGCGGCCGTGGAAAGTGTTGCTGACCGGTTTCAGGAAGTAATGATCCGCGGTCACGTGCCGCACTTCAACATGCGCCTCGTGTTCATAAATAAGAGAAAGCACTCCGTTATCCGGCGCTACGAACAGATGCTGCCCGGCGGAGGCTACCACCGCGCGCCGCGAGGAGCCGACCCCAGGGTCCACAATGACCAGATGGATCGTGTGAGGCGGGAAATAGCGGTAACTGAGGCCGATGGTAAACGCGCCGTCAAAAATGTCATGGGAAGCGATTGCATGGCTGATATCCACGAACTGGAGCAGCGGATTGATGTTGAGCATCACGCCCTTCATCGTCCCGACAAAATGGTCGCTGAGACCGAAATCCGTGGTGAGCGTCACAATGGGTTGTTGCGCCAATGAAGTCTCCTGCAGGTTCGTTTAATATCTGCGAATCAGAAGTTATTAAAACCAGCCCTCTCCCTCCGGAAGAGGGGGGACCGCAACGCGGTGGGTGAGGGTTTTAATAGCACGGTGTAACCCGAAATCTGACGTGCGAGCAGGCCGGGCCGCGGAGTTACCCTCCTTAAAGACGCCGGGTCTTGCTCGTGCCTTTGGGAAAGCCGCAGAGTTAAAAAGCAACTCTGCGCTACAAAATACAGCATAGGCTCGCCGCGCGGCGGTTGCGCCGGAAGAGCGGCACAGGTTATCCTCAAAAGCCATAGCCGATAGGAGAATCCATCCATGTTCGTCACGGCGGCTCAAAATGCGCGGCATTTGCAGTATCTGCGCCATTTGGCTCATACCACGCCGAAAATCATCGTTTATCTCTCGATTCCCGGAGCCTTAATTGTCGCTCTCGGCATCGGCTACGCGCTCAAGCGGCTCTTTCACCGCTACCGTAGGAAGGCCACCACTTCCGTCGGCGAGCTGCTCTTCGCGATCTTCGAACAGTTGCCCATCCCGCTGCTGCTCCTGGCGGCCGTCTACACCCTGATGGAAGTTCTCACGCTGCCCAAGGCTTACCAGAAAGCCGGGGCTGACGCCATCTTCACGCTGGTTGTAGCGGTCATTTTTTATTTCCTCGCCAAAGGCGTTGTAGGATTCATGCACCGCCTGACGCTGCGCGACCCGAAACTTGAGCGCGTTACGCAGCCGGCCTCCTTCCTCACCCGCCTCATTTTCATCATTCTCGCTCTGATTATCATTCTGGACAACCTGGGCGTCCACCTCACCGCCGTCTGGACGACGCTGGGGATTGGCAGCGTGGCCGTCGCCCTGGGTCTGCAGGAAACGCTCAGCAACGCTTTCGCCGGACTTTACCTTATGGCAGATCAGCCGGTGAGTCCGGGGGACTATGTGAAGCTTGACGTCGGCCACGAAGGATACGTCGTCCGCATTGGCTGGCGCGCTACTTCGTTGCGGACCCTGGCCAACAACGTTGTTTTCGTTCCCAATGCCGGCTTGGCGAAGGCGGTGATTACCAACTATTCCCGGCCGGAGGACCGCATGGGCTTTGGCGTCCAGGTCAGCGTGGCCTATGGCACAGATCCAAATCACGTCGAGCGCGTTCTCCTGGATATTGCGCGGGAAGCGGCGAATGACGGCCTGGAAGGTCTGCTGGCCCACCCGGAGCCGTCTGTGCGTTTCATACCGGGATTCGGCGCATCTTCGCTCGACTTCTCCCTGAATGTCCAGGTGCGCCGCTTTGTGGATCAATACCTCGTCCAGAGCGAGTTGCGCAAGAGGATTGTGGACCGTTTCCAAAAGGAAGGAATTGAGATGCCGTTTCCAACCCGCACTCTCGTGCTCGATAAGTCGGTTTTGGATTCTCTCAGCGTTCGGGTGCCAAACCAGGGCAGAGACAACGGCAGTGAGTGAAGATAGGCAGCGCTCTTGGAAATTGCTTGACATGGCTAGGGGCGCTGCATTGACTTTCGCTGATTATTCGCCCTATATTTTAGTAACTTGCAATACTACTCGGTTGAGAGTCAAATGACCAGAAACGAGAACTACGGGTGGGACCTCTGACGATAGAGAAAGAAAAAAATGAGCGAGTAGTTCGACCGGCGACTGGCCTTCTTGAGCATGCCCTGAAGCTTCAGGCTCGATACGGACAGCGCATTTCTGTCGATGAGCGCAAGCGTAAAGGGCAATACTTCACACCGCCTGAAGTGTGTTCTTTCATGGCTAGCCTCTTCTCTGAACCTAAAGCCGATGTGTACCGGTTTCTTGACCCCGGAGCCGGCATTGGTTCTTTAACTGCGGCCCTCTGTGAGCGGCTGTCACAGTCGCGCAGACTCCTCAGTATTGAAGCGCATGTTTTTGAAAACCCTCTGGAGATGTTGGGTTATTTCGAGACCATGAGCTTCTTTGGGGTAAGTGCGCTGAGCGCCGCGAGAACCAGGCCGTGTTCGCCGAGCATGGATCTGGCAGAATTACGGTACCAGTATTCGCTACGGTCTTGAAAAACGATCGCCATTGAAGTGGATCATATGATCGGGGGCATCTGCTGCCCAAACGTTGGTCCCCCAAGCGACATCTTCAAGGTGCCGCGAAAGAGTCCGGCGATTGAAGAGGACTGTCACGAAAACTAATCCCACCTTGGTGCGACCAAATAAGGCCCGTAATTCTGTCACGCGGTTCGTATTCACAGCGCGGTGCCTCGTGATCGCCTCAATCAGAAACAACCAATTCCTCCTTGTGTAATGGACGACTACGTTGGGCAGCACCTTCTGCTTCTCGACAGCGACGCCCAGGCTTCGTAGATAATCCATATCACAGTAGGCCCGCCCCCCGTCGGCACCCTCCACGTAGAGGAGTGTCCCACCCGGTGCGAATCGGGGGCAAAATTGGTTGATGATCTTTTCGACCAGGGCGCCCCACGCGTCGGAACGGGCAGGGCCTATGGACTGTACCGCGAACGCCCGGAAATTTTGTTTAGCAGATATTTGGATTTTAGGGTGAGGGACCGCCTTTCGTTTCATTCAGGCATTATCCCATTTTGGGTTACTTCAGTCAACTCAGCGATTATCGGGGGTGTCACTGTCGTCTCATAGCGATGCCCACAAGCTTTTCCAGACAATGCTTCGGCAGCTTCGGCGCGAAAAAAGCTTTACCCAAGAGGTGCTAGCCGACCGGTTGGGTGTGCCACAGAGCTACGTCAGCAAGTACGAACTCGGAGAGCGGAGGATCGACCTCGTTGAAGCGCTTGAAATCTGCCGAGCCCTCGATACGGACTTTATTGCCTTTGCACGAAAGTTTATCGGATATCTTGAACCCAAGCCAGGTGGCAGCATTGCCAGCCCGGGCAATAGCCGCCGTCGCCGGCGCTAAGGCAAGTAGCAACACTACCGCGCGACGAGCAGCAGAGGTCCTGCTCGGTAAAAAGCTAGGTTTCGTCATTCCGACCCCGAAACAGAAGAAGAACCTGGTAGTCGCGTTCGCCAAGCGAGACATGATTGTTTATGGAAAGGCGTTCGACATAGTCAGGCTGTCGGGGCAAGTAAACTTGAACGATCTAAGTGGGATCGAACAAAACCTGGAGCGGGTCACGCTTTATGAAATCAAGTCTACCTCTAGGGAGGTAGACAACGATTTCAGAGGATACTTTTTCGCCGTAACAGCCGCTGAACTGCTTGTCTCCCAAAGCCTCAAAAGCCGGTTCAAATTCGTTTTTGTTGACATAAATACTCGGAATCATGTCGAGCTGAGCCTGTCGCAAATGTTTGCCAGAGCGAAGGGCATCTACCCGACGTGGAGCATTCTTTTCTGACGCCATCCTCGAGAGCCTCTCCTCGGTAGGGCGAACCGTATGCGGCTCATGCGTAAGCGTCACCATAAGGTTTAGGCCGCCAAATCACGTGAGACCATCCGTCGACAGACTGTTCATCAGTTTGAGCAGGCCCGGATCATCAACCGCAATCCGGACGATCCGAAACGGCCCACCAACAGCGGTAAGACCGTCTATCAGCTCACCGACGAAGTGATGCCGCTGCTTAGAGCGTACGGAAGCCCGACATTTGAAACAGAACTGAGAGCATTTATTAAACAGTTCGGCTCTCTGCAAGAGGCCTACCGGCGATCGCGTGAGGGGCTGAGGGTGCCTCTTACCCTCCCGAGTGGCTCCGTCGCCTACCTGTCGCCTGGGGAGCACAATGTGCTCCAAGTGGCCATTGTCGAACAATTAGGCCCGCGTTTCGCGCCTGGTGCGGCCGTTCTGTATGTTGGGGACACGGCGCTAAAGCATGCCGTTTGCGAGGCGGAGGAATTGAAGCAAATGGGTGTCCCAATTACAGAGCACGATAAACTCCCAGATGTAGTGTTCTACTGGCCGAAGAAAAATTGGCTGTTTTTGGTCGAGGCCGTGACATCCCATGGTCCGGTTTCTTCTAAGCGACACAGGGAACTGGAAAGGATGCTCAGGGACTGCACGGCGGATCGGGTGTACGTCACCGCTTTTCTCGGGATGCATGAATTCCGTAGGCACGCTGCCGACATAGCTTGGGAAACTGAGGTCTGGATCGCGGATAACCCCGACCACATGATCCACTTCAACGGGCCGAAATTCTTGGGCCCGTACAGCTCACGGACGTAATAACACCAGCATGCGATCGGATAATAATCCTCTCCACTTCGCTGATCCCATCCTCATTTCAGCTCTGTGCTTGCGCCAGGCCGTTGGGGGCAGCGATAGACGCCTTCCTGAACGTCGGCGGGATCTACAAAGTGATCTTTGAGATGGGGAATGTATTCGAGGAACAGCTTCGGGTGGCCGAGGGCAATGTGGTTGAACAGGACAAGGTGCTGATGAATTTGGCCCATGTCGCCCACATGAGGAATGACCGGCAGGCCGAACTTACGCGCCAGCAGGCTGACGGTGATGAACTCGCTCACGCCCGCTACGCGCGTTGAATCCACTTGGACAATGTTCACGGCCCGCGCCTGCATAAAGTTTTTGAAAACCACACGGTTCGGGACGTGTTCCCCCAGCGCAATAGCAATCGGAGCGATGGCTTCGGCCAATGTCTTATGAGCGAAGATGTCATCGGGATGCGTCGGCTCTTCGACCCAGTAGGGTGACATTGCCCGCAAGGTGCGGCACATTTCGAGCGCCTGCGGCAGCGTCCATTGCTGGTTTACATCCAGCATAATGTGCACGTCCGGTCCCAGAGCGTCGCGCAACAGCATCGCGCGGCGGACGTCGCGTTCGCTTTCTTTCGAGCCCACCTTCAGCTTAAAGGCCCGAAAGCCTTGTGAAAACGCGCGCTGGGCTTTCTCGCGCACTTGCTGGTCCTCGTACTGCAGCCACCCGACGGAAGTGTCATAGCCGGGATATCCTTCTTTCAGCCCAACTTCCCGCCCGGTTCTTTGTGACGCCTCACTGCGGAGCAGGGCGAGGGCTTCTTCGGAAGTCAGCGCGTCTTCGAGATAGCTGAGGTCGAGCAGACCGACCACTTGTTCCGGTGAGAGGTCAAGGAGCAGACGCCACAACGGCAGCCCCCGCGACTTGGCCCAGAGATCGAAACAGGCGTTGGTGATTGACGCGAGCGCCAGGTGCACGACACCCTTGTGAGGGCCCAGCCAGCGTAA
>DASUKV010000350.1:0-11224 GCA_036278555.1 Terriglobia bacterium
TGGTAGACGGGCATGTTGGCCTGCCGCCCTTTGATGTCCCACAGCGCTTCGTCCACCCCGCTGATCGCATTGTTGAGCACGCCCCCGTTGCGCCAGTACGAGCTGTTGTAACAGGCTTGCCAGGTGTCTTCGATACGGTCCGCAGGCTGTCCAATCAGGAGCGGCTTGAGATATTTTTCGACCGCAGGCGCCACCAGATCAGCGCGCTGGGTGAAGGTGGCGCAGCCGTAACCGTAGAGGCCGTCCTGGTCGGTGAGGATCTTTACCACAACCAGGCGCACGCCGCGCGGCTGCGTCGTGATCACTTGAATGTCTTTGATGATCGGTGTGGGCAACCCGCGCACCGCGTGCGCCGCCTGTTCATTCGTCTCCGCGAATGACTCTGAAGGCGTCCCGGTCAACGCTTCTGACAAGGCCGCACCCCCCAGAACCCCCGCGGTGCTTTTCAGGAAGTTCCGGCGAATCAATTGCTGCGCATCTAAGCTTTTATCGCTCATCAATACCTCCGTGAATTGGAAAGAGACGAGAGACGAGAGGCGAGAGACAAGCAACCGCCGCCTGTTTGTCTCGTATCCCCCCTTTTTGTGCCTTGGTGGTGATCATTTTTGCCGCGTTCCGGCGGGCGGGTGAGCGAGGGCTTCCTCCAAGGCTTTCTTGACGGCGCGATTGCCAGGATCGCGCTGCAGCACTTCGCGCAATTCCGCCACCCCTTCGTTCCAGCGGCCCAGGCGCAAGAGCGCTGCGGCAAAGTTTACGCGAATTCCGGTATGCTCCGGATCAAGCTTCAACGCCTCGCGGTATTTTTTCAACGCCTGACGCAGCTTGCCGGCCTTTTCAAGAGCGGCTCCTTCATCATTCAGTTGAATCGCTTTGAAGCCGTTCTGAGCGGTTTGATCTCTCTCACGTAGCAGCGCCGTCAAATTTTTTCTGACGGCTTCAGCCTCTTGGGTGCGGCCCCCTTCGCGCAGCGCGCGCTCCAAGCTATAAAGCGCGGACTGGTTTCCCGGATCGAGTTGAACGGCCTTTTCTAAGTGCGGAAGGGCCGGCTGCACCTCGTGTTCCGCAAGAAGCTCCGAACCCACGCGGGTTTGGGCGACCGGGTCCGAAGGGGCAAATTCGACCGCTTTTTCGAAAGCCGCCAGTGCTCCGGAGTTATCGAGGAGAGTCTTTCGCGCTTCTCCGAGGTCGGACCACGCTTCGGCGAAATGGGGCTGGAGCCGCACGGCGTCATCTAAATCCGCCGCGGCTTTCTTAACCTGACCTTGACCGGTAAGACTCTTCGCGCGCAGATAGAGCGGATACGCCGCGTCCGGGCTTTTCCCCAGAAGTTGAATGGCGCGGTCCAGGCTTCGGGCCGCTGCGGAATCGTCACCTGAGCGGAGCAGAACCAGGCCGAGGTTTACCTGGGCCTGAGCAAAGCTGGGATCGAGCGCGACAGCTTTTTCAAACGGCCCGCGCGCCGTCTGAAAATCGCCGAACGCGTTGAGCCCTTCGCCGAGGGCGTTTTGCGCCTTGGCTGAATTAGGCCGCAGCCGGGCGGCTTCGGTCAGTTGCGCAATCGATTCGGAACGGTTGCCCTCTTCCATCAACACGCTTCCCAACAGCAGCCGGGCGTCCGCGTCGCGCGGACGGCTCTTGATGATCTGCTCCAGCAATTGAACGGCTTGAGCGCGATGCCCTTGCGAGAGCAGAGTCCAGGCCTCCTCAACCGGGGGACCTTGCGCCAGAGCCAGGGAGGCGCAAGCCGTGAAGACCAGAATTCTTCGAATCATCCAGAGACCCACTTCTCCGTCCGTGTAACGCCTCGGCCCTCCGTCACGTGAATCAAATGGCCAGCGGGGAGCGCCGCGAATTTCTCAATCTGCCCCAGCGGCCACCGGATTTCGACATCCGCTGTTGAGCCCGCTCCAAGCCCAAAGTGCAGCCGCGCGTCATTCACCGAAAGGTACGACGATTGGCTCAGCACCTCCTGCGCCTGAGTTTTCCCGCCATACCGCACCGTGACGCGGCTGCCAATCGCGCTGCGGTTGGATTTTACTCCCCTGAGCTTGATTTTGATCCAATGATTTCCGCCCGCGAGATCATTTCGCAGCAGCGACGGCGGCTCATTATGATTCACAATGAGCATGTCCACGTCGCCGTCATTATCAAAATCTCCGAAGGCGCAGCCCCGGCTCGAATGTGGGGCGTCCACCCCGGGGCCCGCCACACCCAGCAGCTCTTCGAATTTGCCTTGGCCCAGGTTGCGGAAAATCAGGCGCGGAGTTTTGTAATTAGTTTTGATTTCCGGGTAAATCCCGCCCGTCACTTCGAAAATGTCCGGGTTGCCGTCGTTATCAAAATCAAAGATGCCAGCGCCCCACCCCACATAGCGGGTTTCGACGCCCAAGCCTGAGCGCCGGGTAACATCCCAGAAGTAGCCGTGGCCGTCGTTCAGGTAAACGCCGGCGGTATCCTGCGCGAAGTGCGTTTTGAAAATATCCAGGCTGCCCGTCAGCGCAAAATCACCGGCACCCACGCCCATTCCGGCTTGCTCCATCCCGTCCTCGCTGAGGGCGACGCCGCGCTCCATACCTTGCTCGGTGAACGTGCCGTCGTGATTGTTGATGAAGAGCAGGCTGGGCGTGGAATCGCAGGCGACGTAGATATCCGGCCATCCGTCATTGTCAAAATCCGCGGGAACCGCCGTCAGGCCATAGCCGCCGTAGGACTTGGCAATGCCCGAAGAGACCGTTACATCGGTAAACGAGCCATTGCCATTATTGTGATAGAGACTGTGACGCCCATAGGGCAGGCCGCGCGGACCGCAGAAGACCGGCGTGCCGCCATAGTTGCACGCCCCTGTTTCCCCCGGACGGGGCACGGTGTTCAAGTCGAAGCCAGTATAGTTTGAGACGAAAAGGTCCAGCCGGCCATCGCGGTCATAATCAAGAAAAGCGCAGCCGGACCCGAAGCGCGGATGAGTATTCAGCAGGTTCGCTTCCCGGGTGACATCCGTGAAAGTGCCGTTGCCGTTGTTGTGATAAAGGACGTTTTCGCCCCAGCCGGTGATGAACAGGTCTTCAAACCCGTCGTTATCGTAATCACCCGCGGTTACGCCATAGAAATATCCGGCGCGGAACAAGCCTGCTTTCCGGGTTACGTCGGAGAAGGTTCCGTCGCGGCTATTCTTATAGAGGCGGATCGACGCCTCAGGCGGCGGGTCGCCAAACCGCGATCCGGAAAGCACCAAGGCGTCAAGCCAGCCGTCGTTATCGTAATCCAGGAAGGCCGCGCCGCAACTCATGGCCTCAATGATGTAATCGCAACAGTCCGGGTGGCCGCTCACCACAGTCTCAGTCAGCCCGGCCTCGATACCCACATCCGTGAAGCGAGCGTAAAAAGGGAGACCAGAGGGCTTTGGACGGGGCGCCGGGGGAACTCCGCGGGAGGCCATTCCCTGGCGGTTGTTTGAGGGGTTCTGACCGTAAAACGTGGTAGCGCCGAGGGCCAAAAGGCTCAGAAAACCGCGCCGGGTGAGCAAAGCAGGGGATGACAGATGGGGACTCGCGATTGCCAATTCCAAATTCAAAATGACCGCAAATTATAGCACCTCTGTAACGCCCCCGGCCCAATCACGAATCTCTGGCTTTTTAACCGCACCCGCGATCCCCAAAATCCCTGTCCGTCACTTTCACCAGGTCAGTTTGAATCCTAGCTCAACTTGCCGGCCCGACGTGTATTCCGTGGCGGCCTGGGCGCCGAACGTGCCGCCTGGAGAGCCCTGGAACAGCGCTTGTCCGAAAGTCGAATCGTAAATATTGGTGTCAGGATCGCCGCGGTTCAGCCGGTTTGTCGCGTTATAGGCGGTCATTTTGAGCTGCCCGTGCAGGCGCTCGGTGATTGGAAAATCCTTGGCCAGAGTTGCATCGAGGTCCCAGAACGAAGGCCCCGTTAAGCATCCAAACTGCAAGGGGTTGGTTCGCAGCACGTAGGTGTTCGCGGCGATGGGCTGGAACGCCGAAGTGTTAAACCAGTGGCCGGGCGTGGGGTTTGAGACGCACGGGTTGCCGGTGACGACCATATTTCCAAACTGGGGATAATCCCCCGAGATGTACTGCAAAACCGGGCTGATCCTCCAGCCCCCGATAAGCGCGTTCACCGCAGAACTCGCGGAATGGAGGAAGGTTTGACCCCTTCCGAACGGCAGGTTATAGCTCGCCGCGATGTTCATGCGGTGGTGAGGCTGATTGCTCTCCTGCCATTGGAACTGGTTATTGTAATAAGTCTGGTCATTGAAGTTATTGATCTGGGTCGATTCGCGCGTGTAAACATAGCCAAACAGGAACGTGAGGCCATTCGTAAACGGGCGCGTCAGTTCCAGTTGCAATTGGTTGTAATGTTCCAGGTTACAGCAGTTGCCCACCGTAAATAACTGGCCATACTGTGGATAGGGTACTAGCAGAGAATTGAGGGGCACCGTCTGCTCATTAAAGAGCGGCCCTGGTGTCACTGTGGTATTCAAATACTGATAGAACGGATTGGGGACATATGCATTTAGAGCGTTTTGGTACTTTTCTTCCAACGCGGGGTTGATGGCGTTCAACTCCTTCGTGTAGTGCTGGTGGCCGAGGTTGAGGAAGTAGGTTACGGAAGCCAGAACGTGGCCCGGCATCTGGCGCTGGAAGTTTACATCGATCCGGTCGTTATACGCCTTGGTGAAATTCTGGGGATACCATAGCAGCTTGTCGCCACCGCGGCCCACGTTGGACCCGAAAGCCTTTCCCAGAATCGGCACGAGGGGATTGCTGTTGGCCGGAAAGGGATCGGCGAACGTTTGCTGCGGCACGCCCTGAAGCAGGGGAAGCGCGTATTGATAACCGGTCATGCCGAAGAAGGGAGGTTCGAGGAAGTTGACATCTTCGAAACCGCTGAAAGGCGCGGCGGTGAAGTTGTACTCCGTAGGAATCACGTAGCGGGCGTATCCGAAACGCAGCACGCTGCGGTCCGTCAGTTTCAGGGCAAAGCCGGCGCGCGGGGCGAGCGCGAAGACCGGCGCGTTCCACATTCCGGGATGGGCGCCGGAGGTCCATTGCCACAGGCCTTTCGTCACTCCACTATAGAAATTGCTGCCCACAAGCTGGACGGCCTGGGCGGGCATCTGGGGCGGATTCGCGGCCATCTCGGGCACGGTGGCGTTCAGGTTGAGGCCCTGCGAGAGCTCGTGATTAGCATCCGACCACGCCGTCTCATACTCATTCCGTAAGCCCAGGTTAATGGTAAGCCGCCGGTTTACCCGCCAGTCGTCCTGGATGTACATCCCGTAATATTGGTCACTCGGGTTGGGCACGGGACCGGAAATCATTTCCGTTTGGGAGTCGAGAGCGCCCAGAAGGAAGGTGGCGAAGGGATTGCCCGTGTGCAAGGTGTCCGGATTGACGGGCGTATCCGCCGTCACCGCGGTATTGAAATAAAACTGAGAGGTGTTTGAGACGAACACCGGACCGCCCGCGTGCCGCCACTCAAGCCCAGCCTTGATGTAATGCGAGCCCATCTGGTGCGAGTAGTCGGCGCTTAAGGCCTCGCCCTTTGGCGCCTGGTTCCAATAAAAGCCCCTTCCGCCAAAGCCGTTGCCTCCGATATTCAGGTCAGGATAGTAGACTGGGAAGCCCTTGGAGGCTTCGAGATCGGGCTGGTACCAGGGATTGTTCGGCCAGATGGACGCCCAACCGGGCGACGGCATGGGGGTTGACGTATAGGCGTCCACAACCTTGTCATAATCGGCGTGAAAGTCCAACACCGTCGTGGGATTCACGCTCCAGATCGCGTCGCCCATGTACTGATTCGCGGTGCGGAAAGTGCCCGTGGGCACGTAAAGCTGGGAATTGTTGGGTGTAATGTTCGGCGTGATATCGGTCGTATGATACGCACTGATGCGCCCGAAAGCCTTCCATTTTGAGTTGATTGTGTAATCCACACGATCCGAATAGTTGTAGTAGGTCCACCGGTCGCTGTAGGCTTTCTCGAAGTTATCTACGCCGGTGATGTTGACTCCCGGCCCGTTCGGGGCCCAGAAGCTCTGCCTGATCTGCGACGCCACCGGGTCCATCATGCTCTCCGGAATGACATTGCCGGGAAAGGGCGTGCGGGTGTAAGTCTGGGTATTCGGATTGTAAGTGGTGGACCAAGGGTTATAAATGGTCGCAAGGGAACCGTCAATGTTGTAGGTTTGCGAAAAATCCCCGGCCGCCTGGGCCGCGGTGGGTACGGTCGTCACAAAGTTGGTCGGGTTCCCGACAGTCCAAACCTCGACAGAAGCAAAGTTAAATAGCTTGTCCTTGATAATAGGATTTCCCAGCGTCCCTCCATACATGTTTTGGCGCGTAGAAAGCGTGGCGCCGGTTGTCCGGTCATAGATGGCGTTTGCCCAAGGATAGCGGCCCAGGTACATCGCATCGCCATGCCATTGGTTCGTTCCAGATTTCGTTGTGATATTGATGACACCCCCGGCGCTGTGGCCATACTCGGCGTCAACGCCGTTCTGCGCAATTGTGGTTTCCTGCACGTCATCCATGTTGGGCGGATAGCTGAATTTGTGGCCAAGCCCTACCGGGCTGCCGTCCACTTCAAGATCGTTTTTCAGGTTGGTATCGCCGCCCAGATCGACGCTGTTGGCCGACCATGAAAGGAATGGAAGCATCTCGCCGCGCGTGTTGATCGCCTCTGGGGCTAACAAGGTGAGCTTGAAGGGGTTGCGGTCGTAACGCGGCGTGTTTTGGGCCAGCGTGGAATTGATGCCGATGGTCTGGTTGCTCGTGTTCGTCTGAATGCCGGACGGGGTTGAAGTGACGGTGACGGTTTGCTGGACTGCGCCCGGCTGCATCACGGCGTTTACAGTGATGTCCGAAGACGCTTGCACCGCAATGTTCTCGTGGACAAACCGGGTAAACCCTGTGGCCTCAATCGAGATCGTGTACGTGCCGGGATTCAGCAAGTCAAAGAGATATAAGCCGTTCGAAGAGCTCTGTCGCACCTCGTGCGAGCCCGTGTTGACATTGGTCAAGGTGACCTTCGCGCCCGGCATCACCGCCCCGCTCGGGTCAGTGATCAGACCTTCGATGCGCCCGCGATATACCTGCGCCATGCTTTGTGCCGCAAACAACAGGACCACGGCTAATAATGCTGAAAATTGAGTTCTCATAGGCTCTCCCTCCCGCTCGACTTTCTCTGTTCATTCCGGCTGGAATTCCACGATCAGCGGAATCAGCCGGCATGGGGTCACCCGAGCAATTCGCGCGGCCAGGGTTCCGAGCGAATCCCCTCCGGAAGACAAATACACGATCACCGGCCATCCTCCGCCACGGCATTTATCCTCCAGTAATCACGGCGAAGCAAGGATATTCAATTAGGTGAACCTTTTCTCTTGGGGGGTGTCTGCGCGGTTTATGGTCCGGCGATCAGCGGGAGGGCCTAGCTTCAGCAGGCTTGGGAAACGGCTCCAAGCCAGCGCTGGGCGTCTCTGTCGCCAGCCAGAAGATGCGGTCCGAGCGGCGAGCCGAGAAACACCAAGGTCCCAGCCCCGAGGCGGCGCTGGAGCGCTACGGCGTTACCTTCAAGATGAGCAATGGGGGCTCCGGTTCCCGCTAGTGGAATCGCACGGCTGAAATCACGAACCCTAGCCGGGACCGGCCAGGTGAAATCGACGTAAGGAATGCCACTCTCTGAAGACTCCCACAGTTTGACCGGCGGAAGCAGGGCGAAGCCAAACTGCGCCTGCGCCAGCGACTTCTGGCGGCGAAAGTCCGCCCCGGAAAGAAATATGCCGCCTGATTCCACCAGGACGCAAGCACCCGTTTCAGCCCGCCGCCTGAGCCAACGAACTTCGTCGAAGTTTAACAAAGAAGCAGCAGGAGCTACGATCAGGGGGTAATCGCCGGAAGGACTACGGCGCAAACCATGCCGGCGGCGCTAAGGCTCGCTTGGTATCCTTCAAGGGATTCCTTCAGAACGCATGAAGAATTCAGAACCAAGCACCGCTGCCCACGACCCGTTCTAACGCAGTCTGCGTGTCCGGCTCTCGTGACGGCGATGGCACGAGGCAGAGAGGCTGCATCGCGGAGGAATCGACGGCGGGAAAGATGCACTTCACAGCCTCCCGGATATCACGCGATCCATAGCAGCGGCCGTATCGTAAAACTGCTGATCCTGTGCGTAGCGATAGCGGCGCTCCATCTCAGCGATCAGCCATCCGTCGTAACCCACTTTGGTTAAAGCTGCACGGATCGCGGCCCAGTTGTTGTCACCCAGAAAAATATTGGTGTAGACGCTGTCGCCGCACCGCCCGCGCTTCTTCATCACGTCCTTAAGGTGAATTCGCGTGATGTGAGGTCCGAGAATTTCGATCCATTGCTCGGCGAACCCCGTATCGTGGATGTTGCCGACATCCAGGTGGATGCCCACCGGGGGCTCATTCACGTCAGAGAGGAACTGCTGAAACTCTCTCGGGCTCAAGAGAAACTTCTGCTCGGAACAGCAGTTCTCACAGCCAATCTTCACTCCTTCGCGCGCCGCCTGCGGCGAAAGCTCCTTCATGGCATCCACGGTGCGCCGGTAAACTTCGTTGTAGGGGACTTCCTCGGTCACAAGCCCCGCCACCACCAGGATAGCGTCCGTTCCGAGAAGCCGGGCGGTCTCAATCTGGCGCTGGACGATTCGAATGCCGTGCTGGCGGATTTTCGGGTCACGGGCGGAGAGGGGATACTTCCAATGCAGGCCGGTGGAAACGTTTGAAACCGACAATCCCGCGCTTTCCACCTTACGCCGCAGCGCCAGAACTTCGGCATCCGCCGTTTCCATCTGGAACCAGGGAACGTCACCGAGCCACAGTTCCACGCCATCGTACCCCGATTTCTTGATCAGCTCGAGCCCGCGCTCGAAGCTCCAACCCTTCGGGATTTCGTTATCGCCAATCGATTTTTTCATAGCGGCAAGGAAACTGAAGTAAGCGTTCCCGGCGAAGCCGCGGTCTCTTAAACGAGTGGCTTCTCAAAGGGGCCAGCTTTGCAGGGAGATCGCGGTCGTGAAGCCCAGATGAAAGAGCCCTCACCCGGCCTTCGGCCACCCTCTCCCGGAGGGAGAGGGCTGAAAAAATGAGGAATCACCCTTTTCCCCTTCGGAAGACGACCGTAAACTGCACGATCCCTGCCCTCTCCCTCCGGGAGAGGGTGGCGAGCAGGGAAGCAGCGCTTCCCGCCGCGAGCCGGGTGAGGGGTCGAATCCTCGAAACATTACCTCGCGGCTGCTCCCGGAACTGTCAAACAAACCGCCTCCCTCAGCAGAGGCGGGAAACTGCTCGGGGTTAGCCTTTGATCGTCTTCGACTCCTCATCCCAAACCGCCACCGTCCGGTTGAAGTAGGAATAATTGGCCATGAGGCAGGCGATGGATGTCCAATTGCCGAACTCCGCATCCTCCACGGGCTTCTGGCGGGTGCGAACCGCATTCAAAAAAGCAGTCATGTGGTCTCGATCCTCGCTATAGTGATCGGGAGCTACGTACACGACGGCGCCATCCGCCATCTTAAAATCTCCCGGCGCGGGAGCGGAATGTTCGTGATGCCAGTGCGCTAGATACTCTTTGCGCAGCTTTGCCGGCCAGCCCTCGGTCGAGTACATCTCCGGCCGCGGAGTGTTGTCCTGGGGAGTGAACGTGACGCCGCCATTGCCGATTTCGAGCGTCCCCTGGGTTCCGAAAATGCGAGTCATCGTCCCGGCCGAGCCATTGCATTGGTTGCAGCGCATCATGATGCGAAAGTCAGGATACTCGTAAAAGGTCTCGATCAAATCCGGGGCGTCGCGGTCCGAATACTTCCACTCGTACAGTCCTCCTGTTGAAAGCGCGCGCTGCGGCGGGTGCTTGAGCCCCATCACCTCATAAATACCCGTGAGGAGGTGAACGAATAGGTCGCCAGGAAGCCCCTCCCCGTAATCGCGGAACGCCCGCCAGCGGAAAAATCGCGCGGCGTCAAATGGCCGCTTCGGGGCGTCGCCCAGAAAAGTCTCCCAATCGATGTTCTGCGCGCTCGCGCCCGGCGGGATGGGATAATCCCAAGCGCCGCTAGCGCCGCTGCGGTCCATCCAGGCTTCAATCGCCATCACCTTGCCGAGCACGCCGCTCTGGAAGATGTCGCGCGCCTTGTGGTAAACGATTGAGCTGGTCTCCTGGCTGCCGATCTGAATGATCCGATTGTGCTTGCCCGCGGCGTCAATAATTCTGAAGCCCTCCTCCACGTGGTGGGTCATGGGCTTTTCGCAGTAGACGTCCTTGCCCGCGGCGCACGCATCTTCCACAATTTTGGCGTGCCAGTGGTCGGGCGTGGTCACAATAATGAAATTGACGTCGGGCCGGCTGAGCACCTCGTGATATCGTTTGGTCGTGGCAAGCTTTTTCCCCGCGTGCTCCTGAGCCGCGATCAGCCGCCCGTCGTAAAGATCGCAGACCGCTACCATGTCGGCTCCGCAGGAGATCGCGGTCGTCAGATCCTCACAGCCGCGAACCCCCGTGCCGATCGAAGCGAACCGAAGCCCTTCGCCGGGCGATGCGCTGTCCGATCCGGGTGAAGCCTGGGCAGCCTCCAGGGGAATCGCCCGGCCGGCGGCGCCGAGCGCTGCCACCCCTGCGCCCCACTGCATGAAATTTCTGCGATTAAACCGATAGTTCGACATTTGTATTAACCCTCCTCGTCCAGCAATTCGTCCGGCGTGCAATCCCCGCGCATGGGCCTGAAAGCTCCGCACGGCTTGAAGCATCGCCACGGCCATCCAAGGCATTATAGTCAACGGGCCGGTAGAAGCCAGAAGGAAAAATAGGATATTCCCAAGACGGCAGCGGGTTTTTCGGAATATACTCACTCCCTGCGAAGTCGCAGCCGCGGCCCGTGAGATGGAAATGAGGGAATGGTGAGAGCTGGGAGCCCTTCAATGACTCGAAAACGATTCGTTGTCCTCTTGGCAATTGCGATTGGGCTGATTGGTAATTTTGGACTTTTTGGCCAAACCGCCAAATCAGTGTTCGAAGTAACGCGCACGGGTGTGGTCTACGGGTCGCCGAGTTATCAACCTGGAATCGTGCGGACGCGGGACGGCTCCTTGCTGGTGTCTTTCATGTCCGGAGATCACATCTACACAACGAAATCCTCCGACAACGGCCTGACCTGGCAGAAGCCTACGCTCGTGGCGGACGGCGCC
>DASUKV010000351.1:0-5799 GCA_036278555.1 Terriglobia bacterium
AGAATGGACCCGCGAAGCGCTGACGCCGGCTCACGCCGCTTTCCTTCGCCAGCTTCCCTCCGGGCCACTAACTCTGCCAGGCTTTGAAATTGTTCACGGTTCCGTCCAGGACGAGGACAAATACGTGATGGACGCAGCGGAAGCCGTCCCGGCGTTGAGAAGCCAGCAAGTTCAGTTGGTTTTCTTTGGCCATACACACTACCAGGGCGGCTTTGGTCTGGATAAGGCAGGAAAGCTTTATCACTGGAGCGTCGGCTCGAACAAAGAGGGATGCGTTCTGCGGGCGGAGCTTGAAAGCGGCACGCGGTATCTTCTGAACCCCGGATCGGTCGGGCAGCCCCGCGACGGCAACTGGCGCGCGGGGTTCGCCATCTTTGATGAAACCGAGCGCCGCGTCGATTTTTACAGGACGGAGTACGATCTGGCCAAAACGCAGGAAAAGATGTCTCAGGCAGGGCTTCCCGAACCACTTATTCGGCGGCTGAAGGAGGGGCGCTGATACGAGCTTTTTGCCGGAGCGAAACGTTGGCGACCTCTTCGACGGGTTCGAGTCTCGCGACGCCCGCCACCGCAAAACTGCGGTTCCTGGCGGACCAGGAGGGCGCGTTACGAAGCGCCTTCACAACCTCGCCGGAACTGCTGACGATGATCCACATGTCCCGGTGGCGCTGATCCATGAATTTCTCATCCACGCATCGCTCGAGCAACTCAATACACGGATCAAAGAAGCCGCGCACGTTCACCAGCACGATGGGCCCGAGGTAAAGCCCCAGCCTCTTCCAGGCAATCGCTTCGAATAGCTCTTCCAGAGTCCCGCAGCCGCCCGGCAGCGCAATCACCGCGTCCGCGCGGTCCAGCATGGCGCGCTTCCGCTCGTGCATGCCTTCCACCAGCAGCAGCTCCGTCAGCTTCCGGTGGCCCCATTCGAGGTCATTCATAAAATGGGGCAGAATTCCGGTGACACATCCGCCCTCGCGCAAGGCCGCATCCGCGAGCCGGCCCATCAGTCCCCCACCTCCGCCGCCATAGACGATCCCGATCCGATTACGGGCCAGTTCCCTTCCCAGGTTTTCCGCCGCCTCGAAATACAACTCATCGCAGGCGCGGCTCGAAGCGCAGTAAACACACACCTGGCGAATTTTATTCTCGTTCGCTGGCATAAAATCAAAGTTTAACACGTTGGCGGCTTAAGCGGTGCGCCCTCGAACGCATCAAGGGGCGCCGCCTGGCACGCATTGTCCTGTTGAGCAGAGCGGTTACTTTCGTGGTATCCTTGGCAGGATCGTAACCGCCTAGGATAAGGAAGATTTTGTGCCGTTCGAGATTCCGGAAGCCGCGCCTCTCAGGGCCTCTGGCGGCGCTGCATCTTTGCGCGCTCGCGTTGTGCCGCTCACGGATATCGGGCGAAAACGCAAAAATAACGAAGACAATTACCTGGTGCTGCCTCTGGACGGCGAGGTTCTTGAGCAGACTCCTGAGGAGCTTTCGTTTTCGCTCAGCGCGCCGGGTCTTCTTCTGGCCGTTGCCGACGGAATGGGCGGCCATCAGTGCGGCGAAGTTGCCAGCCGCCTCTGTGTAGAAAATCTGGGTGAAGAGATCTTCAAGCGTTTACCCGAAGATTCCGGGCCTGACGTGGATCCTTATGCCGCGATCGAGGAGGCAGTTGAGGCCACGCACCAGATTATTTATCAGAAGTCGCAGACGCATCCGGCGCTCGAAGGGATGGGAAGCACTCTGACTGCAGCTCTCATCCGGGGCCAGCAGCTTACCTTAGCTCAGGTCGGCGACTCCAGGGCCTATCTTATCCGCGAGGGCCGCTTAAACTTGCTCACGGAAGACCAGACCGTGGGCAACCTGCTGCGCGCCCAGGAAATCTCATCGCAGACAGCGCCCATCAATGACGTATTGACGCAGGCCATGGGAGCCCAGGCGGGCCTTCAGGTCGTGACATCCGCCGCGGAAATGGCGCCGCGGGACGTTCTGCTGCTGTGCAGCGATGGCCTCTATAAGGTGGTCTCTCCGGATGAAATCCTCGAGATCGTCCAGCCCCTCTCATCCATGCGGACGAAAGCCGAGCACTTGATCCAGCGAGCCAATGAAAACGGCGGACCCGATAATATCACCGTCGTCGTAGCGGAAATCTTCGCCTGATCCCGGCGGTCCCCACGTACCTCGGGCGGGCTTCACAGGCTTATCTTACGAGGACTGCAAGTTTTGTAGCTTACTTCCCTGAATCCGCGCCAAAAGCGGCGCCGAGTAGGATCTGCTCGAAAACGGGCTGAACGGCGGGCAGTTCGCTTTCCAGCGTTGTCAACGCCAGCGAACCCGCGGCGCGGCCCCGCCTCACGAAAACCTGACGCTGCACAAAGCGGCGGCCGTCTTCCGCTTTATAGCGGACGGCAAAGGCGCATACTTCCTCGGCGCCGGCCACGGGCGGCGCATCCAGCGGTTCAATCTGGGGCTGTGAAATGAGCAGGCGGAGGGTGTCAAACTGAGATTCGGCGTATTCGCTGAGCGTCTGTTGTTGAGAAATGATTTCCTGGCTCGCCATCGCCTCGCTGGGAAAGGCGTTGCGCTCATCGCGACGCAAGCCGAAGCCTTCGACTACCCGCCAGCCTTCAGGAATTACGCCAAACGACCAAGACTCCGTCCGAACGGCCGCGGCTTGTTGCGCGAGATTTAATCCCTCCGCCGCAGGGATGATCGCCTCTTTCGGCGCAGATTCCGTGATAGAGCCTGCTGCCGGCGTCACAGATTCTGCGGCGGGGACCGCCATGAGGCGCAGAAGGAACTCCGTCTGGCCGGCGCGGATGATGTCGCCATCTTTCACTTCCGCCTCACTCACCTTCTGGCCGTTCAGGTAAGTGCCATTGGCGCTTTGGCGGTCCACCACGCGGCAGCCGGCTACACCGCACTCCAAGGCAAAGTGTACACGAGAAAGAAATGTATCTTGCGGTAGGGGGAAATCCGCCTTTTCGGTGCGCCCAACGCTGACCGTCTGCCCTTCTTCAACCACAAGGGTCTTGCCGCGAAGCCCGCCCGTCTGAATTTCCGCGTTCATCCGCACAATCTGCGATTCCTTCTGCCGAGAATGCAACCACTTTGAGGCCTCAGTTCGCCACCCTGGGAGCTTCAACATCAAGGGCCGCTCCCCGGAATACAACCGTCTTCCCCTCCAGCGCGACGGCCCGAACGCTGTTGATGACGTACCGTTTTTGGGTGGCCGGTTCGCGACCGGAAAAAATCGTTTGCAGGGCGTCGTAGGCCATATATTCCAGCACGAGCTGGCAGAAAACTTCCGGGAAGCCCTGCGCCAGATCGGCCAAAGCCGGCCATTTGAGCGACCGCAGCTTCAGAATAAGCTCCGCTTCGTCGTCCGTTCCGTAAACCCGGTCATCCTCGGCAAAGTCTTCGTAGAAGCCGCGCAAGGCTGCCGCAAATTCCTCGATCGGTATGAATAGCTCGTAATCGACGGCCGGCACGCCCGGAGATTCCTCACCGAAATTGAGGTCGCGGCACGAGACAAGCTCCAGCCTCACTTTCTCGCCGTTTACCTTGCACTCCATGACCAACCTCATCCTAACTGGATCACGCTCCTACTAAGCATCGCAAATTATAGTGACAAACACATGCTGTAGCGGCGGCCTCTGGCCGCCGGCCATTACGGGGAAAAGCCGTCACTATAATTCGCGATGCTCAGCAGGATATTCCCCGCGAGCCTCATCCAAACTTGGAGGTCCCGTCCGGATTCATGCTTGAGATTTTACCGTCCGGCGAATAAGCAATGTAGCCGGAGGCATGAAAGGGTTCGCCCTCGCGTCCCGGATCGCTTCGCTCGCCGCTGCGCATGAAAAACTCTTCCGGGCTTTTGATTTTGGGGATATTCTTTGTCTCATTTCCAGGCACGATCCGTGTCTTTTCAAGCGGAAGGCCGCCCTTTACTTTTGAAGCCTTTTCGATAATCTTGGCGGCCTGTGCGGAGCTCAGGTTTCCAAAGCCTGTGTCAAGGTCGCTTTCCGCGCGGTAATTTCCACGCACGCGGCTGCCGCCAAAAACCACGGACGAATCTCTTTTGAACGCTTCTGAAAAAATGGCCTTCGCCTGCTCCGCCGGCAAGCCCGGAATATTCTGCGTGGCATGCTGGACGGCGAGTTCCAACGGGCCGCCGCATTGAGCGGCAGCCACACCGGGCGGACTGCCTCCGAAAGACGGCGGAGGCTGCGCAGGCGGCTTGCCGGACGGAGGATCCCCCATGTCATTTGTCTCCCTCGAGCCGCATTCTCTTCACCGCTTCAACCAAGCGGCAAACCTTCGCCTCAGGCAACTTCAAGGTAGGATCATTCAAAATAGCATGCAGTTCGGGAAAAGCGGGGTCCCGGTCAAAATTCCGGCCCAGGCGGAACATCACTTCCGTATATTTACACACGTCGCGCTCGGCCACAATTCCATAACCCGCCGCCCGTTCCATGCTCTGTCGAATCGCCTGCCGCAGTCCTTCATCCTCCAACGCCGAACACTCTTGCGGCAAAGCCTGGCGCAAATGCAAGACCATGCGGTTTTCGAAGTCCTTGACCGCCGCATCACTGAAGACATCTAACTGTTCCTGGCGAATGACGATCATATGCTACAACCTAGGCGCGATGGAAAGGGTCACCGCGATCCGCAAGCGACGGCGAAGAGAAGGGAAAACTTCTCAATCCTACACCTTGCCCCGAATTCGAAAATCTCAGCAACGCCCCCGCTTTTTCATCTTCCATCAGATAGTAACGAATAGGCCCGAAAAACTGGCTGATTTCCTCCGGCAAGCAGGTGGGAAGGAAAAGGCGGAGAACCCGGGGGTCGTAATACCGGAAGTAGACTTCCCGGTGGCCGGGCAGCGTGACCTTAAGAAAATGGCGTAAATGCCGCCGGAGGTCCTTCAGCGGCTGGCTGCAAGTGAGATAAACCCCCCAGCTTTTGCCCCAGCCTTCCCGCACCAACCCCTCGATCAGCGGCGACGCTGCGGGCAGCCGCACCAGATAGGGAGCAAAGTGGGCAAGCTGCCCGCCCTGAGGTCCCTCAAAGAGGGATTCGCACTCTTCCCGGGACTCAATCAGCACCTTCAAAACAGAAGGTTCGCGGGCTGCGTCAAGGATCGCAAAAAGCGGCTGGAAATCCGTCCGGAGCATTGCGAGCAGCCGTTCTTGCGGAATCGCGGGAGGGGGGTGGAGGGCCGGAGCAGATTCTGCTGGCTGTTGCTCAATCAACACCACAAAATGAGTTTCACCCGCCACAATCCGGTCGTGGCTCTTGAGGAGGGTGTGGGTAGTTTTTAATCCGTTGATGAGCGTTCCGTTGGTGCTGTGATTGTCGTGGACCCGGCAAACCTTATCATCGTGTTCAAGGGTGAAGTGGACGCCGGACATATGCAAGTCTTCCTGAAGGACGACGTCAGCGCGCGACGATCTCCCGACCCGCACCGGGTTTCCTGGCGGGACCTCAACTTTTTTTCCAGCATGCGGCCCCGACTGAATCTCGAGAATGACTCGCATCAAGCAAAGTCCACCATCGTGCGATGGGAATCAAGTTCGGCAGCATCGGCTGCTTTTCAAGGATTGGCGAATACCTTCGTGGCGCCGCATCATGCGGGCGGGATGAAACGCTGCGCCAACACCTCGCTAGCCGAAGTTCGTCACGACGGATGCCTTTTGGATTATTTTGAGGCTTGATGAATCGCCAAGCTTCGTATTTCCAGTGACGCCTTCCGGAAAAGCCGATGTAGTGCAGACCAACCCTCTTGCACGGGCCGGGGCGAGCGTG
>DASUKV010000352.1:0-2569 GCA_036278555.1 Terriglobia bacterium
CTTCGGCGGCTACGCCCTGTACGAAATGCGGAGCAAGACCCGGCAAGAGCTTGAAAACTCGCAAAACCTTACCTACGCGGGAGTCATCACCGCATCGCTCGCCGAGCTGACCGCGCCGGGGACGTGGATTTACTGGCTGACAATCGCCGGCCCGATTCTTGCCCAGGGTAAGGCGGAGGGCTACTGGCATGTCGCTCCGTTTTTTATCGGAGGGCTGGTGGGGTACTACGGCGCTTCGATTTTTTCGGTGTGGCTGCTTTCGTGGGGCGCGGGCTTGCACAAGCAGTTCAAGCAGCGGCTCCTGCTGGTGGCGAATATTCTCCTCGTCATTCTGGGGATTGGGTATCTTGTGAACGCGGTCTACTTCGGAAAGTAGAAGCTATCAAGCCACTCCATTCGCCAGCCCTTTCCCGTCGGGAGAGGGTGGCCGAAGGCCGGGTGAGGGGAGCCATTCGGCTACGCCTTCGCCGTCCGCTTCTTCAGACCATCAGGCGCCATGGGCATGGAATAGAGCGGAATCCCCGTCGCGTCCAGGATAGCGTTGCGGACGGCAGGAGAGATGCACATGATGGGCGCTTCACCAGCGCCCGCTGAGGGTAAGTCTTTGCGGTCCACCAGGACCACTTCGATTTCAGGGGCGTCACTGAAGCGCGGCACGCGGTAGCGCGAGAGGCGATTGTTCAGGATCCGCCCGTGGTCGAACTCTATGGCTTCAAACAGGGCGCCGCCCAGGCCCATGACGAGGGCGCCCTGAATCTGATTCTTCAGGCCATCCGGGTTCACCACGGCGCCGCAATCGAACGCGCTCACCGCGCGTATCACTTTAACGCTTCCGGCCTCGTGGTCCACTGCCACCTCCGCAAACGTCGCGAGATGGCCTCCCTTTTCTTTTCCGCATGCCATCCCGAAGCCGCGGCCTTCACGCGCCGTCCGATTTTTCCATCCGAAGCGCCTTGCGGCCGCGTCGATCACCGCCAGCAGCCGCTCATCCTTCAGGTTCTTGCGGCGAAAATCCAAAGGGTCGATTTTCAGAAGTCTTGAGAGATCATCCATGTGCGACTCGCGCGCAAAATGGTTCGCAGTGGCGGCAAGGCACCGGTAAGAACCTTGGCGCAGCGGCGGCGGATCGCAGGGATGGAACTCGATGCGCTGGTTTGAAACCGCATAAGGCGTCCCGATGCCCGCGCCGCCGGAATTGTAGTTGTGAAATTCCCAGGCGGTGAGCGTTCCATCGCGGCGAACGCCGCTATGAATCTCAATCACTCCGGCAGGGCGGAAGTAGGCCCAGGTAAATTCTTCTTCGCGGGTCCATTGCAGCTTGACCGGGCGGCGGGCGGATTTTGCGAGCCGCGCGGCCTCGACGGCGGCTTCGCCCGTGTGCTTGCCCCCATAAGCTCCCCCCGTGTCCGGCACGATCACGCGGACGTGATCCTCGGGCAGGTGAAATGCCTGCGACAACTCGTCCCGCACCGCAAACGGCCGCTGCGTCCCGGTCCACACCGTCACTCGGCCATTCTTCCACTCCGCCACCGCCGCTCGTGTTTCAAGGGGAGCATGGGCGATATAGGCCACGGTATAAGTCTGTTTCAGCCGGTGGTCTGCCTGGGCGAGGCCGGTTTGAACGGACCCTTCCGCGTGCGAACCGCGGCTCTCCTGATGCTTCCCGCCGTTCTCACGGAGATAATGGAAAAGGTCGCGGCCCGAGATTTGGGGCGTCGTGTTCCATTCTGCCCGAAGCAAACCCACCGCCTTTTCGGCAAGCGCCGGGCTGTGCGCCGCCACGCCGGCGAAGTTGCCGTCATGGACAACCATCACGCCCCGTACTGCTTCAGCTTCCCGTGCGTCGAGTGAACGAAGCGTCGCGCCAAAGGAAGGCGGGCGCAGCACTTTTCCATAAATCATGCCCGGCAGTTTCACGTCCGGGCTGAAGCGATGGCGGCCGGTGACGAACTCGACGCCGTGAAGCTTGGGGACAGACTTACCCGCAACCGTCCATTTTGTAGCCGGCGTCAGTGGATCATTCTCGACCACTGCCCGGGCGAGCGTCTGGCCCCTGGCAAGCTCGGCGTACTCAAGCGTTTGTCCTGTCGCAGGGTTCCGGATTTTTCCATTCTCCGCGAGAAGACTCGCGGCGTTCGCGCGCCACTCCTTCGCGGCCAACTGCGTGAGGGTGTCACGCGCGACGGCGGCCACGCGCCGGAGTTCCAGCCCCATGGTGGGGGTGGTGCGACTGCCGAATGTGCCCAGATCGAAAGGCGTCCGTTCGGTGTCGGCCATGGTGAGGTGGATCGAGGCAAGCGGCACGCGCAGTTCTTCCGCCACCGCCTGGGTCAGCGAGGTACGGATGTTCTGGCCCATTTCCGCCTTGCCGGTAAATACCGTGACCGTTCCGCGATCGCCAATGTGCAGCCAAGCGCCAATATTCTGCGGCAGGGGTTCGCGCTGCATGCGAGGGCGCTGTCCGGGCTCGCTCCAAGCTGCTGTGCCTTTCAGCACCAGGAAAACGGCGATCCCTCCGCCGAAGAGTTTAAAAAACCGCCGGCGATCAAGGTCGAAGCGGTATGCGCCT
>DASUKV010000353.1:0-4544 GCA_036278555.1 Terriglobia bacterium
CTTGAGAGCGTTAAAATTAGAGCCTACTTAAACTGCTGCAAGGAAAGGAGATAGCAAGATGAATGTAAGACCCCTTCATGATCGCATTTTGATCAAGCGTATCGAAGAAAAGGAAAGCGTTAAGGGCGGGATCATCATTCCAGATACCGCTAAGGAAAAGCCGCAGGAGGGAGAAGTTGTTGCGGCCGGGCACGGCAAAAAGACCGAGGAGGGCAAGGTGATTCCCCTGGACGTGAAAGCTGGGGACCGGATTCTCTTCGGCAAGTACTCAGGAACCGAAATCAAGATTGATAACGAAGAGTACCTGATCCTCCGCGAGGACGAGGTTCTCGGCGTCATTGAATCGGCAAAGCATTCCGCCGCGGGCGGGAAAAAGTAGTGAAATCGCTCAGCCTGCCTGCGGACCCCGCGGCAGGAAAAGCAGTAATTATTTTATGAGCCGCTCGGCTTCGCCGGGCAGGCCAAATGAATTCGGAGGTAATGAAAGATGGCAAATGCAAAACAAATCGTACATGGCGAGGAAAGCCGCCGGGCGATTCTGCGCGGCGTGAATCAGCTCGCCGACGCCGTGAAGGTGACGCTGGGACCGAAGGGTCGCAACGTTGTGCTGGACAAGAAATTCGGCTCGCCGACCATTACCAAGGACGGCGTGACCGTCGCCAAGGAAATCGAGTTGAGGGACCCCTTGGAGAACATGGGAGCGCAGATGGTGCGCGAAGTCGCCTCCAAGACCTCGGACGTGGCGGGCGATGGCACCACCACCGCCACGGTGCTGGCGCAAGCGATTTTCCGCGAGGGCGTGAAAACCATCGCGGCGGGCGCGAACCCGATGGCGGTGAAGCGCGGGATTGAGACCGCGGTGCGCGCGATCTGCGGCTATGATGAAACCGCGAAAGACGGCAACAGGAAACACGTGAAGGGCGAGCTTGAGAAGTTTTCCAAAGAAGTGAAGGAAAGCTCGATGATCGCCCAGGTGGGAACGGTTTCCGCCAACAACGATCACACGATCGGCTCGATCATTGCGGAAGCGATGAAAAAAGTCGGCAAGGATGGCGTGATTACCGTCGAGGAATCGAAGACGATGGAAACTACGCTCGAAGTGGTCGAGGGAATGCAGTTTGACCGCGGCTATCTCTCGCCTTACTTCGTCACCGATCCCGAGCGCATGGAATGCGTGATTGAGAACGCGCTGATCCTGATCCACGAAAAGAAGATCAGCTCCATGAAGGACCTGCTGCCATTGCTCGAGCAAATCGCCAAGGCCGGCAAGCCCCTGCTGATTATCGCAGAGGAAGTTGAAGGTGAGGCGCTCGCCACCCTGGTGGTGAACAAGCTGCGTGGCACGCTGCAATGCTGCGCGGTGAAGGCGCCGGGCTTCGGCGACCGCCGCAAAGCCATGCTGGATGACATTGCCACCCTGACCGGCGGCAAGGCCATTTCGGAAGACCTGGGCATCAAGCTCGAAAACGTGAAGCTTGAAGACCTGGGCCGCGCGAAGAAGGTGACCGTGGATAAGGACAATACCACGATCGTGGAAGGCGCGGGGAAGACCGCCGATATCGAAGGCCGTGTGAAGCAGATTCGGGCCCAGATTGAGGAAACTACGTCCGACTACGATCGCGAGAAGCTCCAGGAGCGGCTGGCGAAACTCGTGGGCGGCGTGGCCCAGATCAAAGTGGGCGCGGCGACTGAGACCGAGATGAAGGAAAAGAAGGCTCGCGTTGAGGACGCCATGCACGCCACCAAAGCAGCCGTCGAGGAAGGCATTGTGCCCGGCGGCGGTGTGGCCCTGACCCGCTCCATCCCGGCCCTGGATAAGCTTAAGGCGGATGGCGATGAGCAGATTGGCATCGACATCGTGAAGCGCGCCCTCGAAGAACCGCTGCGCATGATTGCCCATAACGCCGGGCATGAAGGCGCCGTGGTGGTCGAGAAAGTCCGCAGCAATTCCAGCGCGAACTTTGGGTTCAACGCGCAAACCGAAACCTTTGCTGACCTGGTCGAGGCGGGCGTGATTGATCCCACTAAGGTCGTCCGCACGGCGCTCCAGAACGCGGCGTCGATCGCTTCACTGATGCTTACTACGGAAGCGCTGGTAAGCGAAATCCCGGAAAAGGAAGATAAGGCCCACGCTGGTGCCGGAGGCGGTCCCGGCATGGGTGGCATGGGCGGCGGAATGTACTAAAGCCGTCCTGTAGCAGCCTCCGGCCGGCGTCTCTGTTTCTTAAAAACCGGCGGCCAGAGGCCGCCGCTACAGTTTAGCCCCTCACCCGGCCTTCGGCCACCCTCTCCCAGAGGGAGAGGGCCAGAATCAATGACGGCTGACAACCCTCTCCCTTTGGGAGGGGGCCGGAATCAACGATGGATGACAGCCCTACTCCCTTTGGGAGAAGGCCGGAATCAACGATGGATGACAGCCCTACTCCCTTTGGGAGAGGGCCGGAATCAACGATGGATGGCAGGCCTACTCCCTTTGGAAGAGGGCCGGAATCAACGATGGATGGCAGGCCTACTCCCTTTGGGAAAGAGCCGGAATCAACGATGGGATGACAGCCCTCTCCCATTGGGAGAGGGTGGCCGAAGGCCGGGTGAGGGGGTTCTAAGCAGTTTTGAAGGGCGGAGGCTTATTTCCTCCGCCCTTTCTGTTTATTAGGATGGGCGGATCAGTATCTACCCACATTTTGTTGACACCTTAGTAAATACCCCTTATAATCTTTGTTGCCCCTCGCGAGAGTCCGGCGGCCGCTGGACCACAAGTTTTCCCTCAGACAAATTCCAAACTTCCCGCTTGGTGTGGCAGTAGCGCCTTGCGAAATCGGTTCGCCCAAGCATGGTCAAGAGGGGATAATGAATTTAAACGAAGTTGAAATCCTTCTGGTTGAAGATAATCCCTCCGAGGTTGATCTGATTCTGCACGCCCTAAGATCGAACCATGTCGCCAACAGTATTCACGTGGCCCGCGATGGGGAAGAAGCGCTGGATTTTCTCTTTTGCCGCGGAGTGTACTCGCACCAGACATTCTCACATCCTCCGAAGATTATTCTTCTTGATCTCGGTATCCCTAAGATGAGCGGCCTCGAAGTGCTTCGCGTCATCCGCGATGACTCCCGCACCCGGACAGTCCCGGTGGTGATGCTGACTTCCTCGAAAGCGGATCAAGACATGATGAACAGTTACCAGCTTGGCGTGAATAGTTACATTCAGAAACCCATCGACTTTAACCAGTTTCGGGAAACCATCCGCCAACTGGATTTTTACTGGCTGATTTTGAATGAGCTCGCGCCCAGAGCATAACAAATGATCGTGACGCCAAGTGCGCCAGGCATCAATTCGGCCCCTCACCCGCGCTCGTACCTCGCGCACCCTCTCCCCCAGGGAGAGGGCTATCATTCCTTTTCGACTTCCGCCCTCTCCCTCCGGGAGAGGGTGGGCGAGCAGCGCGAGCCGGGTGAGGGAGGACTTCCTTCGAATCAGAACCGGGACCGCCGAACAACATGACTGATGCGAAGAATTCGCTGAACGTCTTGCTCGTCGAAAACGACCGGGCCGACGCGGAGCTTTGCATTTACGAGCTTCGCAAGGCCGGATTCAATACCTACGCCGATGTGGTCCAGATGCCGGAAGAATTTTCCGCAAAAGCCCGGCCGGGGCGCTACCACGTGGTTTTGGCGGACTACAACCTTCCGGGGTGGACGGGCGTCGAGGCGTTCGAATCCCTGCGGAAGGTCGATCCAGACACTCCGTTCATCCTGGTCTCGGGCGCGGTGGGTGACGAGCTGGCGGTCGAGTGCATCAAGCGGGGAATTTCCGACTACGTTCTGAAGGACCGGCTGGCCCGCCTTCCCATTGCAATCCGCAGGGCGCTCGAAGAAAAATCGCTGCGCGAAGAGAGGATGCAGGCCGGGAAGTTGCTGGCGGATCGAGAGCGGCGCTTCCACGCGCTGATGGAACACAGCGCGGACGGCATTGTGCTGCTGAACACCAGGGGTGAAATCCTTTTCACCAGCCATGCCGAAAACCGCATTCTGGGTTACAGCGCCGAGGAGCGGACCGGCAAAAGCATCTTTGAGCTGGTTCATCCCGAAGACCAGGCGAGCGTCCGGAAGATTTTCCTCGGCGTCCTGAGAAAGCCCGGAAGCAGCGCCACCACGTCTTTGCGCTACCTCACCAAAGGGGGAGCCTGGCGGTGGCTCGAGTGTATTGCCATCAACCTTCTCGAAGAACCGTCGGTGCTCGGAGTCGTCATCAACTATCGCGATATCTCAGAGCGCAAACAGGCGGAGCAGGAAATCCAGCGGCTGAACGAAGAGCTGGAACAGCGCGTCATTGAGCGCACGACCCAGCTTGAAGCGGCAAACCAGGAACTACAGACAGAAATCACCGAGCGTCGCCGCGCGGAAAAAATCTTGCGGGAGAGCCAGGAGCGGTTCCGGCTGCTGGTCGATGGCGTGAAGGACTATGCCATTTACATGCTGGACCCGAAGGGGCGCATCGTGAGCTGGAACGCGGGCGCCGAACGGATTATGGGCTACCGCGCGGAAGAG
>DASUKV010000354.1:0-6151 GCA_036278555.1 Terriglobia bacterium
ACGGTTTCGACCGAATCACCGAAGAGGCGCGCAAGGGCCAGCCCGAAGAGTGGAAGAGCAAGGTTGAAACCTTGCGGGAGATTTTTGACCGTGAAAAACCGGATGCCGTGCTCACGCCGCACGGGCAGGATTTCAATAGCACTCATGTGGGCACGCATTCCCTTGTGGTTGAAGCGCTCGGGCAGCATCTTGACCTCAGCCGGCGCGGACCCGTGCTGCTGATTGAGGCGGAATTCTGGCATCAAATCGAGCGGCCAAACCTGATGGTGGGGCTGACGCCGGAACTCGTCGCGGCCCAGCTCGTGGGAATTGCCGAGCATGGCGATGAGATGCGGCGCAATCCGTATCACCTGCTGCACCCTTGCCGCTTGATGGACAATGTCCGGCGCGGCTCGGAAGTGGTGGGAGGACAGGGCGCCAAAGCGCGAGATTTCGCGTTTGCGGAAATTTATAACGTGGCGTTCATGAAAGGCCGGGAAGTGATTCCGGCGCGGCCGGGCGGGCTGATTGTTGAGCCCAAGCAGAAAATCGACGTGGCCTGGCTAGCGTCGCAGTTTGAGCCTTAACAGTTGCTTAAATGCAGATCGGGATCTTCCGTTCTGGCGGCAGCGACGTATAACCTCGAACTTGAAAGCGGGAAACCCTCACCCGGCTCGCTCCGCTCGCCACCCTCTCCCGGAGGGAGAGGGCTGGATTTCCGTAACTTATTGCGCTCTCCCCTTGGGAGGCACGTAAAAAAACTGATGAATGTAGCCCTCTCCCTTTGGGAGAGGGTGCCCGAGGTACGAGGGCGGGTGAGGGGCACGCACTCACCATATTTGAAGCCGTACCCAAGCGATTTGTTCAAACGTTCTGTCCGTTCTTACCAGATTAGCTTCAATCCAAACTGAATCTGGCGCGCGGATGTGGAAGTGCTGGTAATCACCCCTGCGGCGCTTGAAGGGACGCCGAGCGCAGAGGTGAAGACGATGAGGTTGGGCGTATTGAAATTCGGCGTATTGCAGATATTGAAGAATTCGGCGCGGAATTGAATTCGCAGCTTCTCACTGAGAGTTGTATCCTTCATCAGCGAAACGTCGACATTCCTGACGCCCGGTCCGATCAGAGTGTCCCGTCCAACGTCGCCGTAAGTCCCATTGGGAGGAACCACGAAGGCGTCGGGATTAAAGTAGCGGTCGGGGCTTCCTGAAATCACCGGTCCGGTGAATGCCGGATTCCACGAAGGGCGGTCAGGATTGCGCGTGTCACCGGTGTTGGAGGGGTTGAAGCCCAATTGTGGCGTGAAGGGGAACCCGGATTGGAGCGTCACAATGCCATTCAATGACCATCCACTCACGAGCTTGCCGGGCCAGCCGCCGAGGCTGGAAAGAAACGCTTTCCCTCGCCCGAAAGGCATCTCATAGCCGCCATTGAAGACGGCGGCGTTCCGGACATCAAAAGTTGAGAGGCCCCAATCCAGGGCCAGGTTTCTGGGGTCCATCACAAGACCCGGAGCGTTGGCTGCTGCGCTGCCGTTCAGTGTGTCCCCATTATCCAAGCTTTTCGACCACGTATAAACTCCGCGAAAATCGAGGCCGTGATTGAACCGGCGCCTTACGTCCACCTGAAGTGCGTTATAGGAGCTCGTCCCTTCGGAAAACCACGTCCAGGTGTTGGCGAGCCCGGGGTTCGCAAGGGGCGCGCCTGGAGGGTAATAGATTGTCCCCGCAGGGAGCGCGGCAGGACACGTTGCGGCCGTGCAAACCGTGGGAAGCGGTTCGTTGGCGTCGACGCTCAGGATTTCGTGATAGGCGTGCGATCCAACGTAGCCGATGCTGAAAAGCGTATTCGGCGTAAGCTGCTGATCGATCTTGAAGGTGTAAGCCTCCACGGTCGGCGTCTGAAGGTCTGGTTGGACGCCGCCGGGTTGGATCAAGCCGCCGCCCGGAAGCGCTTCCCCCGGTGTGATGGGAAACGAGGAAAGCGGTGTATCTTTTAACGTGATCGTGGTGTTGAAGGGCGCATTCTGGTCCAGGCGGTAACTCAGGCCGTCCTGCAAATGCGCGTAGATTCCGAACCCGGCGTGAATCACGGTTTTACCCCGGCCCCACGGGTCCCAGGCAAGCCCGACGCGCGGCTCTGGCAGGAATTTCGCGTTGTTCACGGTGAACGCCGAATCGCCGACCCGGGGATTGGTTTCAATCACGCCGCGAGAATCGAAAACGTAGTTTGAAGCCCGTCCGTGAGCTTCATTCCATCCGTTGGTAAACTCACTCCTGAAACCCACAGTGAGAGCAAGATTGGGCCGCAGGCGCATGGAATCCTGGACGAATCCCGCTCCTTCAAGCGACCGCCAGCCCAAGGGCGTGGGCGAAAGAACGGCGCTGAAAGTGGCAACTTTCCCTTCGAGGAAATTTGAGAGGCTCGAAAAATTCGTCTGCCCGTATTGTCCGAGCGCCAACGTGTCATTAGCTTGAATACCTTCAAACCACAGCCCGCTGCTCAACTCGTGGCCGCCTTTGAGAGCGGAGAGCGTGTCCGCATACGTAAATAAATTGCGGGTGGCAAAAAGGTGACTTCCGATATTGCTTCCTGCCAGCGTGATCTGGCTCGGAGAGTTGGGTGTGGCGCTGCCGCCAATCACGACCGCGCCCACCGGATTACCCGCCACAAAGCCTGGCACACTCGCCGTGGTCCCGCCCGTATAAAAATAGCTCGCGCGAGAAAAGCCAAAGCCAGCGGAATTCAGCATTGTGGGAGAAAGAACATGCGTTTCCTCAATGCTCAGCACCTGTTCGCGCAGGCTTTCGAGGTCGACGCTGATGGGATTGGCGGTGGGCGTTCGGTCGGCGCTGTCATCAATCGTGTAAACGCCGGTCAAAGAGTCGCGTTGCGAGAAGATGCGATCCAGACGTGTTGTGCCGAAATCCTCACGGATATTCTGGAGAGGATGGCTAAAGGCTTCTGCGATGCCGCTGCCGAGATCCGGCCCATTTTGAACCGGCCAGAGAGAAAGAAGCGGCTGAACGCCCGGCGCAAGGCCTACGTTGGTGAGCGTTCCGCGGGGACCCGGCAACAGTCCATGCCGCGCGTTGTTGTCGGGGACCAGCGTGACAGCGCTCAGCCCCAGTTTCTGCCGGAAGCCCTCATAGTTGCCGAAAAGGAAAGTTTTGTTGCGCTGGGTCGGCCCTCCCAAAGACCCGCCGAACTGGTTGCGCTCGAAAGGCGGAATGGGTCCCCGGTCAAAAAAGTTGCGCGCGTCGAAGGAGCTGTTACGCAAAAACTCATAAACATCGCCGTGGACGCCGTTCGTGCCAGATTGGGTCACCATAATCACCTGGGCTCCGGGCCGCTTGCCGTATTCGGCGCCGTAAGTATCCGTCAGCACGTTGAATTCACGAATGGCGTCCACTCCCAGCAATTGTCCGCTTGTCCCGCCGGGCTGAAGGTTGATTTCCGCCACGCCGGTGTATTCGATGCCATCCAGCAAAAACAGATTCTCCTGGGGCCGCCGCCCCGACACCGCGAACATATTGGCGACTGACGAGTTCGAGACGCCAATTCCACCCGTCTTCTCCGAGGTGTAATTGACAATACCCGGGTTCAACGTCAGCAGCTCGTCGTAGCTCCGGCCATTCAACGGCAAGTTCTTGATCTGCCTCTCGCCCACAAGCCCCGAAGTCTGGTTCGTCGTTGCGCTTAAGAGCGGAGCCTCGCCTGAGACGGTAATCCGCTGGCGCACCTTACCGAGCGAAAGCCGCTCATTGAGCACTATCTCCTGGCCCACCGCCAGGGAAACTCCTCTTCGAAGTTCGGACTTAAATCCGGCCTTCTCCATCCGAACGTCGTAACTCCCTACGGGCAATTGGAGAAGGATGTAATGGCCGCGGGGGTTGGTAACGGTGCGGCGGATAGCGTCTGTCCCGATGTTCGTTGCGCTCACTTCGACTCCTGAAAGCGCGGCTCCCGTTGCGTCCGTCACGACGCCGGTAATTGATGCGGACACTTGAGCCCTCAGAAGAGGGCTAGAGCAAATTAAGATGATAAAAGCGGCCGATGCCGCTGCTGGCATGATAGCTGCTTTTTTTGATCGGCTGGCACGGCAATTCATTTGATTCGTTCTCCCAGGTTCGCTGTCTCAGTTGAGGCGTTATAACAATAATACTGGAATAGGCGTTTATGGTGACATGGGTTGACGATTATATACGATTATGTGTGATTGAAGAAATACAATGTATTCTTGCAGTTCCACGCTGGCCGTCCGTAATCAGAAATCACAAATCGCAAATCGCAAATCGCAAATCGCAAATCCACAATCCTGAATCCGATCTGGGCCGGGGAAGGGCTACAATAGAGGCAGCATGGGTTCACCCGTATCTGATAACTTGACCCCCGCATCGGCGCGGCTCGAATGGGCGCATCCGATTGTGCGGGAGTGGTTCCTCTCGACCTTTGGCTCGCCGACCGAGCCGCAGGAACAAGGCTGGCCGCATATTCTTGAGGGCAGGTCCGTCCTCATTTCCGCCCCGACAGGATCGGGGAAGACCCTGGCGGCGTTTCTCGCTTGCATTGACCGCCTGGTACGCAAAGCCCTCACCGGCGGGATTGAGGACCGGACGGAAATTCTTTACGTCTCGCCCTTGAAAGCGCTCGGCAACGACATTCAAAAGAACCTGGAAGGCCCTTTGGGTGAGATATTGCAACTGGCCGGAGAGCGCGGGCTTCTGATGCCCGAAATTCGCGCCGCCGTGCGCACGGGCGACACGCTCATGCCCGAGCGGCGCGCGCTGCTTAGGCGCCCACCGCATATTCTGGTCACGACGCCGGAGTCGCTTTTCATCCTCCTCACCGCCCGGAAGAGCCGCGAGGTCCTGAAGACGGTTGAGACGGTCATTGTGGATGAGATTCACGCCGTGGCGGACGATAAACGCGGCGCGCATTTGGCGCTCTCGTTAGAGCGATTGGACGAGCTCACGGGCCGGTCCGCGGTCCGCATCGGCCTTTCCGCCACCCAGAAGCCGATTGAGTTGATCGCGCAATTTCTCGCCGGCAGCCACCGCCCATCACCCGTCGTTATCCAAATTCCTTCGCGGCGGCGGCTTGACCTTGCCGTCGAAGTTCCCTCCAACGAGATCGGCGCCGTCGCTTCGAACGCCATGTGGGATGAGATTTACCGGAAGATCGCGGAACTGGCGCTTGCGCACCGCTCAACGCTGGTGTTTGTGAATACGCGCCGCCTCGCGGAGCGCGTGGCGCATCACTTAGGCGAGATTCTGGGAAACGACGCTGTCGCAGCGCATCACGGGAGCCTTTCACGCAAGCTGCGGCTGGCGGCGGAAAAGAAACTCAAGGCCGGTGAGCTTCGGCTGCTGGTTGCGACGGCTTCGCTTGAGTTGGGGATTGACATCGGCACGGTGGACCTGGTTTGCCAAATCGGTTCGCCTCGCGCGATTGCGACGGGCTTGCAACGCATCGGGCGCGCGGGCCACTGGCGCGGCGCGGCTCCGAAAGGGCGAATTTTCGCCACCACCCGGGATGAACTCCTGGAATGCGCGGCCCTGGTCCGCGCTATTCGCCAGGGCGAGTTAGACCGGATTTTGATTCCCGAAGCGCCCCTCGATATCCTGGCGCAGCAGATTGTGGCGATGTGCTCGGCGGAGGACTGGAATGAAGATGATTTATTTGCTGCCCTGAAGCGTGCTTATAACTACCGCGAACTATCGCGCACTGATTTTGATGAAGTGGTGGAAATGCTCTCCGAAGGCATCGCCGCGCGCCGGGGTCGCGCCGGGGCGTATCTCCATCACGACCGCGTGAACCGCCGCCTGCGCGGGCGGCGGGGCGCCCGGCTGGCTGCTATCACGAGCGGCGGAGCCATCCCGGAAAGCGCGCTCTTCAGCGTCGTCGCGGAGCCGGAGGGCCTCTCCATTGGAACCATGGATGAGGATTTCGCCGTCGAAAGCATGCGGGGAGATATCGTCCTGCTGGGAAATACTTCCTGGCGGATTCGCCGTATCGAAAGTCTGAAGGGAAGGGTATTGGTGGAGGACGCGCACGGCGCGCCGCCCAACGTGCCGTTTTGGCGGGGCGAAGCGCCCGCACGGACCATTGAGCTTTCGGAACAAGTCAGCCAGTTACGCGAAAAGATTGACGTAATGGTTCGAAACTTGGC
>DASUKV010000355.1:0-13873 GCA_036278555.1 Terriglobia bacterium
CCGGCCGATACTCCGATTCCCGCCAATGATCACAACCAGGTGCTTGGAATCTTCACGGCGACAGGAAGCATCAAGCTGCAATCGAGCTACGCCGATCAGAACTTGGAAGTGGACGGAAGCCTGGCCGCCATCTCCCAGGGCGGGACCGGCGGCTTTTTCGTGAACGGCCACATCAACACCTTTACGAACGTCGGCGGCCAGATTCAGAACAACATCTATGGCGCCAGTATGAACACGGAAAACACCTATTTTGACCGCAGGTTTACGTCCCGCGCCGGTTTCGCTCCTCCCTGGTTCCCCTCCACTACCATTTCCTCAACGGGCGCCTCCGCAACGTCCTACACCGCTTCTGTCCAGCGAGTGCAGTGGATTAACAGCACCGCTTTGCAGTAGCCAGGTAGCGCGGAGTTGTTTTATAACTCCGCGGCTTTTGATTGTGTCCTGGCAAAAAGCCGCAGAGTTTCTGAAAGGCGAAACTCTGCGCTACCCTCACCCGGCTCGTGGGCCAGAGGCCGCCGCTACAACTGCCGTTTCACAACAAGAAGTTCACGCCTAATATATAGAATCTTCAGGAAAAAGCTCCCGCGCCCGCTGATAACGTTTTCAGATTTTTACTTCTTCATTCGAATCATGAAACTTCAGGCTTGACAATCAGCCCTGCTTCCTGATATATACAAGTCCGTTTTCTGGATACCCGGAACCAATTAGAAAAGCTCATTAAATTCAGGGGAGGGTACGATGAACTTCCTGTACAGACGTCAGCAGAGTTCTACTAATAAGCTCTTTTGCTTTGCATCGCTTCTGGTCATGGGCGCCATCTTTCTGCTGCCCGCCGCGATGCGCGGCCAGGAATCTACTGCTGCCATCAATGGCACGGTGAAGGATAGCTCGGGCGCGGTGATTCCGGGCGCTTCCGTGGGTTTGCGCAACGTCAATACGGGCGTCGAGCGCACGACGGTGACGAACGGCGCCGGCAATTACTCCTTCGTACAGATTTTGCCCGGCCAGTACACATTGAACGTGACAAAGACCGGATTCCAGGCGCAGACGCAGGCGGCGTTCACGATGAGCGTGAACCAGACCACGACTTACGATTTCACCCTTCCCGTGGGCCAGGCCACGCAAACTGTCACCGTGCAGGCGACGGCCGCCAAGCTCCAGACCGGCTCGGCGGAGTTGGGAACAGTGGTCAACCGGCGGGAAGTGAATGACCTTCCCTTGAATGGCCGGAACTTCACCCAGATGCTGGCTCTGACTCCCGGCGTGAGCACGGTGAACGTATCGCAGAACGGCGGCGGGTTTAACACCAACCCGATCGGCTCCTATTCCTTCCCTTCCGTGAACGGCCAGACCAACCGCAGTAACATGTTCCTGCTCGATGGCCTGAATGACGAAGAAGCCTTTAACAGCACCTACACAGTAGCTCCGATTCTCGATGACATTCAGGAATTTAAGGTAGATTCCCACAATGACCAGGCGGCGTTTGGCGGCGTCCTGGGCGGCATTGTGAACGTGGTCACCAAGTCCGGCACCAATCAATTGCACGGCACGGGCTGGGAGTATCTGCGCAACAACGCTCTTGACGCGCGCAACTTCTTCTTCCAGAACACCAATACCCTCCGTCAGAACCAGTTTGGCGGCAACGTGGGCGGACCGGTGGTGATTCCGCACCTCTATAATGGCCGCAACCGCACGTTCTTTTTCGGCAGTTACGAAGGCGTCCGCACCCGTACAGGCAATGAAAGCGCCTATCGTATTCCCACTCCGCAAAACCTTAATGGCGACTTCAGCGATTGGGTTGACAAGGATGGAAACCTGATCCCGATTTACAATCCCTTCAGCACGCGTCCCGATCCTAGCAAGCCGGGGAGCTTCCTGCGCGACGCTTTCCCGAACAATCAAGTTCCCGTCAGCCTGATGGATCCGAATACGCTGGCTTTGGCCAACCTGATTTATCCGGCTCCGATCAATACAGGGATCGCCGGAACCAACGCCGTGAACCTGAAAAACAAGATTACGGACAGCGATGAGTACAACCTGCGGGGAGATGAGCAATTAGGCCAGAAAGACTCTTTCTGGTTCCGGTACAGCCACATTCACGTTCCGGTTACCACTCCGGGCAATTTTGGTGACACGGGTCTGGGAGATTATCTGGCCCACCAATGGGGCGCAAACTGGACGCACACGTTCGGGCCCACGGCAGTCTTGGACCTGAAATTCGGGCGCAACTATGGTTACGCGATTTCGGATGATTTATTCCCTGATGACGTGGCTGCGAAAATTATCCAGACAGGGAACTATTCGTCCACGTTCACCTGTGGCTTTCACGCTTCTCGAAACTGTCTGGTGCCCGGCGTAGGCCCTTCCGGATATCAGGGATGGGGAGAAAGCTATAACGCCACCTCGCTTTCGGACATCTGGGAGTGGAAAGCGGATTTCACGAAGATGGCGGGCAAGCATAGCTTGAGCATGGGGGTTGATGTTAACCGCTCCGCCTTCATCTCGCCGCTCAACGGGGCCGGCGCGTGCTACAGCACTTTCCAGACCTCGAACCTTGAAACTTCCGTCGGTGGCAATGGCATGGCTTCCTTCCTGCTTGGAGTTCCCGACAGCGGCGGCGAGCGCAACGTGCTGGAGCGCGAGCACGGCGGCTGGGTGAATGGCCTTTACGTGCAGGACCAGTGGAGGCCCTCGGACCGCCTCACGCTCAACCTCGGTTTACGTTACGACTACACTCTGTTTCCGATTTATGGCAAGGGGCCTGGAGATCCTGACAGCCTGGTGGGCGATCTTGACCTGAATAACGGCACCTACATTATGGCGTATAACGCACCGTCCTGCATCGTCACTGGCAAACCGCCGTGCATTCCTGGTGTTGGGCTGCCCGCGAACGTAACCATCACTGGTCACAATGGCAGGATCATCCATTCGACGCTGGATAATATTGAGCCCCGGTTTGGATTTGCTTACCGTCTGAGTAACACCAACGTTCTCCGCGGCTCGTTTGGCAGGTTCTTTGACAACTGGGCGGCGGTGAATCAAATGGCGCAGAACTATGAAGGCACGTGGCCCAGCACCGGGCAGCTTTTGGCCAACAATTTGAATCAGCAAACGCCTATGATCCCGGCGGAAAACCCGTTCTTGGGCGGCGCAGCGTTTCCTGCCCCTACGCCGTTCCAGCAAGTGCAATGGTACATGGACCCGCTGATCCAGAATCCTTATGCGTGGCAATGGAATTTTGGTATCCAGCACTCTCTCGGTCAAAACACGGTTCTGACAGCCAACTATGCGGGGGCTACGGACATTCGTCTGGATGAAGGTATCTACTCGAATGTCGCGGTAACTCCCGGGCCGGGAGATGCCGCCGTCGTTGCATCACGCCAGCCTTATCCTTCCATTACGCCTACCTACTACGACCGCAGTGTGGGCAAGGGTTATTACCACGCCTTCCAGTTTTCGTTGGATCGCAAGACCAGCAAGGGGCTGGCCTTCCTGGTTTCTTACACCTACTCCAAGATGATCGATTTCGGCTCGGACGGGTGGTTTGGCGTGGAGGGAACTTCCATCCAGGACCCGTATAACCTGAAAATGGATAAGGGCGTGGCGGGTTTCGACCTCACCCATATTCTATCGACTAGTTGGACCTATGAATTGCCGTTTGGAAGAGGCGAGCGGTTCCAAACCGGCAATAAAGTGGTTGATGCCATCGTGGGGCCGTGGCAAATCAATGGGATACTCAGCATGCAATCAGGGCAACCTTACATGGTGACCGCACCCAGCGGTATTCCCAACACCGGCAACGCGGGCGGCACTTCCGAGCGGGCGGACTTCACCGGCGCTCCCATCGAGCCATCCAATCAATCCATCGCGGAATGGATTAGCCCAGCGGCGTTTACGAACCCGGCGCCTTTCACTTTCGGCAACGAGGGCCGGAACGTCTTGCGGCGCGACTGGTATCGCAACCTGGACCTTTCCTTGTTCCGCGATTTTCCGATCTCGGAATCGAAGAAGCTGGAGTTCCGGATGGAAACCTTTAATACCCCCAACTGGGTGGTGTGGGGCCAGCCTAATACCAGCATTGGTGACCCGCAGTTTGGGGTGATCAATGGCATTGGAAACAGCCCGCGAATCGTCCAATTCGCGTTGAAGTTTTATTATTAGCGGGTAGCGCAGCGCGACCTCGCGGCCGCAACCAATTCGCAGTGAGGGATGGTCACGTGCTGTGCGGTGTATCAGGGCACGACTTCAGTCGTGCCGCAGCAAGGCGCGCAACTTGTCGGCTTTAGCCGCTGCGCTGTTTTCCAGGCCGGAACCAGGGGCTAAAGCCCGTTTCTATTGGCGCCTCTCTGCGGCATGGCTGAAGCCATGCCCTGATACAAATCCTCGTCAAAGAAACAAGAAACCATGCCCTCTCCCTTGGGGAGAGGGCGCCCGAGTTGGGTAGCCACGGACAGGGCTTTCCTGTCCGTGGGCCTTTGGTTCAGGAAAAACCCACGGTCAATCAAAGGCGGATTGACCGTGGCTACCTCTACTTAAAACCCGGTGGCCAGAGGCCGCCGCTGCAACGCTGCGTGCTAGAATCTGGGTATGCGCGGTGAGAAATCGAGGTTCCAACCCGCCAGGTCCTTCTCTCTACTGATGCTGGCCGTGCTGATGGGTACGCCATTCACCGCTTTTTCCTATCGGGTAGCCACGGCACGGGGTTTGTGCCGTGGGCTTCTGCGCGTCGCACACATCGCAAATTGCGCGATGTATGCGCCACCCGGTGGAACATCCGGCGGCACCCAAACGGTGCCGTCGCTACCTGCTTCCTGCCGTACCGGTGAAAAAGTTCCGGCGCAAGCGGCTGAGCTTCTTCGCGTCGTGGCAACGCGCCCCTCTTCCGGCGCCTACAACGCGCTTGGAGCGGTTTACGGGCAGGCAGGACGGATGGACTGCGCTGTCGCCGCGTTTAAGGCTTCGCTCGCGCTGAACCCGCGCTCCTGGGAAACACACAACAACCTGGCGCTGGCCTTCATGCAGCAGGGCAATTTCAACGGTGCCGCGCATGAGTTCCGCACCGTGATCCGTGAAAAGCCGGACGCCTTCCAGGCGCACAACGGCCTGGGCCTGGCGCTTGAAAAGCTGGGCCAGCTTGACGCGGCGGCGGACGAATTTGAGGCGGCGGCGAAGATCAACCCAAAGTTTTTTTACGCTTCGCTCAACCTCGCTGAAGCGAACCTGGAACAGAAGAGATACACGGCGGCGATTTATCATCTCCGAAAAGCGCTGTCGCTCTCGCCTCCGGCTGAAATCAGCGACCACCTGCAGATGGACCTGGGCGTGGCGTATTCGGAAAACCAGCAATACGAAAAAGCCAGCGAGGTTTTCAAGAAACTCATCGCGCGGCATCCGGACTCTGCGCAGCTTCACTTCAACCTGGCCACTTCCTATGCCCATCATGAGCAATACGCGGAGGCGGCGCAGGAATACCAGCGAGCCCTGAAACTTGATCCCTCGAATGACGCCGCCCGCATTTCCCTGGCGCAAGCGCTTCTTGAAACGGATAAGATGGCGAGTGCGGTTCCCTACGCATTGAAGTATACGCAAGATCGCCCGCAAGACGCTTCGGGATTCGAGCTTCTCGGCGAGTGCTACCGTAAGCTTGGAAAATATACGCAGGCAGCGGCGACGCTGCGGCAGGCGGTGCGCCTCGACCCAAAGAACTACGACGCGCGCTACAATCTGGGCTTTGCTTTGGCGCGCATGGGCCAGACCGGAGAGGCGATCCGGCAGTTGGAGGAGGCCAAGAAGATAAAACCGGATTCTTCAGAAGTGGCCTATGAGCTGGGTCTGCTGCTCAGGAAGCAAAAGGGCGTAAGCGCTGCGCGCGGCAATTTCCAGACGTTCCAGCAGCTTCAGACCGCGAAGGACAGAAGAGAGAAAGCCGGGTTCTTTAACAACCAGGGTAACGCGAAGCTCGCGGCGGGGAAGTACCGCGAAGCGGCAAAGGCTTACCAGCAGGCGGTGGCGCTCGATCCGGCGAACGCGCAGTGGCATTTCAACTATTCGCTGGCGCTCGCGGATTTGAACGATCGCACGGGCGAAGAACGAGAGCTCGAGCAAGCTGTGAAGCTGGATGCGAACCTTGCCAAGGCGCATAACGCGCTGGGCCTTTGTTACTTGAAAGACGGCAAATTGCCGCCAGCCGAGAAGCAGCTTAAGGCGGCTTTGCAGATTAATCCGCAGTTTGCGGAAGCGCAGAATAACCTCGGCGTGCTTTATACGCGGCAGGGCAAGAACGATGAAGCTGTTGCCCTGTTCCGCCAGGCGACAGCGAACGACCCGCACTACGCGCAGGCGTATCTGAATTGGGGAATCGTTCTGGCCAGCCAGAATCATTACTTTCAGGCCGGAACGTTATTTCAAAAAGCCGTTCAAGCCGCCCCGAAGCTCACCGCCGCTTATACTGCTTTGGGCGAGGCGACCGTGAAGGAAGGGCACGTGAATGAGGCGGTTCCAATCCTGAAGAAAGTGGTGGAACTTCAGCCGGATTCGGCTCCGGCGCACTTGAACTTAGGGATCGCTCTCGCGGATACGCATCAGTTGAAGGAAGCTCTGGGCGAGTTTTCGCAAGCGGCGCAGCTCGATCCAAAAAATGCCGCGGCGCATTACAACAAGGCGCGGGCGCTTTCCGAATTTGGCCGCTTGCAAGAGGCGCGCCAGGAGCTTGAGGCGGCATGCAAACTGAATCCTAACTATCCGGCGGCGCTCTACATGCTGGGCGAAATTGAACGCAACGCGCATCACCTGGATCGCTCAACCGAGCTTCTTCAAAAGGTTGTGAGGCTGGACCCGCAAGATTCCGAGGCGCAGTATATGCTGGGCCGGAACTTGCAGGACCTTGGGAAGCAGCCCGAGGCGGTGGAGCATTGGAAGCTGGCGCTCAAAGGCAATCCGGATAACCAGCGGGCGCTTTACAGTTTGGCGCAGACCTTGGGGAAGCAGGGTAGCCCGGAGGCAAAATCCTATCTCGAACGCTTCCAGGCGTTGCAAAAACAGCAAGTGGTGACGGACCGCGTTCAGACGCTTGGCAACTTTGGCTTGCAGGCTGCGAACGATCACAATTGGACTCAGGCGGTCTCGGACATTGAGCAGGCGTTGAAGCTCTGCGGGAATTGCCAGCAGAGTGAAACCCTCCACAAGAATCTCGGGCTGATTTACTCGCGCAAGGGGGACGTCGCCAATGCGCAGCGCGAGCTGCGCGCAGCGCTGAAGTTAAACCCTGAAGACGCGGACGCGCTGAAGGCGATGGAAATTCTTCGCACGCTGCAGGCAAAATCGGCGCCGGTGAATTGAAGGCCCGCTTCGCCGCTGGCCCCTCACCCGTCCCGCTACGCGGGCCACCCTCTCCCCCGAGCGGGGGAGAGGGGCCGGGGGTGAGGGGGCGGCGGGAACTTGATTCAGATGCATCAGTTTTACCGAATAGAAATCTATTCAAATCCGCCAAAATGGGAGAACACGCTATGGGACAAATGAGCAGGCGAGAGTATTTCAAGATGATGGGCGCCGGAGCTACGGCGCTCGCGGCTTCCGGCATGATCGCGTGCAAGTCGACCGCGCCGCAAACCGGGGCGCAGAACCAATCCGCATCGGAAGAAAAGGTTGGGTTCAACACTCCGCCCAACCGCGATCAGAGGATGGCGTGGTGGCACGAGGCGCGGTTTGGCATGTTCATTCACTTTGGTCTTTATAGCCAGCTTGGGCGGCACGAATGGGCGATGGAAGAAGAAGGCATCCCGGTGAAGGAGTATATGAAGCTCGACCAGCAATTCAAGCCCAAGCCTGGATTCGCCAAGCCGTGGGCCCAGCTTGCCAAAAAGGCGGGGATGAAGTACATGGTGATGACGACGAAGCACCATGAGGGCTTCTGCAATTTTGCCACGGACTTGACGACTTATTGCGCGCCCAAGCAGGCTGCGGGCCGCGACTTGGTGAAGGAATACGCACAGGCTGCGCGGGACGAGGGAATGCGGGTGGGATTCTATTATTCGCTCATGGACTGGCATCATCCGGACGGCGCCCGCTGCGCTCACGATGAGGCCGCGCGCAAGCGCTTCGTGGCCTACACACACGGGCTGATCCGCGACATCATGAGCCATTATGGAAAGATCGATGTGCTTTGGTACGACGTTGATTGGCCGCTGAGCGCCAAGGGCTGGGAATCCGAAAAAATGAATCGCATGGTGTTCAACCTGCAGCCCGAGATTATTGTGAATAATCGCAACGGCTTGCCCGGCGATTTTTCAACTCCCGAGCAGCACGTGGGGCGGCCACTGAAAAAGGGCGACACCCGCGGCTGGGAAACCTGCATGACCATGAATGATAGCTGGGGCTATAACAAGGGCGATGATGATTGGAAGTACCCGAAGACGGTGGTGCGCGATCTGATTCGCAGCTCCCAAGGGGGCGGGAATTACTTGCTGAACATCGGCCCCAAAGGTGACGGCTCCATTCCTGAGCCTTCCGTGAAAATCCTCACCGCGGTCGGGAAGTGGATGGAAAAACACGGCAAGGCGATTTACGGCTCCGACATCTGCCAGGTGACGAATTCCACTTACGCCGCATTCACCCGCAAGGGAAATACGTTATATATGCACGTGGACTTCTGGCCCGGAAATTACGTGGCCATCGGCGGTTTGAAAACCAAGGTGAAGGCTGCCAAGATTCTCACCAACGGCCAGCCGGTGAAGGTGGAGCAGACGGAGTTCCAGGCCAAATTTACGGGATTGCCGGAAAAAGCTCCAGACGACCTTGCCACCGTGCTTGAAATCGAGTGCGATGGCGAGCCGGTGCAGGATACGTTATGGGTCCGCGAAGACCGGCCGCGCGACGGAGTCTAGCGGAGGGAAGGCGGAAAGCGGTGGTAGCCACGGCACGGTTTGTGTGCCGTGGGCCTTTGCAGAAACGGAAAGCGGAAGGCAGACAGCCGAAGGCGATAGTAGCCACGGCACGATTTGTGTGCCGTGGGCCTTCGGATTGAAAAGGATTTGAAAATCCCACGGCACAAAAACCGTGCCGTGGCTACCCACTCCATCAAGATCCCACGAGCATCGCACATCGCAAATAGATTATATTGTTTGAATGACAAGAATCGCTTACCTGGACGGTTCTTCCGGCATCAGTGGCGACATGTTTCTGGCCGCACTGCTCGACGCCGGGCTGCCGGAGGAAAGTCTGCTCGCCGAGCTCCAGAAGATTCCAGCGGGAACTTACGAGTTCAAAACGTCGCGTGTGATGCGGTCAGGCTTGGCCGCGAACCGGGTGGAGATCGTCATCCCGGCGAAACAGCCTGAGCGCCACCTGCATCATATCGAGAGCCTCATCAACCAGAGCACGCTGTCGCAGACGGTGAAGGAGAAATCGCTCGCCGTTTTTCGCCGTCTCGCGGAAGTGGAAGGCAAGCTGCACGGCAAGCCGCCGGGCTCGGTTCACTTTCATGAAGTGGGCGCGGTCGATGCGATTCTGGATATCACAGGCGCTTGCGTGGGGCTGGAATTGTTAGGGATTTTGGAACTGTACTGCTCGCCGCTGAATGTGGGGAGCGGCCGCGTCCAGGCGGCGCACGGGACGCTGCCTGTGCCTGCTCCTGCCACCGCCGAACTGCTGAAGGGGATTCCGGTTTATTCCACGGGCGTCGAAGGCGAACTGGTAACGCCCACCGGGGCGGCGCTGGTTTCGACACTTGCGGTGGGCTTCGGCCCCATGCCGCCGCTGAAGGTGGAAAGCATTGGCTACGGCGCCGGGGCGCAGGATTTTCACGGCCATCCTAATATCACCCGGCTGCTTGTGGGCGAAAGAACTCAAGCCCCGGCAGCGCAGCCATCCACGGCGGACGATGTGGTTTCCGTCATTCGGGCCAATATCGATGACATGAATCCGCAGCTTTTTGGCTATCTTGCGGAGCGTGCCTTTGCCGCCGGAGCCCTGGATGTGACGTCGAGTCCCGTCCAGATGAAGAAAAACCGGCCGGGACTGGAAGTCACTGTGCTGTGTGCTCCCGAAAAAACGGGGGCTCTCGCGCAGGTTCTTTTTGAGGAGACCACAACGCTCGGAGTTCGCATCCATGAAGCACGGCGGCAGGTGCTTCAACGCGAAACCGTGGAGGTGGAAACGCGCTACGGCCGCGTGCATATGAAGCTCGCGCGGCGCGATGGCAAGCTGCTGAACGCCACTCCCGAATACGAAGACTGCCGCCGGATCGCGGAAGAAAAATCCGTGCCGCTCAAAGAAGTGATGGCAGAAGCGCAGGCGAAGTTTCGATTGATCCATTGAAAGATTGGCGCATTGAACCATTGTTCCATTGATTCATTTTTCGTTCGTGTATTCAAATGATTCAATGAGCCAATGAATCAATGCGCCAATGAATCAATGCGCCAATAAATTGAATCAATGAAAAAATTCTACCTCACCACCCCTATCTACTATCCCAATGCCCGGCCGCACGTGGGCTCAGCGTACACAACCATCGCGTGCGATGCGATTGCGCGCTACAAGCGCATGTGCGGATATGACGTGGCCTTTCTCACTGGGACGGACGAGCATGGCGAGAAGTTGGAGCGCGCGGCGGCGGCGGCGGGAATGACGCCACCGGCTTTTGTGGCCGAAAAGCGCGAGCTTTTCCGCGAACTCTGGAAGCTGCTGGGGATTGACTATACGCATTTCGTCTACACCGATCAGCCTGACCATGTGAAATCCGTGCAGCGGATGCTCGTGCGCGCTCGCGAGGCCGGATATATCGACAAGCGCCGCTACGAAGGCCGCTACTGCATCTTCGATGAGATGTATATTTCGGAAGGCTCAGAGCCGGTGGACTGCCCGAACTGCGGCCGACCGGCGGAGCTGATCAGCGAAGATAATTACTTCTTCCGGCTTTCGGCTTTTCAAGACCGGCTGCTGAAGCTCTATGAGGAGCATCCCGAATTCGTGCAGCCGGATTTCCGCATGAACGAAGTGAAAAGCTTTGTTAAAAGCGGTCTGCGCGACATTTCCGTGAGCCGAAGGCGCATTAAATGGGGCATCCCGTGGCCGGACGATCCGGAGCAGGTTTTTTACGTGTGGTATGACGCGCTCACGGGATATCTTACCGGCATCGGCTTTGCAGAAGGTGAAAACGGAAATGCGGAATTCCAGAAATACTGGCCCGCCGATTTGCACATGATCGGCAAAGATATCCTGCGCTTCCACGCGGTTTACTGGCCCGCATTTCTGATGGCCGCTGGTATGGATTTGCCCACAAGTGTCTTTGCACACGGCTGGATTTATTATGAGCAGGACAAGATGAGCAAATCCAAGGGAAACGTGGTGTATCCCGAGCCGATTATCAAAGCTTTCGAGGAATTTGGCGCACCGGGTAACGATGCGCTGCGGTACTACCTGTTGCGTGACACTCCGTTTGGGTTGGATGGTAGCTTTTCGTATGAAGGATTGATCCAGCGCTATAACTCGGATTTGGCGAATGATCTGGGTAACTTAGTAAGCCGAACGATTACGATGATCCACCGGTACTGCGAAGGTGTTGTCCCTACGCCAAGCAGTGAATGCGGCGGGATAAACCTGCAACGTGGCTGGCTGAAACAGTGTTGTGACAACTTTGAGGCTTTCCACTTTACAGGCGCGCTTGAAGCGGCCTGGGGATTGACGGGTGACGCTAACCGTTATTTGGTAAACGAAGCCCCATGGAAAAAGTTCGCCGGAGTGGAGGAAGGAACACCCAAATTCAAAACTAACGTAGACCGGCGGGACGCTACATTGTATCAAGCAGCCGACGCGCTTCGAATGATCGCCGTGATGATCCACCCAGTCTTTCCCAAAAGCGCGGCAAGAATTTGGTCGCAACTTGGTTGTGAAGGCAGCATCGAAGATCAGAGATTCAGCGATTTGAAATGGGGAGGACTCAAGCCCGGCACGAAGGTCGGCAAGCCTGAGCCCATTTTCCCCCGCCTCGACAAAGAGAAGGCTCTTGCCAAGCTGCGCGAGCTTGCCGAAGCCAACCGCGAACGAGACAAACCGAAGGAGGCAACAAGACCTGTGGAACAAGAAACCACCAAAGCGCCAACCCCCAACTCCCAAACTCCAGCCCCCAGTGAGCAATCGCCAATCGCCAATCATCAATCATCAATCCCAAAAATCACGATCGATGATTTTGCCAAGGTCGACTTGCGTGCCGGTACGATCCTTTCCGCCGAGCCGATCCCCGGCGCGACGAAGCTCCTGAAGCTGCAAGTGGATATCGGAACTGAAGTGCGGCAAGTCTGCGCCGGGATCGCTGAATACTACAAGCCGGAGGAGATTATCGGCACGAAGATCGTTCTCGTGGCCAACCTCCAGCCGCGAAAGCTGCGCGGCGTGGAATCAAACGGCATGGTGGTTGCGGCGTCCGTGGGCGAACAGGGCAAGCCAATCCTGGCGACGTTCAGTGAAGATGTGCCAAACGGAACCAAACTGAAATAATTGATTCATTGGCTCATTGAATCATTGATTCATTGCACGCTAAACGTCAAATTCGCCTACTACTTTCGAACAGATTCGGGTCCTGCAGCTTTTCAATCAATAAATGATTCAATGATCCAATGAATCAATTTCTTGTCGATTCCCACTGTCACCTCGCTGATTCCGATTTCGATTTGGACCGGGAGCAAGCGATCTCGCGTGCTCGCGCGGCGGGCGTGCGATACTTTGTCGTGATTGGCACGGGGGCGACATACCAGGAGATGGGCGCGGCGTTATCCCTTGCGGAGCAGGATGACGGGATCTACGCCGCCGCGGGCATTCACCCGCACGAAGCCCGTCATTTTCTTGCGAGCGATTTGAGCGAGCTTCGTGAATTCGCGCGTCATCGCAAATTCCTGGCGTTGGGCGAAATCGGCCTGGACTATCACTACAATCATTCCTCGCGCGAAGATCAAAAGGAAATCCTGATCCGGCAACTGGCGCTGGCCCGTGAGTTGAAACTACCTGTCGTGATTCACTGCCGTGATGCCTGGGCGGATTTGCGTGAAATTCTCAAGGAGCGCTGGCGAACAGCAGGCTTGACCGGCATTCTGCACTGCTTTACCGGAAGCAGGGAAGATGCGTTCGAGTTGATGGATTACGGCTTCATGGTTTCTTTTGCAGGGAACCTCACCTTCAAAAATGCCGGCGGACTGCGCGACGTGGCAAGAGAAATTCCCGTTGACCGGCTGCTCACCGAAACCGACGCTCCATATCTCGCTCCGATTCCTCATCGTGGGAAACGCAATGAGCCGGCATTCGTCACTGAGGTCTTGCGGCAGTTAGCCGCTCTTCGCGGCTTGAGTGAAGAGAAAATGGGACGGCAAGTGATGGAGAATTTCACGCGATGTTTCAATATCCCGCAGGACAATTGATGAACAGGAAACAGAGCTGCGACTGTCCGGCAACTCGCACCCTCGATGCGGCCTGCCAAGGAAAAAGTGCCAGAAACTTAACTCTTTCGCCTTCCTCTTGGATTTTCCAGCTTCTTACCGTTGGTTTCGTTGCGCTTTTCCTGCTAGCTCCTGGCGCGCCTGCCGGTGATCTGAAATTTGAGATTTCGTTTCCGGCGACAGTTCACAAAGAGCCCATCACGGGCCGGGTTTTCATCATGATCAGCCGCCGTCGCTCGCCCCAGCCGCGACTGCAAGTGGGAAATTGGGGCGATGCCCCACCGCTTTTCGGCAAGGATGTGGAACAGCTCGCGCCAGGACAAGCGGCGGTGATTGACTCAAGCTCGCCGGGATATCCCTTGCGCAGTCTGCGCGATTTTCCCGCAGGCGATTACTACGTCCAGGCGCTCATCAACATCTATACACAGTTCCATCGCTCTGACGGGCAC
>DASUKV010000356.1:0-5177 GCA_036278555.1 Terriglobia bacterium
TGGCGATTCCAACGCAAGACGTGGTGCTCGGCATCTATTACCTCACCAAGGATCGCAAGGGCAGCCGCGGCGAGGGCCGCGGGTTTGCGAACGCTGAAGACGTGCTCCTGGCGCTGGAAGCGCAAGAAATCGAAACGCTCACCCGTATCCGGCTGCGTTACACCGGGCGCGTGATTGACCTCGAAAACGCCTACGACGATCAGGACGTGCTCCATACCGAGCCCATTACGGTGAAGAACCAATTCATTGAAACCACCGCCGGCAGGGTGATCCTGAACGACCACCTGCCGAAAGGCATGCCGTTCGTGAACGGCTTGCTGCGGAAGAAAGGGCTGGGCGCGCTGTGCAATTACTGTTACCTGCGCTTTGGCCTCGATACCACGGTTCAAATGCTTGACGAAGTGAAGGACTTGGGCTTCCTTTATGCCACCAAGGCCGGCATTTCCATCGGCATTGACGACCTGGTGGTGCCTTTGAGCAAAGCGGGTCTGGTAGCCGCCGCCGAAAAGGAAGTGATCGAGGTTGAAAAGCAATACCAGGACGGCGCCATCACTCACGGCGAACGGTACAACAAAGTGATTGCCATCTGGTCGAACGTCACGGACCGCGTTGCCGATGAGATGTTCCAGACGCTCGAGGCGCAGGACAAGGCTGGCGAGATGAATCCTATTTTCATCATGGCCAACTCCGGCGCCCGCGGCTCAAAGCAACAAATCCGGCAGCTTTCCGGGATGCGCGGCTTGATGGCCAAGCCTTCGGGCGAGATTATCGAAACGCCTATCACCGCAAACTTCCGCGAAGGCCTCAACGTGCTGCAATACTTCATTTCCACGCACGGAGCGCGAAAGGGCCTGGCGGATACGGCTTTGAAGACCGCCGATTCCGGCTACCTCACGCGCCGGTTAGTCGACGTGGCGCAGGACGTGATCATCTCGGAATTCGATTGCGGAACGGTGGACGGCATCTTCGTCGAGCCGATCGTCGAAGCCGGCGAGGTGGTCGAGCCGCTGCGCGACCGCATCGTGGGCCGCGTTTCCCTCGAACAGATCAAAGACTACGAGGGGAACGTCATCGTCGACGTGAACCAGGAAATCAACGAGGATCTCGCGGCCGCGATTCAGGCCGCCGGCATCGAGCGGGTGAAGATTCGCTCCGTGCTCACCTGTGAGTCCCGGCGCGGCGTTTGCATCCGCTGCTACGGTCGCAATCTGGCCTCGGGAAAACTCGCGGAGATCGGCGAAGCCGTGGGCGTGATCGCGGCGCAGTCCATCGGCGAGCCCGGAACGCAGCTCACCATGCGCACCTTTCACATTGGCGGGGCGGCCAGCCGCGTGAGCGAGCAATCGTCACTGGAAATCCGGAACAGCGGCTTTGTGAAGTTCCTGGGCCTCCAGGTGGTCAAGAACCGCGAAGGGCACTTTGTGGTGATGAACCGCAACGGCTCCGTCGGGATTGTGGACGATAAGGGCCGCGAGCGCGAACGGCATTCGGTGGTGTACGGCGCGAAGATCAAGGTGGCGGACGGCTCGCCCGTCAAGCCCGGCGACGTGATTGTCGAGTGGGACCCCTACACCTTCTCGATCCTCACCGAAGTCGGCGGCGCGGTGCAGTTCAAGGACCTCCATCAGGATGTGACCTTGCGCGAAGAAGTCGATGAGGTCACAGGCCTCTCGCGCTGGGTGGTGACGGATTCCCCCGATGAGAAGCTGCAACCGCAGCTCGTCATCAAGCCCGAGGGCGAGGGCAAGTCCAAGGGCGCAACGAAAAAGTACCTCCTTCCTTCGCGCGCCCACCTGATGGTGCAGGAGGGCGACGAGGTAAGCCCCGGCGACGTGCTGGCGAAAATCCCGCGCGAGACCACCAAGACGAAAGACATCACCGGCGGCTTGCCGCGCGTCGTCGAGCTTTTCGAAGCCCGCCGCCCGCATGAGACGGCGGTGATTTCGGAAGTCGATGGCATGGTACACTACGGCGAAATCTCGAAAGGCCAGCGCAAGATTGTCGTGGTGCCGGCCAAGGGCGAGCCGAAAGAGTACCTGCTTCCGCGCGGTGTGCACGTTTCCGTGCAGGAGGGCGAGCACGTGAGGGCGGGCGAGCCTTTGATGGACGGCCCGCGCAACCCGCACGACATCCTGGCCGTGCTCGGCGAGAAGGAATTGCAGAAGTATCTCGTCGATGAAATCCAGGAGGTGTACCGGCTGCAGGGCGTTAACATCAATGACAAGCACATTGAGGTGATCGTCCGGCAGATGATGCGCTGGGTGAAGATTGACGAGGTCGGCGATACGGAGTTTCTGCTGGATGAAAACGTCGACAAGTTCCGCTTCCGTGAAGAGAACGAGCGGATCGCATCGAACGGCGGCAAGCCCTCGACGGGCCGGCCGCTGCTCCTTGGCATCACCAAGGCGTCACTCTCAACTGATTCCTTCATCTCCGCCGCATCGTTCCAGGAAACCACACGCGTCTTGACGGAAGCGGCGATTCGCGGAGCCGTCGATCAGCTCCGCGGCTTGAAGGAGAATGTCATCATGGGCCGCTTGATTCCGGCGGGCACGGGGCTGGAATTCTACCGTAACTTCCGGCTGCTGACTGAGCCCGAGCCGGCCCAACCGGAAGAAGTCCCAGTGCCGGAGGAGGCTGAAGCGGTGCTGGAAGCGGAAATGCCGCCCGCACCGGCCGTGCCGAACGAGTTGGCCGATGACGACCAGCCCACTGCACAGTGAAACATAGGGAGTAGGAATTGAGAATTCGGAATTAGAAATTCAGAATTAGGAATTTTCTATTCCTACTCCCCATTCCCCACTCCCTTCTTTTATGCGTTGCTGGAAGTGCGGCCAACTCTTCGAAGTCAAGCCAGGTGAACGGATCGGCGCCCGCGACGAGTGCTCCACCTGCGGCGCTGACCTTCATTCGTGCCGTAATTGCCGGTTTTACGATCCCGCCAAACATAACCAATGCACCGAAACGCAGGCCGAATGGGTGCGCAATAAGGAAGCCGCGAACTACTGCGATTACTTCCAACCTTCCCCAATCGCAGCATCCAACAACAGATCATCCTCTTCTCCTTCCGAGGCCGCAAAGAAGAAATTTGATTCGCTTTTCAAGATTTGAGAGACGCGGAAGCGCGGAGTTGTCGTTTATCTCCGCGGCTTTTCGGCTCAAGCGATGGTGTAGTCACGGCACGATTTGTGTGCCGTGGGCTTGGGTTTGGAAAAAGGGAAAGTCCACGGCATAAAAGGCATGATGCTGCTACCCCGCTACCTGCTGTCATTCTGAGGAGCGAAGCGGTCCTGAGCAACGCGAAGGAACAATCTCTGTATTTATTTGAAGTAATTCAAATACCGAGATGCTTCGCTTCGCTCAGCATGACACGTGAGCGGGATGGCGCAGAAATTGCGGCCGTTGCGTTGCCTGCGGATTATTTTATTACGTGCAGGGTCACGTCCACCTTCAGCACGCGACCGCTGACGGGATCGGTGGCCATGGTGCTTTGGAGGGTCTGACCATCGCGCATCAGGAGGTGAAGGCTGGTGCTGAAGTTGCTGAAGATCGGTTGATGGGGAGCAGTCCCAGATAAAGTGCCGGTATCAGGCGCCCCGCCGGGGTTGGCGAGTTTCGCTGAGTAGAGGAAAGATCGTTGGACTGTCAAGTCGATTTCAAAGAGTCCCGCTCCGAGTGTTTTCCCGCCGCAATCGATATTGGTTCCAACGTCCTGGTATTGGAACTGGACGTTTCTGCTGTTCGCGGCCCCGAGCCCGAACTCCCCGGTAACTATTGGAACGCGGAGTCCCATCCGAAGATGCGCCCTGTCCATCCCTCGTTCGCTCGCAATGGCGTGAATTGTATACGGCAAGCTATTTAATTCCTTCGCTCCTTTGTAGTCCTTAAGGACGATCCGCATTTTGAGCGGAATAAGCGGCTTCTGAGTCTCCGGTGTCTTTGCGGCATTTTGGCCCGCGGCCACTGCCGTCAGAATCAGGAAGCTCACAACCCCTATCGTCCCTATTTTCGTCCATCGCATAATGATCTCCTCGTCCGCATCTGTAGCGGCGGCGTCCTCGCCGCCGAAACGATTAAAAAGTAAAGACCGGCGGCGGGGACGCCGCCGCTACAGCAGATCCCGCATCCAGCGCGGCAATTTCAATGGGTTTGATCTTAAGCGGCACCGGCACAAGAGTCCCGTCTTTTTCGCGCTTGAACCCGCGCGGTGGCGCGACTAGTGATGCCCCGTTTACCTGTCCCGTCCGGACGGCGTTATAAAGATCGAGCACCAGCGCCGCTTCGTCTTTCTCAACAAGAACCTGCGGGACTTCCGGCGCGGCGAGCTCGTGAATTCTTCTTTTTTCAACAAGCTTTTTGGGCATGTCATTCCGAGCCCTTCGCCTGTCATTCTGAGCGGAGCGAAGAATCCCGGCATGTCGCTCAGGATAAACTTCGCGAGGAATCTCGCCCTGCGCACCGGCCGGTAAAAAAGTCGGGGCGAGATTCCTCGTCGCTTCGCTCCTCGGAATGACGTCTGCCTTGGTTGTTGCTGCGCCAAGCACCGCGGCACTTCCCGTTATCTTAGCCTGCGGCGAAACGTTTTTCGCCACGGCAGCGGCGATTGCCTGCGGTGGGACAGGGGAAGCGTGGCGCATTCTCCACGCAGCAATTCCCACTGCGAGCACGCCAACGAACGCAGCCGCCAACCACACGTGCGGTCTCAATCCAAACCAAAGGCTTCCGAGAGATGCCGAGGGCATCTCCGCTTGCGCGATACTCAACCGGATACGAGCCACGAAGTCCGGCGAAGGCTCGACAGCAAAAGCCTCAACGATCTTCCGGTCGATGCTCTCAACCAAACGGCGTTCGCGCTCGAACTCCGCGCGGCAGTGAGCGCACGAGACCAGATGGTTTTGAAGCTCAACCCCACGAGCACTGTCAAGCGCTCGAAGCGCCGCGTCAGCGATTAAGTTTTCGTATCGTTCACAATCCATTTCAGCCTCTTTGCTAATTCCTTGCGCGCCGCGTGCAGCCGGGATTTCACGGTTCCCTCCGGAATTTCGAGCAGGCGCGCCACTTCCCGCGTGTCGTAACCTTCAACGCCCGCAAGCGCCAGCACCACGCGAAGCTTTTCCGGCAAGCGCTCCATTTCAGAGAAAAGCCGGCGTTCGAATTCGGCGGATGAAGCCAGATCT
>DASUKV010000357.1:0-15359 GCA_036278555.1 Terriglobia bacterium
CGCGGTCCCCGCTTCCCCTTCTTTCAGCACCCCGATGATCTGTTCCTCCGTAAATCGCTTCGGTTTCATTTTGTCCTCCTGGGCTTGTTATACCCCGGAAGACTCACATTCTAGCTGGTATAGTTTTTGGGGGGCAGGTCAAAAGCCATCGCAGTTGCGCTCCGGTAATCTTCGCCGGCCGGCCCGCCAACGGGCGAGCTTTCAGCCCGCCCCAGCCACCTGCTCGATACCGCGCCAACCAGTTGTAAATGCACGCCCGGCTGAAACCCAGAGTCTGGATGACCACCTCGGGGATCTCGCCGGCTTGAACGCGCTCCACGGCGCGAATCCGAATCTCTTCCAGCGTCTTATGATCCAACTTCCGGGCGTCTCGCTTGGACATGCCCGAAAGTATGGCCCGAAGCACACTCGATGTCTACTTACTTATGCTCGCCAAAAATTGAAGAGAATCAGCAAACAATTGAATTAGAATTGCCAAAATCTGAGGAGCAACATAGGAGCACAGGAGGTAAATAATGGAATCGCGGTTTAGATTCTATAGCTGACCGTCGGCACTGCGGAACCGGTGACAGAGGGAGTATCGCGTCGGTCCAGCGAGGCCGCATTAACCAGAAAGGAGGCTTAGAAAATGATTGGCAAGCTCGTAAAAATACTGCTTTACGCTTGTAGTCTCGCCCTGTTTGGGGCCTCTCTTTTCATTGCACTCAAGCCGCAGAAGGCCTACGCGATAACCTATAACGGCAACTACTTGCTTTGTGGCGGTGTTCCGTGTGGTTGCTTGACCTTTGCACCGCCGTACAATTGCTACTGGAGCTGATGGTGTTTCTCGGGGGTCGGGTGCGAGCCCGGCCCCTTCTCTTCCGTGGAGGGCGCTGTGTCATCAAGAATCACTGGGATGGCTGCGCTATGTGTGGTGGTCGTCTGCAGCTTTCTCTTCCTCTGTGCCCGCCGTGTGTCGGCCCGATCACGGATCACCGTGATCGAGCGGCGCGTCATTCATCTCCGCGGTGCCTTGCCTCATGTCTTGCAGGTGGTGTTGTTGCCGGGTGGCCAACTCGCAGTTTTCTCCCGTCGTGCCGATCAAGACTATGTTTCGCTGGGAATTTTCAGCGGTGGAGGTGTGCTGGTAAAGAACCTTGCCGGAACCAGCGTTGCTACGGGCCTTGGCCGCCTCACCTGTCTCCAAGTTGACAGCCACGGTACCCTCTGGGTTACCGCGCTCATTCCGGCCGAGATTGTTCGATTCAATCAAGACCACCTTCTATCGGTAAATATTCTGCCAACGCCGATGCTGGCATATGCTCTCGCTCTGGATGAAACGCGCGGATATGCTTACATTACCGGCTGCGCACGTGAACGTCGCGGATCACGAGTCGAGTGCCTCCTCGTTCACCAATTTACCATTAACGGCATGAAGTTTCGCCGGTCTTTCCTCGACTCCGATCCCGGTGTCCTGCGAAACGAACAGTTTGGAATCCAGTGGGTTCCCATTGACGTGGATTCAGCGGGAACTGTGTGGGCTGTTGACTCGCCGGCATTCAATCTTTATTCGATAGAGCCAGCCTCCGGGCGTATTACCTCTTATCCGATCCGGAGCCGCATTGCCAAGCCCGCAGGCAAGCTTAACCCTCTCGAGGGCCCGGTCTACACGCACGCATATTACGAGGCCTCGTTTATTCCAAACTCGCTCATCGCAGTCGGGCACGTGGTGATCGTCGGCATCCGGTGTCCGGATGAGGCCGGTAACCTGCTTGAAATTTTCAGTTCAAATGGCCGCCAGATAGATATGGATATTCCAGCTCCCGGCAGGCTCGTAGGCAAGTACGGCAAGGCCGGTCTTCTCTTTGGCCGCTCCGGTAAGAAAGGCCCTGTCCTGATCGAAGGGGCGCTTTCGAGCTTGCGCTAAACACGGATGAGTCAAACATGACAAGCCGACGCATCCCGCTCGCACGAGCCATCGACACCGTTCGCAAAAATCTGTGGCCTATCTGTGTTGTCATCCTGCTCTCCAGCAACGGCCTGTTGATCTGGAGAACGAGGCAGATGGGCGCCGAACTCAACCGGGTGTATCAACCTATCAGCACTACGGGTCTGCATGCCCTCATGATGGCTCCGCTTAGCATCCCACAGGGCGGCACGATAATGCTTGAGCGCGTACCCACGCATTACCTGGTTTTATTCATCTTCGCTCGTTATGATGCACCTTTCTACGCAAATGAGGCTGTAAACTTGAACCGAATCGTTCACGAACGACCGGACATCGCAGTGCTTGGATTAATGGCCTACGCGACACCCGACCAGGCGCTTGAGTTTGTGCGGCGGGAGGGGATAGCCTACCCGGTAGCGGTCGATACAGATGGACGCCTCCTGCGAGGCTTGAATTTGCCCCGAACGCCGTGGAAAATTGTTCTCGACTATGCACGGCGAAAATTGATTTACCAGGATCCTCCGGCAATGACGGAGCAAGAGAGGCTCCAGTTTCTGGCCAAAGTCCTTTGTTTGCCGAAATATCGCAGCGGCGCAGGCCGACGGGGGATGGAGCAATGACAGGATTGTGGCAGGATATGCGCCATGCGCTAAGAGTCCCAGCCACCGATCCGGCCTACGTGCTTGCCGCCTCTGTCATGTTAGCCTTGGGAATCGGCGTAAACGTTGCTATCTTCAGCGCAGCGTGCAAAGTTTTTTTCCCTTCGCTCCCTTTTCCGGAAGCCAACTCCCTTGTTGTCATCTATGAGCAAGCTCCGCGCGAGGGCATCACGAAATTTCCGCTTCCGTACCTGAATTACTTGCTGGTTCGGCAGCAGACGAGGATATTCGACGGGGTTGCCTTATACATTAGCCCTCGCGCTGGCCTGCCGCTCGATCTGACCGAACCGGGCCATCCGCAGAAGCTATCCGGCGCGGTTGTTTCGGCTAATTTTTTCAAAGTGTTGGGAGTGAAGCCCCTGCTGGGCCGGACGTTTAGAAATACGAGCACGCCTGGGGTGCCGCAGCCAGTGGCCGTCATTGGATACCAGCTTTGGCAACAACTCTTCAGCGGAAGTCGGTCGGCTCTTGGCGAGCCGCTCGTGATTAATCGGAAGACCTATGACGTAATCGGGGTGATGCCTCCAAGCTTTGCCTTCCCTAAAGATACCAAGCTTTGGTTGCCGGGTTCTTCGCCCGCCACCGTCAACGCCATTATGAACGTCCATGCCGCCTTCGTCGAGTTCCTCCCAAGCGCAGTTGCGCGCCTGCGCACCGGCATTTCTCCTATGCAGGCAGAAACCCTCCTCAAGACTCCGCTTGCGCACTTGAGGGAGCCTCACCTGCCGGGTTGGCCGCCCGTCACGCTAAAATTAGTGCCGCTTTATAACGACCTATACGGAGCTGCTCGCCTTCCCTTAGCCATTCTCGCTGCTGCCGCAGCATTTGTTTTGTTGATCGCGTGGGTAGTGGTTTCAATCCTCTGCTGGATCCGCGCGATGCGGCGCGAGAAGGAAATCGCAGTTCGAGCCGCGCTGGGAGCAGGAAAGTGGCGAGCGATGCGCCAGCTCGCAGCGGAGAACGGGTTGGTTTCACTGGCCGGAACTGCGGCGGCTGTTCTGGTTGGCGCATGGACGACTCGGATCATTCCAGCGTTGATCCCTTCCCACGGCATACCGGTTGGCGGAGGCTTCCTCGATTGGCATGTCCTGGTTTTCCTCGTGTTGGCGGCCGCCCTCAGCGCAACGTTGCCGGGAATATGGACCGCCTGGAGCGCGAGTAGGCTGGATATTGCCCGAACCTTGCAGGAAGGTTCCTATTCATCCTCTCTCGGGCAAGGCCGTCGCCGTCTGCTTAACACATTGGTTTCAGTTCTTATATGCCTGACCCTGGTTCTGACGGCTGGCGCGGCCCTGCTGGTTGAGAACTTTCGTCGGGCTACAGAAGTGAGGCTGGGCTGGGACCCGACCAATGTATGGATATCTGCATTCAATCTCCACGGGCCTTTAGGGCCGTCTGGTAGCGGGCTTGCCCGTCTCTTTGACAATGTGGTCAGGGAGATCGAGCAGTTGCCTGGGACCGAGGTCGCGGCAATAGCTGACGCTGTCCCCATACCCGGCAGCGCCGGAAGTAGCATTTCCGTCACGCGGGCGCAAGGAAGCCCACGTGCGCTGCCGGTACGCGGGCTGAATTTCGATGGGGTGGCTGTAAGCCCCGACTACTTTAAAGCGCTTGGCATACCCTTGCTTAATGGGCGGTGGTTTTCCGAAGCGGATTGCGTGAATCGAGCAGCCGTTGCGGTGGTTGACGAGTCGTTCGCTCGCGAATTTTGGGGCCGATCGAACCCAGTTGGCCAGCACATTACCGCGAGCCGAATGGACGACGGGAGAGTGCTCACGGTTGTTGGTGTTGTGGGAGCATCAAGGATGTCCGGCTATTTCAGCGCGCCCGAGCCAACGGTCTATACGCCAATTCCAGCAAGGCTTATGAGTTCCGCGCACTGGCTCCTTGTAAGGATGCGGGTTGGTGTGACGCCGCCCATGAATGGAATTCGCCAGGCGCTCGGCACCTTGGGTAGTGGATCTGTGCCCTCTCAGCCCCGCCCTGCCAGCCAAATCCTCGAGCAGGCGGGTGTACGCCTACGCGCGCGCGCCACCCTCCTGTCGTTGTTTGCCATTCTGGCGCTAGCTCTTGGCGCTGCCGGGAGCTATGCTGTGACGGCCTATGCCGCGCGCCAACGCGTGCACGAGTTTGGTATCCGAATCGCGTTGGGATCGACGCGCGGCGGTATTGTGAGGGTGCTGCTGGGCCAAACACTTTGGTCACTTGTGGTTGGCCTTTCGACAGGATGGGTTGTGACGCTGAGTCTGGCACCCGTGCTCCGCACGCTCTTATACCACGCACGGGCCACTGATCTACCGCTCTTCTTGATTGTCTCTGCCCTCCTCAGTTCCGCGATCCTCGTCGCCAGCCTGCTCCCCGCTTGGCGAGTCTCTAGACTCAACCCTGCCGACGTCCTGCGCCGGGAGTGACGGCGGCTTTTCAGGCGGCAACACACGGGGCGGGCACCCGTCGCGCAGAGCGGCGGAGCCGTAGCGGGTGTCGTTCCTGCAACACAGACCCAATCGGCTCATTAAACGGAGGCCTTTATGTTTGGGTGTGGTCGTCACGGAAAAACTCCGGCCCTGGGGGGTGGGCCCCTCGAAGGCGCGTCGGAAGCGCAGACGGGAAGATGTTATCAGTGTGCGGATGTGGTTCGCCTCCCGGCGGGAAGCCGCTGGGGGCTGGTCTACTCAAGATCGAGCCGCGCAGTGAAGGTTCTGCCCCGTCACGTAGCTGAGCTGCTTGCGCACTGTCAGAGCTTTGAGACGATCGAGCAGCACACCGCAAGTTATCTGCGGCACATAGAGGCGGCCCGCAACCCGTGGGACGCTCAGTCTTCTCCTTTACTCAGCAGGATGATGTCTCTCCAGTTGGCGCTTGCCAGCCAGCACCGTGACTTGCGAGGTGAACTGTCGAAGCTAGTCGAGGACGGTTTGCTGACCTCAGATGCCGACTTGGCCCGCTGGTGCAAGTTGTGCGCCGGCAATGATGAAGTCCCCACGCCTATTTCTTCTATCGTCATCCCGACGCGTGACCGGCCGGAAAGCCTGGAGCGTACGCTTACCAGCTATGCCGAGCGATGCAGGCATTTTGGTAGGAAAGTCGGTTTCGTAGTGGTTGATTTGTCGGAAGGCTGCGACGGGCGGGAAAGAAACCGCCGCCTAGCAAGGTCGCTGAAAGCACGCTACGGTGCCGAGGTCTCGTACGCAGACCGAGCAAGAGTGGCTGAATACGCGAGCCGGCTTACCGAGGCCGGCGATTTTCCGCCCGAAGTTGTAAATTTCTGTCTGTTCAATCCGCCCCAATGGGGCATACCGAGCCACCCGAACCTTAAGTTCTGCAATTATGGCGCCTGTTCGAACGCTCTTCTCCTCCACTCGGTGGGAGAGATCATCTTACAGGTGGACGACGACACCGTTTGCCGCATTGGCCGCCCACCGGAAACCCGAGGCGGGCTGGCGCTCAGCTCTTCCGCCGACGTCGCCGAGTTTTGGTTCTTTCCCGACCGCGGGGCGGCATTAAAGTCCGTGGCCTGTCAGGAAGAAGACCTCGTAGCGGTCCATGAGAAGTTTCTGGGGGCCGGGGTGGAAAAGTGCGTTGCCGCCGTCAGCGAAAACGATCTCGACCTCAAGACGATAAGGGCCCCATTTGTCCGCCGAATCCTGAACGGCGGAGCGCGGGTACGGGTTACGTGGGCGGGGGTGGTCGGCGATTCCGGCCTGGGTTCGCCGCTTGGCTACCTCCTGCTTCGGGGTGACTCCTGGAGGCGATTAACGAAATCCCAGCCCGAGTACCTCCACGCTATAACAGGGCGTGCAGTACTGTGTGCGGTAGCCCGTACTACAATCAGCGACGGACTGCCGGGGTTCTTATGCAACGCCGGTTTGGACAACCGCGCCCTCTTGCCGCCGTTCCCGCCGGTGCAGCGGAATCATGACGGGGTATTCATGGACGTACTGGCAAACTGCTTTAATGGTGCGTGCTTCGCCTCTCTTCCCTGGGTGCTGTTCCATGATCCCCTTGAAGCTCGCGCCTTCTCTCTTTCCGATCTATGGGATGCCGCCTCCGGTTTTCGGAGTGGCGATCTGCTTCGCCGACTGGTCGCGGACTTTTCGCCGGCTCCCGCCGCCGACGGGGCGGAGAGATTACGTAGTCTGGGAAGGTACTTAACTGAAATAGGATCTTTATCACCTAAAGGCTTTGAGGAGCTTTTGCAGCTCCGGGCATTGCACACGGCAAGCACGCTGCTCAGCGCCATCGACATGCGCCTTCGTGAATCTGTGGGGGCGCCGGAGTTCTGGACGGCTGATCTCGAAAAAGCGGCGGAAGTAATCGCTCGGGAGCTGGCGAGCGAGCGATACTCTCTGCCTCGAGACCTTAGGGATGGCTGCGCACCCGATGAATCGCGCGAGGTTTTCCGACGCTTGGTTTACATGTTCGGTCGGCTGTTGTGCTGTTGGCCGGACATGGTGGCGGCAGCCAAAGACCTGCGAGTGCGCGGCTGGCGGTTAGCTTGTGATCCATGACCCGCAGCGCGTGCTGGCCCTAACCCAAGTTCGTCCCGGGCAGCTCGATTTTGATAATTTTTGTCTCGATTGTTCGCAGCCTATGATGCTGCGGGGCGGCGGACTGGAAAAGAAAAAGATGTCGGCCACATCGCCTTCGAGCAGCCGTTCGCTCATGATCCTGTAGAACACCTTGCCACAGTACGGGGCTGGGCGGGTTAATTGCCCGGTGTACCAGGGACGAATTGCCCGTCGCAAGAAGCGTGTGGTAGTTGTAGACATAACCGTTCTTTAGCTGAAATCTTCGCCGGGTTTCAGAAGGGCATGAAAGACGAAAGACCAACATCGACTATCACCATCAAGTGCCCGCGTAACGGGCATAGTTCACTGAGGGGAAGACTGTGAGAGTCTTAGTAACGGGCGGTGCCGGATTCATCGGATCGAACTTCATTCGGGCCTTTTTGTGCGAGCATCCCGATAGCTCGGTGGTCAATCTGGATAAGCTGACCTATGCGGGAAATCTGGATAATCTTAACGATCTGAAGCATGCCACGAATTACCAGTTCATTCAAGGAGACGTTGCAGACGCCGAAGTGGTCAATGGCATTCTCAATTCGCAAACGGACGCAGTGGTACACTTTGCCGCCGAAACTCATGTCGATCGAAGCATTACCGGCGCGGGCGAATTCGTGCGAACCAACGTTTTGGGTACGGCCACGTTGCTCGATACCGCCCGCCGTAGACACGTTGGGCGCTTTCTCCATGTTAGCACGGATGAGGTTTATGGCAGCATGGCGCCTTATGAAGTAGCTTCCGAGCAATCTCCACTTGAGCCGAATAGCCCGTATGCGGCTAGCAAAGCGGCATCGGATTTGCTAGCAAGGAGCTACTGGCAGACTTATCGTTTTCCTACGATCATCACTCGATGCTCGAACAATTATGGTCCGTACCAGTTTCCCGAAAAATTGATTCCCCTTATGATCTCGAATGCTCTTGAAGGCAAGCGCTTGCCGGTTTATGGTGATGGTTTGAACGAGCGCGATTGGATTTATGTCACCGATCATTGTCGCGCGCTAGATTGCGTCTTGACGTCTGGCCGGCCGGGTGAGGTTTACAATATCGCATCTGGACGGAGCTACTCGAATCTGGAGATCGTGACGCGGTTGCTACGGCTTCTTAACAAGCCGTTTGACCTAGTTGAGTTTGTTTCCGACCGGCCCGGTCACGACCGCCGCTATGCGCTCGACGCAAATAAGCTGGCCCGTGAGCTGGATTGGCAACCGCAAGTTGGTTTGGACAATGGGCTCCGTGAAACCGTAAACTGGTACTGTTCCCGCGGGGAGTGGGTCGCAAAAACGCGGACCGGCGAATATTGGACATATTATGAGCGCCAGTATGTCAAACGCCGCGAAACCTTCTCCTATCTGTAATGCTTCGCAAAGTCGTCCTCACTGGGAAGTACAAAAATGCTGGGGCGCGAGTTGGTCACGCTTCTCTGCCGTCGAAGTGGATATAATTCTGGTGGTTCCAATTCCTTCTTTGTTGATGGCGACTTCTATCTGCGTATACCAAGTGGTATAACTCGACTGAGGAGTTGAATACATACTCGTCTTATCGGCAAGCTGGCAAAGCCCATCGTCGTGCAAATGGTCCTCGGTTTACCATAGACTCGCGATTCGACTACTAAGGCCTCTCTAAGGCGAGAAGCTTTTCTCTGCTCGGGCCCGTATTGCTGAATTCGAGCGAAAACGGCAAGTCCTCCATGCTTCACTAACACCATGTGGAGGCAGTAAACAGTAAGCGAAGATTGATGCCACTACACTCAGAAGGATATAAACAGGTCCTCTTCTTCTCTCGAGGTAAAGGGCGCGGCCACGCAATTCCTGATGCGGCCATTGCGAATGAACTCGTCAAGGTAGAACCCAGAATAGAGATCACCTTTGTATCATACAGTGTGGGAGCCGCTACCCTCAAAGACCTTGGGCAAGAGGTAATTGACCTAAGGCTGCCGGAAGATAACTCTCTATGGGAAACTGCGCTTCCGGCACTATCCCTGCTTCGAGAGCGTCGACCTGCTTTGGTGGTTTCCCATGAGGAATTCTGCATACCTCCGCTGTCCCAAGCGTTGGGGGTACCTGTTGTGTTTTTAACGGATTGGTTCGCGAATGCGGAGTCTGTATGGATGCAGGCGCTTAAGTATGCCGACCAAATCATATTCTTAGATGACCCAGGCATTTACGATGAGCCACCATACCTCGCTGGAAAAGTGCTGTACGTCGGATATGTTCTCCGATCGTTGGAGACTGAGGGAACAAATCAGACGCAATCACGCTCGGCGCTAGGGCTTCCTGCAGACTCGACCATCATCCTGGTCTCCCCGGGTGGCGCCAAAATACACTCAGAAACACATGCCCCATTATTCGATCTCATTTTAGGCGCGTACGATTTGCTGCCTGCGGGCCAGCGGCGGCTCTTGTGGGTTGTCGGAGAGCCTGATTATAGTTCGCTAATTGAAAAGTCACTGGAACGTCAGGATTTGGTGATTCTAAAGCCGCATTATAACTTCACACCCACGATTATGGCGGCGGACATCGTAATCACGAAAGGAAATCGCCTTCCGCTCTTCGAATGTGAAGTTCTGGGAATCCCCTCTATCTCGATCTCATATGGCAATAATCCGGTGGACGATTATAGGGTTAGCCACATTCGAACAAACTTTGCCCTACGGGCACGCGGATTGAATCAAACTATATTGCGCGATTATATTGTTAGGGCACTCAACAGAGCTAAGGAAGTTGGGCAACAGCCCCGACGCGATATTGGGAACCAGCGCTTGATGGTTGCTAGGGCATTGCAGTCTCGGTTGCATTGCGATGGCCCTACAGTCGTCGCCCCATCGCGTCCATCGTGACCAGGACACCATCGAGTCTTGGCCTTCGCTGGGTGTCCGGGCCGAGCGCGGCGCTCCCTTTAACTTGATGGGCGACTCCAACTCGCGAGCGATGTCTGATGGAATGTCTTCACCTCATTTTCGCTGAATTGTCTTTTCCGGTCCTCGGATCTGTATACGTCATACCTCGTGAGTAAAGATTATGTTCGACGCGGGCCGAAGATCCGGTGGCACTTATTCTGTGAAGAAATTGTGAGCGGTAGTGTGAAGGTGTATCGCTGGCAAGTTTTTTGAAGACTCTATCAAACGTTGCGACGTTGTTAAATCCCACGTCAAATGCAATTTGCACGAGAGGGTTATCAGAATTTGCTATCATCGCAACTGCTTTGCTGATCCGATATGCTTGAAGAAACTCCCGGAATGTAATTCCGACTTTCTGTTTGAATGATTTGGAAAAAGCGGTCCTTTCCATACACGCAACCGATGCCACCGTCTGCAGATCAATCGGTTCGGCAAAATGCTCCGCAAGGTATTCGACTACCCTATGAACGCGAGAAAAATAGTGCGCCTTGTTCCAGACGTCGGTACCAATAAATAGTGGGACCTCTAGGTTATCCATATCTCACCTCCGCTGAATTGAAAATGCTGCCGTAGTAAGGTTCAAGATGCAGCAAGGATCAGCAAAGACTGCATGAGGCCGCCATTTGAAACGGCGGAGAGCGAAATTGCCAGGATAATCTCGAAAGATTTGGACTAAGAATAGGCAAATCACGTGGGGAGTAGGCTGGCGCATCTACAACGATGGTTGTCGGAGTTTCGCTTTTGAATCGTGCAACCACAACGCGATTCCCCTTCTCTTTTGAACTCGGTTCAAAAGTCCGACTAAGTCGTGGGAGTTTGTGGGTGCGCGTCACCGGGCCAAAATTGCCCAACGCTCTTGGGATAGTACAGAGCGGTAGAAGGCAGGATAAGAGAACGAAGGCTATCACTATTGTCCAGCGAATTCTGTTCTCGCCTGCGTTCGCCGGAGGCTTCAGATCCCTCGATGAGCAGTCATCATCATCGAGCCAGTGCTCGGAAAAGTTGAGCGTAACCATCGTACTTGGTAGCGGGCTGGGTGATATTTCCACGCATAAAATCGCCTGTTTCGTGGAATAGATAGAACTTCCTAAAACGGGGGGAGCAACAGATCTCGTTAGATCGGCGGATCTTTTCTCAGAGCCAAGGTGGGACCCCCCTTCATGGTCCGCCGCGTGCATCTCGAGTGAACAGACATACATTAAACTACGAGATTAGAGAAATTCAAGTATCTGATTTATAATCCATCAAATGGGTATTTACCTATAGTATAATACCTTCGGTATTAAAAAATTAAGAATGGGTTCGATTCAGTCCAGCCGACCACGCGCAGAAGCGTAAGCACTTGGAGGCCCGATCCTTCTAAGGCCATGAAAACAGCTGTACGGATAACGGGCTCTGTCTGAAGGATATGTTCCCCCTGTTCGGAAACTCACATCGAGTCTACAGATTGCCTCTTGGGTGTCAGCCATCTGCCCGCGAATATCTATAGAGACCGAACCACTCGAGAGGCAGTCTGGAATTGGTTATTATCGCCTTTTCGGCAATGTCGTCGGACCACGGAACCATGAGATCTGGGACAACTCCTTGGCCCTCAAATGACCGCCCCTGCCACGTGAAGAACGCTGCTCCCGGTAGGATGGCTAAGTACCCGTAGCCCACTTTGTATCCTTTACCACCCAAAAGCCGCCCGGCGGTTTGGACGCCCACAATTGTGGCGAGCTTATTCTCGGAAGCGAAGGCGCACACCATTTCTCCGGCGCTTGCCGTATGCTGATTGACGAGCAATACAATCTTTCCATGAAACTTCTGCGGTCCGAGACCTTCCGTCATCAATACCACGGACTCATCCCGGCCCATAAAGCGAAAGGCGAGCGGCAAAACTCCCCACTTACTTGAAGGGATATGCCCAAACCGCGGTAAGCGTTCTTTAACGTACCCTCGTCCCGCCATGCGTCTCGTGACGGTATAACCGATTGGAACCCTGTCGGGCGTCAAATAACTCATCAACCGCAGGACACCAAGTCCTCCGCCAAGATGGCCTCGAAGGTCGATGATTAAACGGTCGCAATCACCCAATGCTCGCACTGCGTGATCGATCTCTCGCGCCACATCGATTCCCAGCAGACCCGGAAAAATCACAGCTTTTAAGTAGCCCACATTTCCTTCGAGCTTTCGATGCACGATGGCCTTTGGCTCGGCATAAGGCGTCCGCCGAGATCGCGGTTTTGGAATCGGGAGTTTGAGCAGGACATCACCGTCGTCGAATTTACGAATCGTGACTGTGGCCTCCGCGCCCATTGGGAAAGTGGGCTGTTCGGGAGGGGCGATCCGCTTTTGGTTGATGGCAAGCAACAAGTCCAACGGCCGAATGCCTGCTCGGGCGGCGGGGCCTCCTTCGTGGACATCCTGAAACATCCAATAATTGCCCTCGGCGGTTTCGTGCTTGCGAAACGTCGCGCAGATTGCAAGCCGGCCCGGCACGCGATGGAGCGACTCGTGAAAGAAACCCGTATGGCTGGTGCCAAGCTGGCGGACCAGTTGGTGCATCGCCGTTTCGAACTTCTCGGGATCGTCGATTGCAAGGATCTCGGAGCGGTTTCGGCGCGCGATAGCAGGCCACTCCTTGCCATTGAAGTGCGGGTCGAAATATCTGGTCTCCACGATCTTCGAGGTTTTGTCAAAGATGGCTTCGCGCTGTGTCCTGGTCAGTTTCACGGTCAGTTCCTCCTTGGGAAGGAGAGATGGCCTCTTTCCTCTCCAGTAAGAGTAAACCCAGCCCAGTAATAGGGCGGGGTACGGGGTCCGTATTTGGCCAGGATGTCCAACTTCGCCTCGCGGAGCGCCATCGCCTTGTCAAGCCCCTCTCCCAAGTATTGATAAAAGGCCGTCATCAGCGTTGCCGTGGACTGATCCTCGACCGGCCAGAGGGTCGAGACGACGCTTTGCGCTCCCGCCAGAAAGAAGGCGCGCACCAGGTTTTCAACGCCTTCTTCGCCTTCGAGCCGGCCAACTCCGGTATCGCACGCAGAGAGCGTTACGAGTTCCGCTTGGAGACGGGTCTTCCGGATTTCGCGCACCTGCCAGAGGCCATCCTCTTTCGATGAAGGATCGTACCTCAGGACCAGAGCTGAGCGATCCGGGTCGGCAGCATCCGCCACGGCATGGACCGCGAAGTGGATCGCCTGAAAATCACTCAGCGGCTCCGACTTCAAATGGCTTTCCGTCGCTTGCTTGCCCAGCAGCACGACACTGCCCTTACCGGCGATTTTTGCGGCCGAGAGTACCTCGTCTGGGGCATACGGCAGAGGTCCAAACATTGCGCCTTTGAGATCATAGAGGCCGCGAGATGTACTGCGGGCCTGCCTGGGGGCGCCACTTTGGACCACACTCGACGAATACGCCATCCCGAGAAAGGGCCTTCCGGCGATGGGGGAGGGCGGAGCCGTGGTTAAAAGATACCAGACCGTTGACGAGGGCGAGTACGAAACCACATGCGAGCCGATCAGGTAATGCTGGTTCTGGTCCATCAAAGCCCCAAATGGAACCAGATTAAGCTTTCCGTCTGGCACAATGATAAGCCGCTTCTTCAAAAGGCCACGGACTGCCTTCGGGAACAGACAAGCGTCGAGCTTGGTGGCCGGCTCCGCAATAGAATCTTTGTGTTCGATGGCGGTGAGGAGCCGATCGACTAAGGGGCTGATCTCGTGAAGGCCCGGGAGGGTTTCCAGCGCCATCGTTTCGCCCGTGATGAGGAGACAATACGATTTGGGGTCGGCGAGCACATATTCCACAATGGTCTCATTGGGCCTGAGCGCTGAACGGAGCGCCGTGATATTGATCGGCTTGGCTTTCAGTAAATGAGCGCGCGGACTCTCCGATTCACTAGGCCATAGTTGGATTTCATCTTCCTCGATCTTTTGGAGCAAACGCTGGCGTTCTGGTGCACTGTCACTCTGGCGTAATGCTCGCTGAAGCCTTGTGATCCCCAACTCGACCGGGGAGGGGCGGTGTGATCCTGCCGTGCTAAAGCGATGTTCTCGAAGCTGGTCCCTCATAACGCGGCCTCGCGCTTCTTCGAGGATGCGAAAAGCTTCCGGCAGGTTGTGGGGCCGGGTTGCAGCCAGAGCAAAATGCTGGACGTAGATTTCGCTCATGGCGTCGATCAGTTCGCTCTCCTGGCCGGGGCTTGAGACGTTGACCAGCATGGCCTCAACGAGATCATCCGCTTCAGCATAGAGCTTGCCGGCCTCTTCACATTTCCCCTGCGCGGCCTCCAGGCGAGCTTCAATGGCCAGGTAGTGAGGCAGTTCGTAAGGTTCTCCGACTTGGCGGACCGCCTCAACTCCCCGGCTGGCGCATTTTCCCGCTGCCCGGATGTCGCCCAAGTTTTCGTACAAGCTGGCGAGTCTAAACATGGCCTCACCCAACAGCCGAGGCAATCGAGCCTTTTGGGCAATCGCGGCCACCTGCTCATAATCGTTCTGGGCAGCCTGAGAATGATGCCCCTGGTCCTCAAGCTGGCCAAATTGCAAGAGTAAATCTGCCTGGGCTCCCGACGTATGGGTCTGGCGGGCGTGATCGAGTGCGTGTTCAAGCAAGATACGAGCATCGCTTTCGCGGTGTAGTTTTACGAGTGCGCTGGCTTTGCCAATGTAGGTTCGGATAGGGAATCCCACATCCGGGGTAGATTCAGCAATCTGCAGCGCCTCGTTGAGAGAGGCCAAAGCTTGCTCCGGGCGGTTGTATTCAACCAGGCCATCTCCGAGATAGGTCAGGAAAGTGATCTCACCCTCAGCATCGTGGAGTAGCGATGCGGAGTGAATGACTTCGGCAATCTTGCGGGCCGCATCGGCAGTATTTCCCTCGATGAAGGCTACGATGCCGAGCCACCCAGTGGCTCGCTCTTGCCAAATCCGGTCGTTGAGCGACCAGGCAAGGCGCAGCGCTTCGGTCCAGTCCTGCTGCGCCGCAGCGGTATTCGTATTCAAATCGACGATTCCCTTGAGACTCAAGGCACGGAGGCGGAGACGAGTGTCGTGTTCAAGAGGCGGGGTGCTCAGCTCCTGGGAAAGATAATCCGACATATCGACATAAGAACTGCTCTCCAGGTCGGCGTGAAGGCGGCCGAGCTTGGCATATAACGCATTGCGAACGTCGTGTCGCGATTGATAGATCGCCTCCGCCTGCGCAAACAGAGGCCGCGCTTTTTCCCAGTTGCCCAGCACTCCAAGATGGTCAGCTTCCTTCAGTAGTTGCGCGGGGTTTTGGGCTCGTGCGGGAGCGCCGGCGGCAGCCGCCGCAAGCACCACTGTGAT
>DASUKV010000358.1:0-8141 GCA_036278555.1 Terriglobia bacterium
CGGCCGCCTTCGCACGCAGCGTCGTAACCCAAGACTTCGAGAAAAAACGGGATATCTTCTGCCCGGCATTCAGTCCCCACCCGCTCGACCAGGGCCTTCTTGGTTTCATTGGTCTCAGAAGACGCCGAAGGCGAGAAATGAATGAGCACTTTCACGCAATCCGCGCCCGCTTCGCAAAGCCTTCTTACCGAAAGCTCGGGAATCAGCTCCGGGAGGCGCTCAGGGTGACGATTCAAGTAAGCATCCTGCTCGTAGGCCAGAATGAGGCCCGTTCCAGGCGCGCGCCGGGAAGCGGCAGTCTCGCCGTACTGCAAATCCAGCAGGATGGCGCTCGCCTGGGAAGTGAGCGTACGGGAGACAGCACACTTGAACTCCGAGAGCATCGCGGCATTCGCCGGCCGGCCGACCACCGCTTCCATGAGTGCGGCCAGGCTGCCGCGCTGGTCCAGTGCCAAAGCGGCAATGATGCCTTGTTCCGTCGAAACAGCCCGAAGCCCCGCCTCCTTCCCTGGGGTCAATTCCAATTTTTTTGTTGGCTCATCCAGAGTTGACTTCACGCTTCCAGGATATCACCTCGATCTGTAAGGCATGGTAAGAATGCAAAGACCCAGAGGCCAATGCCAATTCACACTGCATGATTTGCTCGCAAAAACCCTCCCGCGGAGTTCCGAACGCGGCTGAATCCTGACTTTGTGAACTCCTAGCTTCCGGTGGAATACCATATTGCGGTGCCCACGTCAACAAATTTTGATATCTGATATCTGGAAGTGACACCAGGCGTCCTGCGGCATGGCTGCGGGAAAGGTACGGGATCGCTTCAGAGACACGTTGATTCCGATGAAGGATGATTCCGCGAGATCGGCCAATGATGCCGGGCGAATTTCAGTTCTTTTTCGAGGGGCTCGCTTCGTGATGAGATTCAAGGTGGGCGAGGAGTTTGCCTCGAACAGTCCGGACATGTTTCGCCATGAGGGATGAAGCTTTCTCGCGATCGCCACCTTCAAAAGCACGCAGGATATTTTCGTGCTCAACCACCGAGAGACCCGAGGAGAGCTCAAACGTGCGGTGCCGGAGAATCAGCATCTGGCCGTGCATGTTCTCGAGAATCTTCCGCAGCCGGAGGTTGGCGCTGGACTGTGCGATGGCGCGATGGAAGTCCGCGTCGGCAAGGATGTAGGCAACTTTGTCCTTTTTCTCCAAGTTTTCCTTCGCCTCGCGGAGCGCCAAGCGCAGCCGCGAAAGCAGCTTTTCATCAACCGTAGCGCTGCGGACGGCCGCGGTTTCCAGGATCTCGCGCAGCTCATAGATTTCGTTGACGTCGTCCACGGTAAATTGAATTACAGACGCTCCGCGCCGCGGTAAGATCACCACCAGCCCTTCGGCTTCCAGCCGGTTCAGAGCTTCGCGGATCGGCGATTTGCTGACGCCCAGCCTCCCGGCGAAGAAAGCTTCGGTGAGCCGCTGCCGCCCGTTGAGCTTGCCTTTCAATATTTCCTCGCGGATCGCGCGATAGGCCCGTTGCGTCAGATTCTCAGGAATTTTGAGTTTCAAGATTCCTCCGGAGATGCCGAAACCCGCTCTTGCTAAGTAATGCTTTCACCATCACGGTGATATATATCCGCACGCGCTGGCCAGACTCCCCTCACCCGCCTTCGTCCCTCGGGCACCCTCTCCCAAAGGGAGAGGGCGTGACTTGTTGTTTTTATCGGCCCTCCCCCTTCGGGAGAGGGTGGCGAGCCCTTCGGCTCCGCTCAGGATAAACTTCGCGAGCCGGGTGAGGGGTTGGAGTCAACTACATGGCCGCATTTGTGAAAATCAGTACTCACTTCGCGCTTCGTGACGGCAGACGGCGTTACACTCTCCAGCAAATAAGCTTCATCTCCGTCATTTCCTCGATAGCATAGCGCGGACCCTCGCGTCCGATGCCGCTCTTCTTGACGCCTCCGTAAGGCATGTGGTCAACACGATAGGCGGGGACGTCATTGACGATGACGCCGCCGAATCGCAAGGCCTGCGCGGCCCGGAAAGCGCGGCTCAGATCGCGGGTGCACACTCCGGCTTGCAGCCCATATTCTCCGGAATTCACGCGCGCGATCGCGTCGTCAAGAGCGCGATAGGGTTGGACGAGGACTACAGGTCCAAACACTTCCTGGCATGAGATCCGAACACTAGTCGGAACATTCGTCAGAATCGTTGGCTCGATCGTCGCGCCGCGCCGAGTCCCTCCCGTCAGAATGCGGCCGCCGGCATCGGTTGCCTCCGTAATCCATGATTCCACCCGTTCTGCCGCGCTGGTCGAGATCAGCGAAGAAATTTCCGTGCTCTCCTCGAGTGGGTGGCCTATTTTCAGCTTCCGCGTAGCCTCTACGAAGCGATCCGTGAATTCGCCCACGATCTGCTCCTGCACGTAGATGTTTTGAACGGAGATGCAGACCTGCCCGGAATGAGAAAAGCTGCCGGTCACGCAGCGCGGAATGAGCGTTTCAAGGTCAGCGTCCGGCTCAACGATCAGCGAAGAATTATTTCCCATCTCGAGCGAGACGCGTCGTAAACCGGCCTTGGCTCGGATTTGTTCGCCCACCGGAACGCTGCCGGTGAAGGTAATCATGTTCACGCGCTCATCAGAGACCAGCCAATCCCCCGTTGTTTCGCCCGGTCCCGTGACCACGTTATAGGCTCCCGCGGGAGCCCCGGCTTCTTGAATTAAAGGCGCAAGCCGCAGCGCGCTCAAGGGTGTGTTTTCAGAAGGCTTGTGGATCACGCTATTGCCCGCCGCGAGGGCTGGCCCCACTTTGTGCAACGCCAGGTTGAGCGGGAAATTAAACGGCGTGATCGCGCCAACGACGCCGAGCGGCTCCCGAACGGTAATGGCCCAGCGCCCCTGCCCGGTTGGGGCCGCTTCCATAGGAATCACTTCGCCGTGCAGGCTGCGCGCGGCATCCGCCGAGGCAAGAAGCGTCTGCTGGCTGCGCGTGACTTCGACGCGCGCTTCGCGCAAGGGCTTCCCCGTTTCGCTCGCGATCAGGCGGGCAAACTCATCCGCATGCTGCGCCACGAGCCCACGAATGCGTTCAAGCAACTCGGCGCGCTCCCACAGCGTCAGCGCCGCCATGGCGCTCGCGCCCTTCACCGCAACCGAAACTGCCTGCGCGAAAGCTGTCTCATCTGTCTCATAAACCTCGGCGACGGGGGTTCCGTCGTAAGGCAATTGAATTGTCCGCGTTGTGGGCGTTTTGACAGGCTTTCCGCCAATCCAGAGAGGATATTCCTTTTTCTCTAACAAAGCCGATTCGATCATATCGCCTCCTTTCTCGCGCTACCGGGCCCCTTACCGCGGCCGCCCTGCGGCTCCCCACCCTTACCCGGCTTGGGCCGCGTGCCCCCGGCGCATGGTGTGTAAACATCAAGCCCACGTCACGGCGCTTGGCAAGACAGCACAAGCGGCCGCCGAAACCAAGCTCCCGGCATCTTCCATTCCTTTATGAGCCTGCCGTAGGTCGATGTCAACCGGGACACCGCCCGCACTGGCGATCACCACGCCGTGAGCGTGCCTTTAAAGCTCCCCAGAGCGCAGCAAGGCCTCAAAAGGCTTTCTTGCTTCCAGGTCCAGGTCGTGATACCAACTAGTATCTCATATGTCAGTTCACGTTAACGCGGCAGACCGAGTGGAGGCGCTATGAAGAAGAGGAGTTCAAGACGCGAGTTTTTGAAGAATTCGGCGGAAGCGTTGGGAGCCTTGGCCTGCTCCTGCGGGAGCGCCCAGACAGCGGAGCCGGCAAAGCCCGCGGCTCAGAGTTCCGGCTCTCTCGCCGGACGGGTTCACAAAGCGGTGCAACTGCGAATGCTGCCGAAGAACTTGAGCTATCCCGAGCGCTTCAAGTTGGCGCGCGACGCGGGTTTTGAGTATGTCGAAGGCTACATGGTGACCGATCCGGCGGAAGCTACGGAAATTAAAAAAGCTGCTGATACCGCAGGCGTACGGATTCATGGCGTCACCAACGGGCTTTGGGAAAAATGGCCGCTTTCAAGCCCCGATGCGTCGGTCGTTAGGAAACGGCTCGAAACGGTGCGCCGGTCGCTCCGGCAGTCCCGGCTGTACGGAGGAACCACCGCTCTGGTAGTGCCGGGGCTGGTGACGCCCACCGTGAGTTACAGTGAGGCCTGGGTGCAGTCTCACAAGAGCCTTTCATCTGTGCTTTCTTTCGCCGCCGCCCAGCGCGAGATTATCGCCGTGGAGGAAGTCTGGAATAAGTTTTTGCTGAGTCCCCTTGAATTCGCCTGCTACGTAGATCAGTTCAAGAGTCCCTGGCTCAAGGCCTATTTTGATGTCGGCAACGTGATGCCCTACGGCTACCCCCAGGAGTGGATTCGCACTCTTGGCAAGAGAATCGCCAAGATTCACCTGAAGGATTACGACCCGAAAACCCATAAGATTGTGAACCTCGGCGAAGGAACAGTTGATTGGCATGCCGTGCGGCAGGCATTGCTAGACATCAGATGCGATGGCATTGTTACGGTGGAACTAGCCCCTGGCCCCGAGCCCTACTTGCGCGATGTTTCCGAGCGCGTTGACAAGCTGGTTCTCTACTGACGCGTGCGCTCATCGTCCTCCACCGGCAAGCCTCCCGGCAAATCGGGTATGATAGATCGCTTCCGAAGGTGTGACTCGCAGCAATTGAGGAGGAGGTACAAGGTGGCGCGCAAATCTCTGCTTGGCATATCCCTATGCATCGGTGTGATAGCTTCCAGCGGCCAGGTGCTCCGCGCGCAAGCGAAGCCTGTCGTTGGGTCGCCCAACGTCGCGATCGCAGATCCTCCGGTGCCGAGACCGGGCACAAAACCTTGCACCGTGCAACTGTTTCCCAAAGAGTCCTTCGGCGCGGCCGGTGAGAACACGCGCATGGATGCCGTGCCTCACGAATTCAGCTACTCGCCGCCCGCCGGTTGCAAAGCGCCGTGGGCCAAGGTCGTGCTCGAAGCCGACTTCTCTGTCGATCCGGGCCATCAGTACGACCGCACGGCTTCAATATGGCTGAACGGCGTCAATCTTTACTTTGGAACGACGGAAGAACCCTCGCCGGACTTCGGCCCGAGCTGGCAGGTGCAGCGCGACCTCACCGGCTACACCCGCCTGTTTCGTTCGCCGGGTAAGGGCGTTGCGTGGATCAATAACTGGGTGGATGCAAAGCGAGCAAGCATCATCCACGCCAGCGCCAAGCTTCTCTTCTATCCCGCCGATGCGAACTTTCCGGCGCCCAGGACGCCCGACGACATCTATGCGCTGAACGGCAGCCACAATGCTCCGGCCAATCTCGAAAGCGGTAGCGATCAATTACTCCTCCGAAGGGCTTTCCCGCAGAACACGACGCGCGTTTACTTGGACCTGTTTACGCAAAGCCAGTTCCACGATGAGTTCTGGTATACGTGCCTGCCTGACCGCTACATCCAGCAAACCACGGCATTCGCCATGAAACGCGGTTACAAGGGCGCGCCGGTGCATCCGCGCGCTTGCAGCGGCGGCAGTTATCGCGAGGCTGAGGTCAGCGTCGATGGGCAGCCTGCCGGGCTTGCGCCAATCTATCCCTGGGTTTATACCGGAGGCATTGACCCCTTCCTATGGCGTCCAACGCCCGGAATCCAAACCCTGGACTTCATCCCCTACCGGCTTGACCTGACGCCGTTCGCCGGGCTGTTAAGCGATGGCGCGCAGCATTCTGTCTCCGTGCGTGTACTGGGCGCGAATCACTACTTCTCAGTTGCGGCGGCGTTGCTCGTCTACCGTGACTCAAAAGCGAAAAGGACCGGCGGCGCCGTCACACGCAACACACTTCGAGGCGCCTCGCTCGAACCCACGATCACAAGCACGATCGGCAAGGGTGAGCCGCACGTGGACGGCGAGGTGAAGACACGGGCGAAGCAAAGCTATGTGATTGAAGGCTACGTGAACACTTCCGCGGGGCGGGTGCGGACCCGCGTGGAACAAAGCCTGAGCTTTGCCAATACCCAGAGGTTCTCAACCGCCGCCCTGCAATCCAACCGGCATTTGACCGAGCAGGAAGCGCATGCAGAAAGCACGGTCAGCAGCGACGGCGGATCCTCCAAGGGGCGCGCGCTGACGCGCTCGCTGGACTACTCGCTGAAGGTTGACGTGCTGCGCTCCAATCACGGCGGCAGCCGTGGCCGCGACGTCCATCTGCAGCAGAACTTCGCGAAGCACATCGAGCAGCGCGAGCACGGGCGCTCGCCCTATCAGGCCAGCATCCAAAATGCACGCACGACTTCGGACCAGTTGACCTACAGCGGGGAGCACGCGCATGCGAGAGAGTTCCACAACACCGGCCAGAACAGCACCCAGACCTACGCGTTCACTGACTCGCTCGGGAACTGCTATCGGGCGGAGGTGAAGGCGCTCGGTGGAAAGGTTAGCAGCTTTACCGAGGGGCAGGGCTGCGGGGCGAAGCCGACGCAGTGGTTCGTTCATCCCAACGGCTGGCCGGAGAGCTTTGGGTGGCGCGAGAATGAATCGCGGTAGTACTTTGTGACGTAAGTTCGCGCGCCAAAATGACAAGGAAGCAAGAGTTTGGTTTGGCCCCTCACCCGGCCTTCGGCCACCCTCTCCCACGGGGAGAGGGCTGAAAACGGAACCGGTAGCAACTCCTTTCGGGAGGGTCGCCGAAAAAGTAAGGATCGCAGCCCTCTCCCGAAGGAGAGGGCTAAGCTCCTACGATTTGCCACGGAGCGTAACCGGCGATGTCCCAATACAGCCGCAGAGATGTGCTGAAAATAACCCTTGCCGCCGGAGTTCCGGCTTCGGCCGCGCCCAGGAAGACAATCGCCTTATCCCGACCGACCAGCCGGCCCAACATTTTGTTTCTGATGTCGGACCAGCATCGCGGAGACTGTATCGGCGCGGACGGCAACCGCGCCATCCACACACCCAACTTGGATACCATCGCGAGAGAGGGCGCGAGGTTTCGTCAGGCTTACACCTGCACGCCCAGTTGCATTCCAGCCCGTGCCGCTCTCCTCACGGGCCTCTCCGCCTGGAATAACGGATTGCTGGGCATGGATGGCTGGCCCATCGCTCACCGGTATCCTCTGGAGCTGCCACGCGCTCTGCGCGATGCGGGTTACTACACGGCCGGCATCGGCAAGATGGAGTTTGGGCCCGTCTCCAGTGTAGATCACGGGTTCCATCAGATGATTCGGGATGAAACGGCGCGCGCTTTTCGGAACGACTACGATGCCTGGTTCTGGTCCAACGCACCCAACCTTGACCCCCTCGCCGTGGGCCTCGGTTGGAATGATTATCCTTCTAAGCCTTATCCATTTCCAGAGAAGCTGCACCATACGCACTGGACCGGAGAAACAGCGGTCCGCTTTCTCCATACCTACAACCGTCCCGAGCCTTTCTTTCTGAAGGTTTCCTTCATTCCACCCCACAGCCCTTACACCCCGCCCGACCGGTTCATGCGGGATTACGCCGGCGCTGATCTTCCCAGAGCGGTCACCGGAAATTGGGACGCGAAATACAAACCGCGCAGCGGACCGAAACTGGACATCTGGCACGGCGATGTGGGCGCGGCGCAAGTACACCAATCGCGCCAGGGATACTATGGGCAAGTGTCATTTGTGGATGAGCAGATTGGCAGAATCCTCGCGGCTCTCGACGAACGCGGCTGGACGGAAGAGACGCTAATTCTTTATACCACTGACCACGGCGACATGCTCGGAGACCATTACCTTTGGAGGAAGTGCCAGCCATACCAATCCGACGTGAGAATTCCGATGCTTGTGCGGTGGCCGCAAGGTTTGGTGGATTCCAAACGCGGACGTGTGATTTCCGAAGTCGTGGAGCTGCGGGATGTCTTGCCGACGTTCCTGGATGCGGCTTCCGCGCCCGTCACGTCAAAAATTGACGGTCGGAGCCTTCTTTCACTCGTTGAGGGCAAAACCAACGGCTGGCGTGAATATCTGGAGCTTGAGCACGACGTCTGCTATAGCCCGTCGGTTCACTGGAATGCACTCACCGACGGGCATACGAAGTACATCTTTCACGCTTACGATGGACAAGAACAGCTATTCAACTTGGACGACGACCCTTACGAATGCGATGATCTGGCTTCAGATTCGGCTCACGG
>DASUKV010000359.1:0-5066 GCA_036278555.1 Terriglobia bacterium
GGCCGCTCGTAAGCTTTGCATTTCCCGGACGGTTTCAGCCGGCTCGTCCCAGACGATCAGCGGTTCCTTGAAGAGTTGAAACAGGGTGTTTGAACGTGCCTCGCCCAAGGGCGCGAAAAACTCCCATCCCGGAAAAACAGCCGAATATTCTGGAACCCAGGCCGGCTCGCGCCCGTTTTCTGGTCCGCCGCCGCGCTCACGAAGCGTCCGAACCATCGACCGGAAAAGTTCGGGAGATCGCCGGTGCTCGGAAAGGGGCAGAATCAAAGCCGAAGGGACGGACTGGCGCGAACGCTGGTTGGCGGGATCAAACTGACGCACGGTTTCAATCTGGTCGCCGAAGAATTCCAGGCGGAAGGGCCATTCAACCTCGGGCGGGTAAACATCTGCGATTCCGCCGCGCACGGAATAAACCCCGGCGCTGTCGACCGGCTCGTGCGCCTCATAGCCTCCCCCTGCGAGATGCTCGATCAAATCATCGAGGCTCAGCTCGTCGCCCGCTTTGAGTTCCAGGGCCAGAGAACGGTAGTAAACACTATCGCGAAAACGCCCACAGGCGGAAAGCGAGGGCGCAAAGACAACGCGAGCGCCGCCCCGGCTGATATTCCAGAGCGTGATGGCGCGCTGCTCGGAAATTTGCGCGTGGGGCGAGCGCCCTTCGTAAGGCGTCACGTCATACCAAGGCAATACGGAAGCCTGGGCTGAGGAGCCGGGTTCCAGCCAATCAAGGAACGCCGCCGTGGTTTGGCGCAAGGTTTCCGTTGCTTCCCGCTCCGCCGTCAGTACCACCAGTGGCCGCTTTAACCTGTGCGCGAGGCCGGCAATCACCAGCGCTTTGGCCGTGCGGGTGAGACCGGCGAGAGTAATTTCATGCTGACGGCGGGCCGCACTGGCCGAAGAATTCTCAGATTCAGCGAGCGGGGGTGCCAACGCGCGCACCACGGCCTGGAAAGATGGATGATCAAAGACCGTTTGAAGAAGGGAAGCGACAGATTGCATGTAAAAATCAGGGATGAGTGGAGGCCCCTCACTCGGCCTTCGGCCACCCTCTCCCAGCGGGAGAGGGCAGATGAGACGCCGCCTAAAATGAAACCTGGGCAATGCTAAAGTCTGACGGGTTCACAATTTTTATTGGTCACTCGGGCCCTTAGCGCCGCCTCAATAAGCCCCGATGTGGAAAACCCCTGGACGACAGGGATCGAAACCACCATCCCTCCGGCGGCTTCGACTTCTTCGCGCCCTACGATCTGGTCGTGCCCCCAATCGGCGCCCTTTACCAGCACTTGAGGCAGCATCCGGGCGATCACCTTCTGCGGTGTAAGCTCATCAAAAATAGTGACATAGCTGACGGCCTCCAGCGCCGCCAGGATTTCAGCCCGCTCCGCTTCAGGGAAAACCGGCCTTCCCGGTCCCTTGAGCGCTCGCACGCTGCGATCGCTGTTGATGGCGACCATCAGACAATCGCCCAGCGCCCGGGCTTCGGCAAGATACCGTGTGTGGCCGGGATGAAGTAGATCAAAGCAGCCGTTGGTGAAGACAACGCGCAAACCCTGCCGCTTGGCGTCAGCCGTAATCTGATAGGCCCTTTCGAGAGGCACGACCTTGTTCTGGCTCATGAGGAAGCCGACGGGGGAATTTCCGTGCCGCCTACGACGTTTTCGGAATCTTACGCCGCCAGCGGGCAAAATCCTATTGTAACACGCGGGAAATGCGGGGGCGGCTCTCTCAAGGGGACACGACGAAGCCGATCCGAAAAGGCGCGCTGAAGCTCGTGAAGGGATGCCGACGCCAAGTCTCAATGCCGGCAAGACCTGCCCTGAACTTCGTGAAGGGATGCCGGCGTTACCGGAAAATTGTTGCAACCGGCTAGGCGGCGCCGACGTCGATAGATGTTAATGGCAACTGATGTACGGATGGAATCTACGGGTTAGGCAAAGGAGAGGGTTGTCACAAATGCGGTTCCCAAGACGGCTTTGCCGTCAACTTCTTTATTCTACGTGCTTTGTATCTCTAATATTCTTGCCTGGGCTTCCATTGCGTGCGCAATCGGCACAGCCGGGCGCCATTACCGGCCATGTCGAGGGTCCAGGTAATGTGGCGGTACCTGGTGCACGGATCGTACTTTTTAATCCACAGACCCGTACCCGAAAGCAAACTTGGTCTGACGAAGCGGGTAACTACCGGTTTTCGGATGTTGAACCAGGCGCTTACCGGCTGATCGTATTTCTCGTCGGGTTCCGTCCGAAAATGGAAGGCCCCGTGACGATCACGGCGGGGAGTGCCGTGAAGGCCGACGTTTCACTCGTTTTGGCCATGCCAGGGGAGAGCGGGCGAATGCCCTGGGGCGCGCGCGGCGCAGCCAACCGGCAGCAGAATGCGCGCGCCCGCGGCGGGGGCGCTTCCCGGACCGGTGGTGAGGCTCAACGTGCCGGAGCGTCCACCGGGGCTGCCGGAGGCTTGGGCATTCCCGGCATCGGGCAGCAAGCAGGAGCGGCTGGATCGGATCTTCGCTTCTCGCAGGACAATATCCCGAATGTCGCTGAGGCTCAGGGAGCCGATGCGGGTCGAGGGTCCCAAGCATCGCCCGAAGGCGCGGAGCCGAGCACTTCGGCGAGTGCGGATAACAATTCCTTTTTACTCACCGGGAATACCGTCAACGCGGCCGCGCCCGCGCAGCAGTCGCGCCGGGGTGAATTTCGTTTCCGCCGATTCGGCGGCGGGGGAGGCGCTCAAACAGCCCCAGGCTTCGGGGGCCGGGGCGGGATGGGCTCCGGTGGAATGGTCTTCTTCTTTGGCGGAAACCACCGGCCTCGCGTGAATAAGCTGCGCGGCAATCTTTTCGATTCCTATTCCAACTCCGCCTTGGACGCGCGGCCTTATCCCCTGAACGTTTCCCAGTCGCCACAGATTCCGTCCTACAGCGAGCGCGCCGGGGTTTCTTTGGGCGGGCCATTGTCGATCCCAAAGATTTATAACGGCAGCAATAAAACCAGCTTCTTTGTTCATTACAGCTTGCAGCGCAGCAAGAGTCCGTTTGACCTTTTTGGCACCGTCCCGACGGCAGCCGAGCGCCAGGGGGACTTTTCGAACACCGTGATTCAGGCCGGGCCGCAGGCCGGAAACGTCCCGGCCATCTACAACCCGTTTTCGAGCCCATCTGGCCCGCGCACGCCGTTCCCTGGAAATCAGATTCCCGAATCGATGGTGAGCCCGGCGGCCAAAGGGCTGCTCAGCTACATCCCTCTACCCAATCTGCCCGGCGCGGTGCAAAACTTCCATCTGCAGGAATCGTTGCCGACAGCCAGCGATTTCGTGATGGGCAGGGTTGGCCAGCAGATTTCCTCGAAAGATAACGCGGCGGTGTTTTACTTTTTCAATTCCAATCGTGGAACCTCGGTGTCTAGTTTTCCCGAACTCACCTCCCAGAGATCCACTCGCAACCAGAACGTGAATCTGATGGAAACCCACAGCTTCAGCGCCCATACGGTAAATACCCTGATGGCCAATTTCAACCGGTCGCGCATCAGCCTGCTGAATCCTTTCGCGTTCAACCAGGACATTGCGAGCCAGCTTGGCATCCTGGGAGTTTCCCAGAATCCGATGAATTGGGGCATTCCCATCATCAATTTCACGAATTTTACCGGCCTGAACGATGTGATTCCCTCGCTCGCCCGCGATCAGACGTTTCGCTTGTCGGATTCTGTTATTCTCAACCGCGGTAATCACAACTTCCGCGTGGGCGGCGAATTTCGAAAGGTGCAGCTTAACAGCCTGTCGGATCCCGACGCGCGCGGCACGTTTACCTTCAGCGGTTATACCACCAGCGACTTCACTGGGGCTAACGTCCCGGTGACTGGAACCGGCTTCGATTTCGCGGATTTTCTCCTGGGCCTTCCCCAGACCACTGCGGAGCGCTTTGGCGCCAGCGCTAATTATCTGCGCTCTTCGGTTTACGATGCCTTTGGCGAGGACGACTGGCGATTTGATTCCCACCTGACGTTCAATCTCGGTTTGCGTTACGAATATGCCGCGCCCTTCACCGAAAAATACGGACGCCTTTCGGACTTGGCCCTGGGCCCGGGCTTTTCGACCGTCGGAGTAGTGACGGGGCAGAATCCGGGCGACTTGCCGTCCTCACTGCTTCATGGCCAGACCAGCAATTGGGCGCCCCGCATCGGGATTGCCTACCGCCCGTGGGTTGACCACAGTCTGGTGATCCGGGTGGGGTACGGCGTGTTTTATGACGAGTCGATTTATCAGCACCTGGTCCCGAACCTTGTGAATCAGCCGCCTTTTGCCACCAGCAGCACGCTGGTGACCAGTTCGCAAAACGTTCTAACACTCGAAAACGGATTTCCTGAGATTAACCCCACTGTGGCGCGCAATACGTACGCCGCGGATCCGAACTTCTTCACGCCATACGCCCAGACCTGGGACTTCATGATGGAGCAGAACATCGCCCGGAATACGGTGCTGACCCTGGCGTATATCGGCACGCGCGGAACCCACCTGAATCTGCTCCTGGCTCCGAACACAGCCCTGGCCGGTGCGGTCACCGCTGGCAGCCAGCCGACTTTGGTGACGAACGCGCTGCCGTTTATCTACGATACTTCGGGGGCGGAATCCATCTATCAGGGCCTGCGCGTAGGAGTTCGCAGGTGGTTCCACAACGGCTTTTCATTCTTTGCGAATTACACCTATTCGAAGGCTCTCGACAACGCCGCGAGCGTCGGCGGGACGGGCAACACCGTGGCGCAGAACCCGTTCGACTTGCAATCCGAATGGGGGCTCTCAGATTTCAATCCCACGCACGATCTGCGGCTCTTCACGAGTTACCGGCTGCCTTTTGGCGATCGCCAGCCGTTTTTGAACCACGGCGGCACGCTCGCGCGAATTGTGGGTGATTGGCGCATCGGCGATTCGACCGACATTGATTCCGGCACGCCGCTCACCGCGTTCATCCTCGGCAACCTCAGCAATAACGTGAACGGCTCGGCTCCGTTCTCCTCTTTGCGGGCCGACGCGACGGGGCTTCCGGTGGACTTGCCCGGTTTCGAGCAGACGAC
>DASUKV010000360.1:0-3203 GCA_036278555.1 Terriglobia bacterium
AATCCGCATTTACGCCGACACGACCGAATCGAAAGACCCCAGGGTTTATGCTCAGCGGGAGAAGGCTCGGAAAGAGGAGATGGGCCTCACGTGGCTGAAAATGGACCTGGGAATCAATCTGATTCAGGATATTCCCGGCACGATCACCCAACCCTCGGGGTTAAGCCGCTGGGAGGAAACGTTCCAGCCTCATCCGTTCGTCGCGACGGAGGTGACGGACAAAGGAATCGACAAGCTTTGCGAGTATGTCGCGGCCGTGCGGGAAGCGGTCGGGATGGAAATCCCGCTTTCGATGGATCACCTGGGACACATTGGGGTGAAGTCCTGCATCCGGCTGGGGCGCGCGTATGAAAAGTACAACCTTTCCTGGATCGAAGACGTGGTCCCGTGGTTCTACACCGATCTTCTGAAGCGCATCACGGCAGAAAGCCCTACTCCGACGCTGACCGGCGAAGACATCTACCGCGAAGAGGATTTCGAAACGCTCTGCGTGAACCACGCCGTGAGTAAGATTCATCCGGACCTGTCAAGCTCCGGCGGGATTCTCCGCACGCACCGCATCGGCGATATGGCCTTCAAATACGGAGTGCCGATGGCCATGCATATGGCAGGCACACCGGTGGCCTGCTTGGCGAGCGTCCATTGCGCGGCGGCCACACGGAACTTCCTGGCGATGGAAAACCATTCACTGGACGTACCGTGGTGGCAAGACCTCGTCGAAGGAATCGAGAAGCCGATTATCGATAAGGGCTATATCACTGTTCCCGATAAGCCTGGCCTTGGCATTACGCTGAATGAGGACGTGGCGCGGCAGCACCTGAAGCCGGGCACGGGCTATTTCGAGCCAACGACGCAGTGGAATGACGAACATTCCTGGGACCGGCTTTGGAGCTAAGCTAAGGGCTTACGACGTTCTGGGGCTGCCCCTCCACGAACGCTCGCAGGTTATCAGTGGCAATCCGCATCAAGCGCCTGCGCGCTTCTTGCGTGGCCCAGGCAAGGTGCGGTGTGATGATGCAATTCTTCGCTGTCAGCAGGGGATTTTCCGGGGCTGGCGGCTCGGAGGAAAGCACGTCCAGCGCGGCGCCTGCCAACCGGCCTTCATTCAAAGCGTCCGCGAGGTCCTGCTCCACCACGAGGCCGCCGCGAGAAGTATTCACGAGAAAGGCGCTTGGTTTCATCAACCGCAGCCGCTCGGCATTGATCAATCCCCGGCTTTCAGGCGTCAGCGGGCAGTGCAAGGTGACCGCATCCGCGCTCTCCATGATTTCCTCAACGCTGGCCCACGCAAACTCCTTGTAAGCCGGAGGCCTCTGGCGGCTGCGGCCGGACGCCACCACCTGCATCCCTAAAGCATGTGCGATTTCCGCGACGCGCCGGCCGATGCGGCCAAAGCCAATCACACCCAAAGTTTTCCCGGCAAGCTCAACAAGCGGCCATTTCCAGAAGCACCAGTCCTGGCTTTGGCACCATTCCCCGGCGCGCACTGCGTAGCTGTGGCTGCCGGCGTGGTGGCACAGTTCGAGAAGCAGGGCAATGGTAAGCTGAGCGACAGAATCCGTGCCGTAAGCGGGGATGTTCGTGGTGGTGATGCCGAGTGTCCGCGCCACCGCAATATCAATAATGTCATAGCCCGTGGCCATCACGCCGATGTAGCGAAGCCCGTTCAATTCCCGGAGTGCGCTTTCCCTCAGCGCGACCTTATTGGTGAGCACCGCGCCGGCTCCGGCCGCTCTCTCCACCACCCGGTCCTGCGGGGTGCGGTCGTAAACTTCAACGGAGCCCAGTTTGTTCAATTCATCCCACGAGAGATCTCCAGGATTCAGGGTATATCCATCCAACACAACGATTTTCATAGTCGCTCTTAGCCAAGAGATTGATCACTTTGCGCGCGCTCAGGGGGCGGCAAAGACTGCGAGTTTAGCACGGACGAGATTGAAAACCGAAGATGTGAATGAGAGCAAGCGGTAAGGCGGGAAATCAAAGAGTTTCGCCGCGATGAAATCGGGCGCTATTTTTTGAAACCAGGTGCGGCCGTCGATTACCAGATCAGCGCGGCTGGTGAGCGGCCGGAGAGGATTTCGGGATCGAGGTCGTAGCCAAACCCCGGCATCTCGCTAAGCTCGACGAAACCGTTGTGGGGCTGAGGTTCCCCTTTAAGCAGCGCGTTTCCGCCCTGGGCGAAAATATCGACGAACTCCGCGCGAGGGCAATTCGGCGTGGAAATAACGAAGTGATAGGTTGGCGCGCCCACTCCGTGAGGAATCACCGGCAGGCCGTAGGCGCTGGCCATTGCCGCAATCTTCTTCAGCTCGGAAAGCCCACCGGCGCGATAGATATCCGGCTGGAGAATGTCGACAGCCCTCTTCTCAATCAGATCGCGGAATCCATAGCGGGTGAATTCGTGCTCGCCGCCGGTAATGAGGATTTCGGGCGCCGCATCCTTGATGCGCCGGTAGGAATCGGGCTGATCGGGCGGTACCGGCTCTTCCATCCAGAGAACCTTGTAAGGAGCAACCTCGCGGGCCAGTTGAATCGCATACGGAACATCAAGAGACATATAGCAATCCAGCATGATGTCCCCGTCCTCACCGATGAGCTTCCTGGTTTTTTCAACCAAAGCCACATTCTTCCGCAATCCGTCTTTTCCGTCCGCCGGGCCGTGAAGCACGGCCAGTTTCACGTGCCGGAAGCCTTCTTGCAAATGCCGCTCCGTCAGATTTCCGGTGACGTAAACGGGGATTTTCTCCTTCGTTTTACCTCCGATCAGGTTATAAACCGGCTGTTTCAACGCTTTGCCGATCAGGTCCCACAAAGCCAGGTCAATACCGCTGATGACCTCGATCACGGCGCCTTTGCGTCCATAAAACTGAGAGGCGCGAAACATTTGCTCCCAGAGAAGCTCGATATCAAGGGCACACTTCCCAACGAGCAGACTGCGGAATTGTTCTTCAATGATGGGTGCGGCGAGTTTTCCCTTGGCCCCTCCGACGGTGCCAAAACCGCGAAATCCGGCGTCCGTCTGGATTTCCACAATGGCGGAGGTCATCGGGCCAAACCAACTCGACCGCTTGTCGTGGTAAGCGGGGTAGATGGACATGGGGTTGGCCACCAGCCCCTCGCTGAGCCAGGAGGCGTGCATCGGGATGGTATGGACTTTCAGATCAGTGATTCGCAGAATTCGTCTCCTCGTTCGTAGCGCA
>DASUKV010000361.1:0-5187 GCA_036278555.1 Terriglobia bacterium
ACGCGCTTGCCGAGCAGGTTCTGCCGGAAGCGGCCCTGCTTGCCCTTGAGGGTATCGGAAAGCGATTTCAGCGGGCGGTTATTGGTCCCGCGCAGGACGCGGCCGCGGCGGCCGTTATCAAAGAGGGCGTCGACGGCTTCCTGCAGCATGCGCTTTTCGTTGCGGATAATCACGTCCGGAGCGTGCAGTTCCATCAGCTTCTTCAAGCGGTTATTGCGGTTGATCACGCGCCGGTATAAGTCATTCAGGTCCGAAGTTGCGAAACGTCCGCCATCGAGCGGCACCAGGGGGCGCAACTCCGGCGGGATGACGGGGATCACATCCAGAATCATCCATTCCGGCTTGTTCCCCGATTTCCGGAAGGCCTCCACCACCTTTAAGCGCTTGGCGTATTTCACGCGCTTCTGCTGGGAGGGATCGTTCTTCATCTTGACGCGAAGCTCTTCAGAAAGAGTCTCTATGTCCAGCCGTCGCAGGAGCTCCTTAATCGCCTCGGCGCCCATCGCCGCGCGGAATTTGCCGGGGTACTCCTGCTGCAACTGGCGGTAGCGCTCCTCGTTCAGGATTTCTTTTTCCTTGAGCGGAGCTTCACCCTGATCGATGACGACGTAGTTCTCGAAATAGAGAATCCGCTCAAGATCGCGAAGCGAGATATCGAGCAGATGGCCGATGCGGCTGGGTAGTCCCTTGAAAAACCAGACGTGCGAGCAGGGCGAGGCCAGCTCAATGTGCCCCAGGCGCTCCCGGCGGACTTTGGAAAGCGTCACTTCCACGCCGCACTTGTCGCAGATGACGCCGCGATGCTTCATGCGCTTGTATTTGCCGCATAAGCACTCCCAATCCGTCACCGGCCCGAAAATACGGGCGCAGAAGAGCCCGTCCCGCTCGGGTTTGAAGGTACGGTAATTGATCGTCTCAGGTTTGGTAACTTCCCCGTGCGACCAGGACCGGATTTTTTCCGGCGAGGCCAGGCTCACACGGATCATGTCAAATTCGCCAATCAAACTGACTCGGTCATAAGGGCTGCTTCGGAACAATTTGCGCCTCCTTCAAAGGAGTTTAGAAATTCGCGTCGCCCGGCCGGCGCCAATCAGCGCCGCCGGGCGCGTCTAGGAAAGGGTTTACTTCGCCAGCGCCGGAACGGAAGTCTGCTCTTTCATTTTCTTGATGAGCTCCACGTCCAGCCCCAGACTCTGAAGTTCGCGGACAAGCACGTTGAAAGATTCCGGAATGCCCGGCTCAATGGCCGCTTCGCCTTTGACGATGGCCTCGTAAATCTTGGCGCGGCCGTAAACGTCATCTGATTTCGCGGTGAGAAGTTCCTGCAGGATATGAGCCGCCCCGTATGCTTCAAGGGCCCACACTTCCATCTCGCCGAAGCGCTGGCCGCCGAACTGCGCCTTGCCGCCGAGCGGCTGCTGCGTGATGAGGGAATAAGGACCGATCGACCGCGCGTGAATCTTGTCGTCCACCAGATGCGAGAGCTTGAGCATGTAGATGTAGCCCACCGTCACCGGCTGGTCAAATTTTTCGCCGGTCATGCCGTCATACAGCGCGACCTTGCCCGAAGCCGGCAGCCCGGCCTTTTCCAGGTATTCCTTGATCTGCTTCTCGGTGGCTCCGTCAAAAACGGGTGTCGCGAAAGGAATGCCGTAGCGGTAAGTGCGCGCGAAGTCCAGCACCGCCTCATCACTCAAGCCGTCGATCAAAGATCCTGCCGTTCCGCGAAGAACGGTCTTGAGCTCCTTCCGCGTCAACTCCGCCCGGTTTTCCTCCTTTAGCATTTCAGTGAGCTTGTTGCCAAGCTCCCGAGCCGCCCAGCCGAGGTGCGTTTCAAGAATCTGCCCGACGTTCATCCGGGAGGGAACGCCCAGCGGATTGAGCACCACCTCCACGGGCGTGCCATCGGGAAGGTAGGGCATGTCCTCTTCCGGCAGAATGCGGGCGATCACGCCTTTGTTGCCGTGACGTCCCGCCATCTTATCGCCGACGGAAAGCTTGCGCTTCATGGCGATATAGACTTTCGCCAGCTTGATGACGCCCGGCGGCAGCTCGTCGCCTTTCTTCAGCTTGGCGATCTTCTCATCCGCGATCTTGCGCAGGATATCAATCTGCCGGGAGGTCATCTCCTCGATTTCATCCATCCGCTCGAGAAGCGTGGGGTCCTTCTTGGCGATCTTGATGCGCTTCAGATTGCGGGTGGTAATGCGCGCCAGGGCCTCGCGGCTGAGTTCGTCACCTTTCGAGAGCAGCCGTTTGTTGGTTTTTTCGTCGTGCAGGTCGGCCAGCAGCGGCTCGCCTTCAAGCAGTGCCGCCAGCCGGTCCACGCGCTCAGCGTTCAAAATGCGGATTTCGTCATTCAGGTTTTTCTCAAGACGACCTACTTCCCAGGCCTCAATGGACTTGGCGCGTTCGTCCTTGTCCGCGCCTTTGCGGGAAAAGATTTTGACGTCGACCACAATACCTTCGATGCCTGGAGGACAGGTGAGCGAGGCGTCGCGGACTTCGCCCGCCTTTTCGCCAAAGATGGCCCGCAGCAGCTTTTCCTCAGGGGTCAACTGGGTTTCGCCCTTGGGCGTTACCTTGCCCACCAGGATGTCGCCCGGTTTAACGTAAGCGCCCGTGCGGATGATGCCGCTTTCATCCAGGTCCTTGAGTAGCGACTCGGAAACGTTCGGAATATCCCGCGTAACTTCTTCCGGCCCAAGTTTGGTATCCCGAGCCTCGATTTCAAATTCCTCGATGTGAATGGAGGTGTAGGAATCCTCCTTCACCAGCCTTTCACTCACGAGGATGGCGTCTTCATAGTTGTATCCACGCCAGGGCATGAACGCCACCAAGACGTTGCGCCCGAGCGCGAGCTCGCCGCCTTCTGTGCAAGGTCCGTCCGCCAGGACGGCGCCTCCCTTCACGCGCTGGCCTTTGTGGACAACCGGCTTCTGGTTGATGCAAGTATTCTGGTTGGAGCGCCGGAACTTGATCATCTGATAGATATCGGCGCCCACCTCGCGTGAAAGGTGGCCGCTATGCCCGTTGCCTTCAACACGCACGATAATGCGCTCGCTATCGACGCTGTCCACAATCCCGTCGCGCTTGCAAAGCACCACGGCGCCGGAATCCCGGGCGGTGACTTCTTCCATGCCGGTGCCCACCAGGGGCGCCTGGGCGCGCAGCAAGGGTACGGACTGCCGTTGCATGTTCGATCCCATCAGCGCGCGGTTGGCATCGTCATTTTCGAGGAAGGGAATCAGCGAGGCGGCAACGCTCACCAGTTGCTTAGGACTGACGTCGATGTAATCCACGTTTTCCCGGCGCACCAGCACGAAGTTGCCTGCTTGCCGGGCATTGACCAGCTCGTTCGCGATGCGGCCTTTCTCGTCGATGGGCACGTTGGCCTGCGCGATGATGTGCTGGTCTTCCTCCCACGCCGAAAGGTAAAACGAATAGGGCTCAAACTCCACCAGTTTGCGGTGCTTGTCGTGAAGCTCCTGGTTCAACTTTTCGATTTCTTTGAGCTCCACGTGTTCGCCCACGCGCCAGGGTCCGTCTCCGCCGTGCGTGACCGTGGCGTAATCCACCGTCATGCCGTTGCGCACCTTGCGGTAGGGACTCTCGATGAACCCGAACTCGTTGATGCGGGCGTAGCAGGAAAGCGAGGAGATCAGGCCGATGTTCGGGCCCTCCGGCGTTTCGATGGGGCAGAGGCGCCCGTAGTGCGTGGGGTGAACGTCGCGCACCTCAAACCCCGCGCGCTCCCGGGAAAGGCCGCCCGGACCCAGTGCGGAAAGCCGCCGCTTGTGGGTGATTTCGGAAAGCGGGTTCGTCTGGTCCATGAACTGGGAAAGCTGCGAGGACCCGAAGAACTCGCGGATCGCCGCCATCACCGGCTTGGCGTTGATCAGGTCGTGCGGCATCGCCGTAGACATCTCCTGATAAACCGACATCTTTTCCTTGATGGCGCGTTCCATACGTACGAGGCCGATGCGGAACTGATTTTCAAGCAGTTCGCCCACCGCGCGCACGCGGCGGTTGCCGAGGTGATCGATATCATCCACGCTGTAGCTGCCGCCGGGGTTCTTGCGCAGCTTGAGCAGATACCGGATGCAGGAGTAGAAATCCTCCGGCTCGAGCGTGCGCTTGTCCAGGGGCAGTTGAACCGTGGAGCCTTCGGAATGGTCGGTTGCGAGCGTGCCTTCGCAGCCGCGCACGACTTCCGTGCAAACGTTCCCTTCGCGCTGTCCTACGAACATTTTTTCGCGGTCGGCGATCACGTAAAAATTTGAGGCGGGAAGATTTCCCGCGTCTTCGAGTTCCAGAGTGGTTTCCTTGCTGTCCATCCGCGTCTTCAGGCGGGTGGAATAGCCGAGCTTGATGTTGAACTTCAGGCGCCCCACCCGTGAGAAATCGTACTTGCGGGGATCGAAAAACATGCCGGTGAAAAGCGAGGTCGCCGTTTCGAGCGTGGGGGGATCGCCCGGACGCATCTTGCGATAGAGTTCAATCAGCGCCTCCTGCGGCGTCTTCAGCGCGTCGCGCTTGAGCGTTTGGCTGGTGACCACTCCCGTGTCATCGCGCTCCGGAAAGAAGATTTCGACGTCCGTAATTCCCGATTCGAGAATCGTATTGAAGAGAGCGGGCGCCAGCTCATTATTGGCTTCGACTAACACCTCGCCCGTCGAAGTGTCCACCAGGTCCGAGGCGGCGTAAGCGCCTTCCAGGTCCTGCGGCGCAACTTCCACCTGGGTAATCCGCGCCTTGCGAACCTCCTTCAGCAGGGAGGCGGTAATTTTGCGGCCGGCGGGAACAATCACCGTTCCGCCTCGCGAGCTCTCAATGTTTTTGGAAAGCCGGGTTCCGGCGAGGCTGTCGGAAACACTGAGGAAAGGCTTGCCCTCCTTAATTTCGAGGCGCTCCACCTGATAGAAAGTCTTCAAGATTTCGGCGTTGTTCTTAAGGCCGAGGGCGCGCAGGAAAATCGAGGCCAGAAACTTGCGCTTGCGGTCGATGCGGACGTAAAGGATGTTCTTGTTGTCGTATTCAAATTCTACCCAGGAGCCGCGGTAGGGGATGATCTTGCCCAGGAAATAGGTCTTCTGGGATGTGGATTCAAAGAACACACCCGGCGAACGGTGGAGCTGGCTGACGATGACGCGCTCGGTGCCGTTGATGACAAACGTCCCGTTCTCC
>DASUKV010000362.1:0-3488 GCA_036278555.1 Terriglobia bacterium
GGTTTGGGATCCGGGAAGAAGGTCGTATAGACCTTGTTCATTTCGCCAAAATCGTGGATGTCCGAGAGGTAGACGTTCACGCTCACAACATCGCTCATGCGCAAGCCAGCCTTTTTCACCACCCGCTCGATATTTTCGAGCGCGGCGCGCGTCTGGGCGCTGATTCCCGATGCGAGCTTTCCGTCTGCCGAGGTTCCTTGCGTGCCGGAAACGTAGAGAAAATTCCCCACCACGATGCCGTCGCTGAACGGCAGGCCGGGCGTACCCGAAAGGTTCACCGCGCGCCGTCCTTGCGCATAAGCAGCAGGCGAGACGGCACATAGAGTCAGGGCAAGGATCGAAGATGCAACCAGGATAGACTTGAATGATTTGCCATCGAGCATTTGGGTTGTCTCCTTAGGGGGTAATGTGAGAATCTTTTCCCGGTTGTTGAGCGAAAGCTGCAAGGACAAGACCTTTCCGCAGCCTTTGGCCCCCGGTTTCTAAGAATGAGCAAACGCCACCGCAAGATTCAGATTGCTTATTTAACCTTCTTAAGTATATTACTGGGATGCGCATTTATGGGGGGACAAACCACGAGTGACGCATCCCTCACGACTCAGATTGACGTTACGCCGCGCGAGTTGCGGGAGCGGCCGCCCGGCTCCGATTGGCTCTCCTACAACGGGGATTATACCGGCCGCCGATATAGCGCGCTGGCCCAGATCAACACCCGCAACGTCACAGAACTGCGGGCGCAGTGGGTTTTTCATCCGGGGAATTCGCGCCATATCGAGGCGACTCCTGTAGTGGTGAGAGGGATCATGCTGGTGACTTCGGCCAATGACGCATTCGCCCTCGATGCGCGCACAGGCCGGGTGATCTGGCATTACTCGCGGCCCGTCACCGAGGGGCTGCTCGACGACGCTTCCCAGCACCACAGCCGAGGCGTGGCCGTGTGGCATTCGCGGGTCTTCATCGAGACGGACAACGCGCATTTGCTCTGTCTGGACGTACGATCAGGCCATCTGATCTGGGACGTACGCTATGCCGATTCTGCCAGGAATTACGGCGCGACGAGCGCGCCCCTGGTGATCAAAAATAAAGTGGTGGTGGGGACCTCCGGCGGTGATAGCGGCGTGCGCGGCTTTCTCGCGGCGTATGACGCGATGACGGGCCAACGGGCATGGCGCTTCTGGACGATTCCCGGTCCAGGCGAGCCGGGGTCCGCGAGCTGGCCGGAAAAATACTACCTCACCGGAGGCGGCACAACCTGGATGCCGGGCACGTACGACCCGGCGCTGAATACGCTGTACTGGGGAACGAGTAATCCAGCACCGGATTTTGACGGCAGCGTCCGGCCGGGTGATGACCTCTACACGGACTGCGTGCTGGCTCTCGATCCCGATACCGGTAAGCTCAAATGGTATTTCCAGTTCACGCCGCACGACCTATTTGATTACGACGCGGTTGAAACTCCGGTGCTGGTGGACGCTCCTTACGAAGGCCGTCCTCGCAAATTGCTCGTTGAAGCCAATCGCAACGGGTTTTTGTACGTGCTCGACCGCGTCAATGGAAAATTCCTGTGGGCGGTTCCTTTCGTCAAGAAACTGAATTGGGCCAAGGGGATTGACGCGCACGGGCGGCCCCTCCGCACCGGCGTCGCGCCTTCGGCAAAGGGCGCGCGGGTGTGCCCGGGTTTCGCCGGAGCCACCAACTGGTACTCGCCATCGTACAATCCGGCGGCTCACCTGTTGTTCTTCAGGACGTTTGATGATTGCGGGATGTACTATCTGAAGCCGCAGGCCTTTGCGTTTAGCAAGACTTACTACGCGACGGGGGTCCGCCGCATTCCCGGCGAAGAAGGCAAAGCTTCGGTGCGTGCTTACAACCTCGAAACGCGCCGTTTCGAATGGAATTACCCTCAGGCGATGCCGGGCGGCGGTTGGGGCGGCGCCATGACGACGGCAGGCGGGCTCGTCTTTTTCGGCGATAATGCCGGATCGTTCGAGGCTCTGGACGCCCGCACGGGACGGGCGCTGTGGCACTTCAACACCGGCCAGCACATTCACGCTTCACCCATGAGTTTCGCCGTTAACGGAAAAGAATACGTCGCGATTGCAGCGGGAAGTGACATTTTTACTTTTGCGCTGCCGTAGCCCGGAAAGACAGCGCGGGATATTTATTCTGGGAGGAAGCTATGGAGATTAAAAAAAACTGGAGCCGGCGGTCCTTCCTGGGCGGCGCAGGCGTGCTCGCGGGAGCGGCGCTCAGCGGAAAGAGCTTGATGGCGGCTGGGCAAGGGAAGGGCATTGCGGCGTTTGCTTTGGGCGAATCGGGAAAAATTACGGGACTGGGAGAAACCGGGAACGTTTATAAGGAATTGGGCGTGACGACTGTTATCAACGGCCAAGGAACCATGACCATGCTCGGCGGTTCGTTGATTCCGCCTGAAGTTGAGCAAGTGATGGCGGACGCGGCGCGTCACTACGTCAGCATTCCCGATCTTGAAGTCGCCGCGGGCAAGCGGATCGCGCAATTGCTCAAACTGCCCAAGGGCAATAGCGCGCTGGTGACTTCGGGCGCGGCCGGGGCCATGACCTGCGGCTACGCCGGCGTGCTGACCGGCGATAACAAAGGGCTGATTGAACGGCTGCCGGACCTCACCGGAATGAAGTCCGAGGTGATTATCCAGAAGTCCCATCGCTACGCTTTCGATCACCAGATTCGCGCGACAGGCGTGAAACTGGTGGAAGTTGAAACCCGGGACGATGTGGATCGGGCGGCTTCGCAGCGCACGGCGATGATGCACTTCACGAATTACCTCAACGCAGCCGGCAAGATCAAGGTCGATGAGTGGGTGACGCTGGCCATGAAACATCACCTGCCGTGCTTCAACGACGCCGCGGCGGATACGCCGCCTGTCTCACACCTCTGGGACTACGTCAACATGGGTTACGACCTTGTCGCCTTCAGCGGCGGTAAGGCGCTCCGCGGCCCGCAATGCGCCGGGCTGCTGCTGGGCCGCGAGGACCTGATCCATTACGCGCTGCTCAACAACAGCCCTTACGAAGACACCATTGGCCGCGGCCAGAAGGTGGGCAAGGAAGAAATTGTGGGGATGGTGAAAGCTCTTGAGATGTTCCTGAACGCTGACCACGACGCCTTGACGAAAGAGTGGTGGCGGCGGCTGGATACGATCAGCCATCAGGTGACGAAGGTTCCCGGCGTGAGCACGGCTTACTACATACCGGACATTGCGAATCACGTCCCGACGATGGAGATCGATTGGGACCCCCGGAAAATCTCATTGACACCGCATCAGGCGCTGACCGCGCTGAAAGGCTCCGATCCCTCGATCATACTGGGCGCCAGCAGAACCGGAATCGAGATGAACTCGTTCATGCTGCAGCCCGGCGAGGACAAGGTGATCGCGGAAGCGCTTGTGAAATTATTTCGCGCCCATCCGGCGTGAGGCCGCAAAGAACGAGATCGCATGGACCGACGGA
>DASUKV010000363.1:0-8677 GCA_036278555.1 Terriglobia bacterium
ACCCAACTCACGCTGCCGTCGTTCGCCGCCGCCGGGATTTTGCTTTTCTTGAAGTCGGCAAGTTGGGCGTCGCGCAATGACCGGATGTTGAGCGCTCGCGTTTCGTGCGGGTTGAGCTTTAATTGGGTCAGGTAATAGTGAATGCCAGCGGCTGTGATCGAAAACCCGATGCGCGCTGATTGATCGCTCATGTTGGTGAGGAACAGGATCGATTCGGTATTCTTGTCCAGGTGCCACGGGTTCGCTCCCGAACCTGCCCAGCCGTTGCCTTCGTTTTCTACGCGCGCGTCCACGACCAAGTCCCTTTTCGATTCGACGCTTGAAACTTCCGCTTCGAGCGACCCTGGCGCTCCGCTGTATTGGATGCGAATGGAGCAGAAGGGGAGAGGCAGCGGCAATTGGCTCATCGCTGCCGCCAGCGAATAATCCGCTGTGCTGTAAGGGCCGACAGGAAGCGAGGTCACCACCATGCTGCCTACCGTCGCGCCGGTGCCTGCACCCCATTCGGGGTGATGGGTTTTATCGCCCGGCGTCGGCGGACGGGGAATGGTGTGGGCATTTGTCGCCGGTGAGGATAGGCCTGTAGCGCCGGTGTCCTCACCGGCGGTTTCGGGCGATGAGGGCGCAGCAAGCGGCGCCCCTACGGGCGCGGGTTGCGGATATTCTATTGTGATCGTCACCGACTGCGCCGTGCCGAGCAAATTTCGCACCACAACATGCGGAACAAAATCTCCCGCGCCCGCGAAAGGCGAATCCTTGGAGGGTGCGCCCACCGGAATCCCGGAAGCATGAAGTGCGCGCCAGGGAACTCAAAGCTGGTGATCCTTTTCCCGCAGTGAGACTGGTCCCAGCCAGACAAGTGCTACGGCGTCGATCAGGAAATGCGCGGCTATGGAGGGGTAAAGCGAGCCCAGCCGGACAACGGGATAGGCCAACAGCGCGCCGAGCAGCGCCGCCCGGACGGCGCCATCGAATTTCTGATAGGTGTGCGCCAGCCCGAAGGCCACTGAGGATACCGCCCAGGCGGCATCGACCGAATGGAAATATCGCGTAAGCTGCGCGAGCAAATAGCCGCGATAGATCAATTCCTCGCAAAAACCGGCGGTGGGCGCGAGCACCAGCAGAGACCATAGCTTTTCTTCGCGGGTGCGCGGAATCAAGTGCTCTACCCAGCGTGACTCCTCAGGCCACCAGCCGTAGCGCTCCAGGACAAGCGCCAGGGCTAGTCCGGCCAGCGAGATGGTCGCGACGGCCGCCGTCCACTTCACAAAGCTCCATGCCGCCAGCACCTTGAAGACAGCGAGCTTTTCCGAAGTGGCTACAATGACGAGGACGGTAATAATCGCCAGCAGCCATTGCGATGCTGCCGCGGAAAAGTATAGCGATTTGCGTGGAAGAAGGAGAAGGTCATCCTGCCGCGTGCTCAGATGAGACAGTACGGGCAGGCCGCCGATCAAAAACAAAACGAAGGCGAATCCGAGAATCCTGGCGAACACACATGCCTTCTTTGACAACCACTGAAACTGGGGTAGATTCGCGTAACCAAGCGCCTAGCGCAACAGGTAAGATCCCAGGACTGCCCGGCAGCGGTCGCGATATTCGTCCAAATTTGACTCAGGCTCACTCATGATCCACTGCAGGCAATAGCCATCCACCAGAGCGCGAAGCGTGATGGCCACATCTTCGGGTCTAACGTGCCGGAACTGTTCCTGGTGGATTCCATCCGCAATAATCTCCATGTCGCGCTCCCGCCATTTGGCAAAAAATGAATTCAGCAGCGTCCGGAAGCGCTCCGAATGCAGGCTGAGAGCGACAAACTCAAAAAGGACCTTGTAGAGTTTGCGATTCACCTCGGCGCTGTGAAACAGTAATTCGAGCTCCGCAGCCAGACGCGCGCGAGGGGATCGCGCCGCCTGCGTGACTTCCGCAAGAGTGCGATCGAGCTGCGACAGAAGCCAGTGGAAAACTGCGTAGAGCAGGTCATCCTTCGTGCGAAAGTAATAAAGCGCTCCGCCCTTGCTGGTTCCCGCGCGCTCGACGACGGAATCAATCGTAGTGGAGGGAATGCCTTTTTCGAGAATTTCCGCGTACCCGGCCTTGATTAAGGCTTCGCGGCGGCGCTCGGCAAGCTCAGGATTAGCCCGGCGAGGACTCAAGTGCACTCCAGGATTTGCAGGATGACCAGACGGATTATTATAGCACGGCGCTCACGACGCGCCAGGTGGGAAACTCGGCAGGTTCTAGATTAAAAAGCTGTTGTATGGCTGGACTCGCTCCGTCAACAACGGCTACGCGAGAGACGGACTTCCCCCCTCGGAGTCCGGCCCCTTTTTACCGGAGAAAGGACCGGTGTTCATGCGCGTATGGGACGGTACCCTCGCAGCTCCTACTTTCCGCCTTCTGCCGGAGGCCACCCTCCGGCGAGGAGGTAGCCCAAAAGCCGAAGCGGGTAAGGCCCCGCCGTCCGGGGGAGCACGTCAAATGAAAAGCAGGAACAGTGCATTCCAAATTCGCCCCGGGAGGGATTCACCCTCCAGGGGTTTTGGAGAGGGTGGCCGTTCCGCAACAGCGACACCCGGAAATTAAGCCGCTTGATGATGTTCCAGCGGCTCCCGCGTTACGTGGCGCTCTAAACGTATATTCATCGCTGCCCTGCAGCACGCCGTAGCCAGAAATGCGCCTACGAACGCGCCGATGAGAGCAGGGATGATATAGATGTTCCAAAGCATCACGGGACCAAACCAATGTCCGAAGACCGCCGGTCCCAGCCAAGCGCAGATCCAGGCCACCACCCACTTGCCGAAGAAGCCGTCCGCGCCATTAAAGAAGCGGTAGCGGAGACCCCAGTGCACGACAATGGTGGCGAAAAGGCTGAGGATCAACAGAATCAGAAAAGAAAGAAAACGCATTCCGATCAGTGGAGCAACCATGTGAATCTCCTTTCAGTGATGAAGTGCGACGGGGCGGTATTGGGGACAGAAATGGAACAGTCCGCCGCCCCAGCGAGTGGAAAGATGCCGCAGGATGTGCGGCGGGTTGATGGTAGGCACAGGCGACCGTCTGTCCTTCGCCTGCTTCCGGCGCGTGGCCGTCGGAGGTAAGGTGGAGGGCCAATCCGAGGCTCTTTGTTGTCGATCAGAGCCATTGGCCACCTTCCGAAGCGCAGTTTGCATGCTCGCAACCTGCGTCTGGATCAATTATCCTGCCAGGAAATAGCAGAGTCAAACGGAAGCCCGTCGAACGCCGTCCTCTCCATGGAAAAGTCTTCAAAAAGAGGCTTGACTTGCAGGCCCCACCGCCGCATAGTAACCATATAGTAATCACAAGGCTGGTCTGCGGAGATGGAGCCATGAACCGCTTTTTCACCCTGATCCTGGCAGTGATCTCGCTGGCGGGGACGACCTTGGCCGCTGACGCTTCGGCCGCGAAGCCGCGCCCCGTTCCTGCGGCGACGTTTTCAGAATTTCACTGCACAGGTTTTATCTCCTCAAGCCGGCTGCCGGGTGAGACCCGCGTCTACAACGGCGCCGATGATGATCTTTACGAAGTGCTGCATACGTTTATTTCCGGCGACTTTGTGTACCTGCGCCGCAACGGCGGCCAGCCTTTCCACGTGGGAGAAGCGTACTCTCTCGTAAGGCCGGAGAATGGTTTTCTGCTCGACTACAAATGGTCTCCGGGCAAAATCGAGAAGCAGATTCTGCCGCCCGCCTCCTTTTACAAATTTCAGCGCATCGCGATTCAAAAGCTTGGCTATCCTTACAACAACACGGGACTCGTGAAGGTGGTCAAGGTGACTCCGCAAGGGGCCATTGCCAAGGTGCTCTTCACCTGCAACGGAATCCTGGCTGAAGATATTGCGGTTCCGTACGAACCCGAATCGATTCCGGAGTACGTTCCCAGCGCTCACCAGGACCGGTTCGCCGCGCCGAACGGAAAATTGACCGGTGTGATTGTCGCGGATTCCCATGCTTCCCCGTACCTGGCCAAGGGGAGCATCGCATTCCTCAACATCGGACAGAACCAAGGCGTCAAGCCTGGCCAGAAATTTAGTATCTACGCGATATTCCGCGACAATGTTACCAAAGGCCTGGAAGGCGTCGTCCCGCCTCCGGCAACACCCCGCGAGACCGTGGGTGAGCTGGTGATTTTGCACGTCAAGGAAAAGTCCGCGGCGGGAATTGTGGTGAAGAGCGCGCGAGGAATCGCCATCGGTGACGGCGTCGAATTGGAGTAACCATCCGCACCTTCTTATTTCCCTCAGATTTCTAACTCTCTTGAACGGCAACCTTTAGCTTGAAAACTTTTCTGGTAGAATGAAGGGTGATGTCAGCCTCCCCATTCGTGCATCTCCATCTTCATACGGATTACAGTTTGCTTGATGGCGCCTGTGACATTTCCAAAGTCATGGACCGCGCCGTCGAGCTGAAAATGCCTGCCGTGGCCCTGACCGATCATGGCAACATGTTCGGCGCGATCAAGTTCCACGAAGCGGCGACGCAGCGCGGCGTAAAACCCATCATCGGCTGCGAAGTTTACGTCGCTCCCTCCAACCGGTTTGACCGCTCGCCGGACTCCGACCGCCCGAATCATCTGGTGCTGCTTTGCGAAAGCGAGCGGGGGTACCGCAATCTGGTAAAGCTGGCTTCGTTGGCTTACACCGAGGGCTATTACTATAAGCCGCGGATTGATAAGGACTTGCTGGCTCGCCATTCCGAAGGTCTGATCGGCCTTTCGGCTTGCCTCAAGGGCGAGGTGGCTTCCTCGCTGATGGCAGAACGCTATGAAACCGCAAGGCAATCTGCTTATGACTTGCAGGACATCTTCGGCAAGGGCAGTTTTTATCTGGAAATCCAGGACCAGGGAGTTCCCGAAGAGCGGCGCATTAATCCCAACCTCACACGCCTCTCGCGCGAAACCGGAATTCCGCTGGTCGCAACCAACGACTGCCACTACGTCCGCCAGGGCGATGCGCGCGCGCAGGAAGTGCTGATGTGCATCCAGACGGGCAAGACGTTGAGCGATCCGCAGCGCATGAAGTTCGCGAGCGATCAGTTCTTCTTCAAATCTTACGAGGAGATGCTGGAAGTTTTTCATGAGATTCCGGAGGCGCTCCACCGGACGGCGGAAATCGCTGCGCGTTGCAACCTGCATCTCGAAAAGAACCAGCACGTTTTTCCGAAATTCGAAGTGCCGGCCGGTGAGACGCTCGACAGTTTCTTTGAGAAGGTCGCGCGCCAGGGTTTCGACGAAAGGCGCTTGCAGCTCGATCCGTTGCGTCGCGAAGGCAAGCTCCGCTATCCGGTCGAGGCTTACGAAGAACGGCTGAACCGCGAGATTGAGCTGATCAAGCAGATGAAGTTTGTGGGATATTTTCTGATCGTCTGGGACTTCATCCGCTTTGCCCGCGAACAGTGCATTCCGGTAGGACCGGGGCGGGGCTCTGCGGCGGGAAGCCTGGTTTCCTACGCGCTGCACATTACCGACGTCGATCCACTGCAATACGATCTGCTCTTTGAGCGCTTCTTGAACCCTGAGCGGATCACCTTCCCCGATATCGACATTGACTTCTGCATGCGCCGCCGCGGCGAGGTGATCAACTACGTCACAGAAAAATATGGCCGCGAAAACGTGAGCCAGATTATCACCTTCGGGACGATGGGCGCAAAAGCCGTGATCCGTGACGCCGGGCGCGGCCTGGACATGCCTTTCGCGGAAGTCGACCGCATTGCCAAGCAGGTTCCGAACGTTTTGAATATTACGCTCGAAGAGGCGCTCGCGCAGTCGCCGGAGCTCCGGCAGATGCGGGATTCGGACCCGCGCGTCGCGGACCTTCTCACCGTCGCCATGAGTCTGGAGGGCCTGGCGCGGCACGCTTCAACCCACGCGGCAGGCGTGGTGATCTCTCCGCGGCCGCTGCAGGAAATCGTCCCTTTGCACAAGAGCAGCAAGGATGAAATCACCACGCAATACGCGATGGACGATCTCGAAAAGATCGGCCTTCTGAAGATGGATTTTCTGGGGCTTGCCACGCTCACCATCCTGGATGACGCGGTGAAGCTGATCGAAAGCGTCCGGGGCGACAAAGTTGACCTGGACCGCCTGCCTCTGGACGATCAGGAGACTTATGAGCTTTTGAGCCGCGGCCTCACCGGCGGCATTTTCCAGTTTGAAAGCCGTGGGATGACCGATATTCTCCGCCGCGTCAAGCCCAACCGCCTCACGGACTTGACCGCTTTGAATGCGCTCTACCGCCCCGGTCCGATCCAGATGATCGATGACTTCATCGCGCGGAAAACCGGTAAGAAGAAGGTGACTTACGATTTGCCGCAGTTGAAAGACATCCTGGAAGAAACGTACGGCGTCATTGTCTACCAGGAGCAGGTGATGCAGATTGCGGCAAGCGTCGCGGGTTTCACGCTGGGCGAAGCCGACGTGCTGCGCCGGGCCATGGGCAAAAAGAAACACGAAGTGATGGTGGCCCAACGGGAAAAATTCCTGGCCGGAGCCGCCAAAAATCGGGTCCCCGGTCAGAAAGCCGGGAAGCTTTTCGATCTGATGGAGCAGTTCGCAGGCTATGGTTTTAACAAGTCACACTCCGCAGCTTATGCGCTGGTCGCGTATCAAACGGCCTATCTCAAAACTCACTACCCTGTGGAATTCATGGCGGCCTTACTGACGGTCGAAATCGGTAACCCGGACAAGCTGACGCATTACCTGAACCAGTGCCGTGACATGGGAATCGGGATTCTGCCGCCGGACGTAAATTCGAGTGACCGAACGTTCACGCCTTCCGGGGATAGCATCCGCTTCGGCCTGACGGCGATCAAAAATGCGGGCGAAGCCGCGATCGAATCGGTGCTTGGGGCGCGCAAAAAACTGGGCCGCTTTGACAGCCTCTTTCAATTCTGCGAGAACGTGGACTTGCGGCTCCTTAACAAACGGGTCATCGAAAGCCTCATTAAGGCTGGCGCCATGGATTCGCTCGGCGGCCATCGCGCCCAAATGACGGCGGCGCTGGATCGCGCGATGGAGTTGGGCCAGAAGCGCCAGCGGCAGGAAGCCGCCGGCCAGGCCGGCCTGTTCGCCGCAGAGAGCGCCGGTGAATCCGTCACGCGCATTCCTTTGCCCGACGTGCCAGAATGGAAGGAAATCGAAAAGCTGGCAGGCGAAAAAGAGGTGCTCGGGTTTTACATCACGGGGCATCCTCTCGAAAAATACAGCCAGAGGATCGCATCGCTCACCCGGCATGACAGCGCATCGCTCGAGGAAGCGCAACACGATTCGGCGATCGCGCTGGCCGGAATCTTGACGTCGGTGCGGATTAAGCCAAGCAAGAAGGGCGACCTTTGGGCGAGCGGGGTGCTTGAGGATTTACGCGGAACCGTTGAACTGCTGGTTTTTCCGCAGGCCTTGCAGCAAATCCAGAGTGTACTCAAGCCGGATGCCGCACTTTTCGTCCGCGGGCGGGTACGGCATGAAGAGAGCGCTCGTCCCAAAGTGGTGGTGAACGAAGCGCAGCTTCTCGACACGGTCGCAGACAGGGTGAAATCCGAAGTGCTGATCCGGCTGAACCTGGAGCAGACGCCGGAAAATCTGCTAGAAGGCCTGGAAAGCGCGCTGGCGGCGCATCCCGGTGAAAACCCCGTGGTTTTTGAACTGACGCAGCCGGGGAATTTCAAGGCCTGCTTGCGCGCCCGGAGACCCGCGGGAGTGAAGGCGGATGAAAAGCTTCTCACCCAACTGAGAACGGTGTGCGGGCAGGAGGCCGTTGCGCTCGAAGTACAAAACCGCCGCAACGGGCAGCCGTAGCGCGTCAGGAGCAGTGCGGTCATACTCCACCCAGGCAACTATGGCAGCTCAACCGAAACTGCAAAAGTCGTCCGCTGAGCGTGATCTGGAGCAGCAGATCGCGGAGCTCAAACAAATGCCGGACTCTGCCGGCAGCCAGGATGAAATCGAGCGGCTGCGGTACCAATTGGAGTCGATGAAAAAAGGGACGCACGCATCACCGGAGAACGCCGAAGCCTGGAATCGCGTCTTGCTGGCCCGCCATCCGCAGCGGCCTTATACGCGCGATTACGCGGAGGCGCTTTTCACGGACTTCACCGAACTGCACGGCGACCGCCGCTTTGGCGATGATCTGGCGATGGTCTGCGGCCCGGCGCGCTTCGCGGGCAGGCCGGTGATGATCGTGGGAGAGCAAAAAGGGCGCGATACCAAGCAGAAGGTGGCCTGCAATTTCGGCATGCCGAAGCCGGAGGGCTACCGCAAGGCCCTGCGCATGATGCAATTCGCGGCCAAGTTCCGCCTTCCCATTATCACTTTCGTGGATACTCCCGGCGCTTATCCCGGCATCGGCGCGGAGGAGCGCGGCCAAGCTGAAGCCATCGCCCGCTCGACCGACTGCTGCTTGAGCCTCGGCGTGCCCATCATCTCGGTGATCATCGGAGAGGGAGGATCGGGCGGGGCGGTCGCCATCGCCACGGCCAACCGTATCTATATGCTCGAGCACGCCATCTACACGGTCGCCTCGCCCGAAGCCGCTGCCTCGATCCTGTGGCGCGATTCGACGCGAGCCCAGGACGCCGCCACTAATATGAAGATCACGGCGCAGGACCTGCTCAAGCTTGGCGTGGTCGATGGCATCATCCCCGAGCCGGTTGGCGGCGCTCAC
>DASUKV010000364.1:0-3997 GCA_036278555.1 Terriglobia bacterium
CTGGTTGAAGGCGAGACGACGGATGACATCCTGAACGAAGCCTTTGCCGTGTGCCGCGAGGCGGGCCGCCGGACGCTCAACATGCGCCATTTTGACGTGCAGTTGATCGGCGGCATTGTGCTCCACCAGGGCAAGATTGCGGAAATGAAGACCGGCGAAGGCAAGACGCTGGTTGCAACGCTCCCGGTTTACGTGAACGCGCTCGAAGGCAAGGGCGTTCACGTGGTGACGGTGAACGACTATCTTGCCAAGCGCGACGCGGCCTGGATGGGGCCCATTTATCAGTTGCTCGGGCTGACCGTGGGCGTGATCGTCCACGACTTAGATGAAATCGAGCGCCGCGCGGCTTACGGTTCCGACGTCACCTACGGCACGAACAATGAGTTCGGGTTCGATTACCTGCGGGACAACATGAAGTTCGAGCTTTCCGACTGCGTGCAGCGCCAGTACAATTTTGCCATCGTCGATGAGGTTGACTCGATCTTGATTGACGAAGCCCGCACGCCGCTCATTATTTCCGGCTCTTCGGAAGAATCCACCGAAAAGTATTACAAGATCGACAAGATCATTCCCCACCTGGAAGAAGGCAAAGATTACGACGTTGATGAGAAACTGCGCACCTCCAGCATCACGGAATCCGGCATTGAGAAGGCGGAGAAACTGCTCGGCCTGGAGAACCTTTATGACCCGGCGAACAGCGATTACACCCACCACATCTACCAGGCCTTGAAGGCCCATGCGCTCTTCAAGCTGGACAAAGATTACGTGGTGAAAGACGGCGAAGTGATTATCGTCGATGAATTCACCGGACGCCTGATGCCAGGCCGCCGCTGGAGCGATGGCCTGCATCAGGCCATTGAAGCCAAAGAGGGCGTCAAGATTGAAAAAGAGAATCAGACGCTTGCCACCATCACCTTTCAGAATTACTTCCGCATGTACGACAAGCTGGCCGGCATGACCGGAACCGCAGAAACCGAAGCGGCGGAATTCGAGAAGATTTATGAACTGGAAGTGGTGGTGATTCCCACGAACCGGACGCTGATCCGCATCGAGCACGCGGATGTGGTTTACCGCACGGAGCGCGAAAAGTTCAACGCCGCCATTGAGGAGATCAAGGAATACCACTTGCGCGGCCAGCCGGTGCTGGTGGGCACCATCGCGATTGAAAAATCCGAAAGGCTCAGCGCGCAGCTCAAGAAGTCCGGCTTCCTGCCTGTCCATCTTCAGGAGCTTTTGAAGGCGGCGGGCCTCGAAGGGCCGAAGCTGCAGAAATGGGCTGAGCAGCTCGTGGAGCGGCACGCGGGAGCCATGGATTGGCTCATTCGCGCTGGCGTTACGGTGAGCGCCGCCCACAAAACGACGAAGCAGCGCGGCTTCCAAGCGCTGATGACAGGCTCGGCGGATGGCAATCGGACGGCGTTTTTGCAAACGCTGCTGAAGGGCGGAAAGAAGAGCGAAACAGGCCGGGAGTTGCCACCCGCCGACGAATCGGTGGCAGCCGGAATCGCGGAGCTCATCAAATGGGCGGGCGCCGCAGACGGCCGCAACGGGACCGCGGAAAAGATTGTCCCGGTTCTCGACTATCTCGTCGAAGTGCAGTGTATTCCCGCGCGATTTGCGGAAGTGCTCGATCAGAAAGAAGTCCGGCATTACATCCTGAACGCCAAGCAGCACGAGAAGGAAGCGCTGATTGTGGCCCAGGCCGGGCGCATCGGCGCCATCACAGTTTCAACCAACATGGCCGGGCGCGGCACGGACATCCTGCTGGGCGGCAACCCGGAGTTCATGGCGCGCGAGGAATTCCGCAAGTCTCCTGAGAAATACCGCCAGCAGGGCATTGACCCGGAACCGCCCGAACTGCCGGCCTCAGGCTCAGGCGAAGAGATTTTCCGCGCGCATGCCGAATCCTACAAGCGCTGGAGGGAGAACTGGAGTAATTTTGTCGCGCAATTTAAGAGCATTACAGACGTGGAGCACGACCGGGTGATTGATCTGGGCGGACTCCACATTCTGGGTACGGAGCGGCATGAGGCGCGCCGTATTGATAACCAATTGCGCGGGCGCGCGGGCCGCCAGGGCGACCCCGGCTCCTCGCGTTTTTATCTCTCTCTCGAAGATGACCTTCTGCGCATTTTCGCGGGCGAGCGCATTTCAAAAATCATGCACCGGCTGGGGATGGAAGAGGGCGTCCCTATTGAGTCTGGCCTGATTACCAAGCGCATCAAAGCGGCGCAGAAGGCAGTGGAATCCCAGAATTTCGAGTCCCGCAAGCACCTGCTCGAATACGACGATGTGATGAACAAGCAGCGGGAGACCATCTATGGCCGCCGCCGCGAATTGCTGGAAGGCAAGGACCAGCGAGAATATGTGATCGAAGCGGCGGATCGCGTGTCCGACTGGTTGGTGGACCGCTTCTGTCCGAAGGACCGGCCGGACGAGTGGAATGTCGAGGGGCTCAAGGCGGAGGTCTGGAGCCGATTTGGCATCGATTTGCGCCAGCGGGAACTGGACTGGGACCCCAAAACCTGGGACTTGGCCCAGGAAGAACTGCGGGGAATTCTCCACGAACGCTACGAAGAGCGCGAGAAGGTATGGGGCCCGGAGCGCATTCGCGTGCATGAGCGCATGATTATGCTTCAGGTGGTGGATTCGCAGTGGAAGGATCATCTGCTGGCGATGGATCACCTGAAGGAAGGCATTGGCCTTCGCGGCTATGGACAGCGCGATCCGCTAGTCGAGTACAAGCGCGAGTCCTATGACATGTTTGAAGCGCTGATGGACCGCATTGAAGACGAATCGCTGCGCTACCTTTTCCTGCTGCGGACGCCCGAAGAAGAAGAAGTGATGATCCGCGAATACCAGCGCCGCAAGCGGCGTGAGCAGGCGGAGATGCAGATGGTGGGCGGCGGCGTGATGGAGAAACCGCAGCAGGTGATCCGCCGCGAGAAGATTGGCCGCAACGATCCTTGCCCCTGCGGCAGCGGAAAGAAATACAAGAAATGCCACGGGGCCGGCGGCCCTCCCCCGGCCGCGGCCGGCTCTCCGGGCAACGGGGAGCGGCCGGCGCCCGCCGCATAGCAATTCCCGGTCCCCAATAGGGCATATCCAATGCATGCCGTTGTAGTGGGCGGACACACCAGAAACATCGGCAAGACATCCCTTGCGGCAGGCCTCATCCGCGCCTTTCCCTCGCTCGGTTGGACGGCGGTCAAAATCACTCAGTACGGACACGGCATTTGCTCACGCGACGGCAAGCCTTGTGATTGCGCTCCCCAAACTCGTCCTTATCTCCTGACCGAAGAAAAAGACGCGGCGGGCCATAGCGACACCAGCCGGTTCCTGGCTGCGGGCGCGCGGCGGTCGCTCTGGCTGCGGGCGCGCCAGGGGCAGCTCGCGGATGCGTTACCAACGCTCGAAGCCGCGCTCGCAACGGATGAGCGCGTCCTGATCGAAAGCAACAGCATCCTTGAGTTCATTCAGCCCGACCTCTACCTGGTTGTTCTGGACAGCTCGCGCCCGGACTTCAAAGAATCCGCAAGGCGTTATCTCGCGCGCGCCGACGCCTTGATTACGTTTGCGCCGCTTGCGCTTTCCAGACAATGGCAGGAACTTGAGGCGTTCCTTCAAAAGCCAACTTTCCGGCTGCCGGCCGGGATGGATTCGATTCCGGCGCTGCGGGATTTCGTAGCGCTCAAGCTTGACTTGACTTGATTCCGGCAGCCGCGCCTTTCCTTCCTCTCGCTTAGAACGACACCAAACGTTGTAGCGGCTGCCAGAGGCCATGGCTGTCCAATTTAGCTGCGCGGAGGACGGCTTTGCCGCCTGTCTTGCGGAAAGCCTCTGGCTTTCCGGCCAAATGTCCATATTTTAGTGTTCTCGCTGGGCGCGAAGGCAAAGCCTTCGCGCCCAGCGAGAACAGGTTGCGTGGGCTCCAAGCTCCCGGAAGGGCAAAGCCCTTCCGGACGTCAGGCGGCAAAGCCGCAAGTCGCACCGGCAA
>DASUKV010000365.1:0-9557 GCA_036278555.1 Terriglobia bacterium
CAGGCGGTAGAATTACCCGTCCCGATGGTGAATATTCTGAGCGGCGGGCTTCACGGCGGGGGCAATGTGGACTTCCAGGACTTTCTGGCGATTCCGCAACGCGCCCGGACGTACTCCGAAGCGTTGCGGGATGCGGTTGCCATTTTTCGGGCGATGAAAGATGTTCTGAAATCGCACGGAGTTTATACAGCCGGCGTCGCCGATGAAGGGGGTTACGCGCCGAAACTCGATTCCAATGAGGCAGGGTTTGAGTTAATGGTCGAGGCCTTCGAGCGCGCAGACTTTAAGCCAGGAAAAGATGCCGCGATCGCTGTGGATGTAGCCTCCAGCCATTTTGTGGAACGGGGAGGTTATCAGCTTTCCACGGAGGGTGTTGCGCTGCGTTCGGACGAGTTTGTAAAGCGCATGAAATCCTGGATCGAGCGCTACCCTGTTGTTTCGATTGAAGACGGCCTGGCTGAAGAAGACTGGAGCGGCTGGGAGGCTCTGACCAAGGAGCTTTCCAGCCGCTGCCAACTGATTGGCGATGATTTGTTTGTGACCAGCCCGGAACGGCTGAGTAAGGGCATTCAGAAGGGCGTTGCCAATGCGGTGCTAGTGAAGATGAACCAAGTCGGCACTCTCAGCGAGACCTTCGCCGTGATAAACCTAGCCCGGCAGCATGGCTACCGGACGGTGATCAGCGCCCGGTCGGGTGAGACGGAGGACGATTCGATGGCAGACCTGGCCGTGGCGGCCGAAGCCGGGCAGATCAAGATCGGTTCGGTAACGCGGTCCGAACGCCTTGCCAAATATAATCGGCTGTTGCGGATTGAAGAACAGCTCGGAGCACGCGCCCGGTACCGCGGCGCGAAGGTTTTTCCGTCTTCCTGACGCCATGCCTCATAGGGGTCGCAGGTAAGAGGGCACAAGGACCAGATCGCAGGGCGCTGCTTGCTGCGCCCTCTTATCTGCGAAGGCAGAAGTCCGCGTTAAGCGTAAATCCCGCGCAGCTTCAGGCTGAAGGCGACGCGGTCAATGGCCAGCATATAGGCCGCAATGCGATTGTTCACCTTGTGGTTTTCGGCGTAGCGGACCACGTCATGAAAGGCCGAGACCTGGATGCGTTTCAGCCTGTCATTCACATCGCTTTCCGTCCAGAAATATCCCTGCCGGTCCTGCACCCATTCGAAATAGGAAACGGTCACTCCTCCGGCGTTCGCCAGAATATCTGGAACCACAAAAATTCCGCGCTCAAATAGGATGTGATCGGCGGGCGGTGTCGTGGGGCTGTTCGCGCCCTCTACCAGAATGCTCGCCTTGATTTTAGAAGCGTTGTGACTGTTGATGACGCTCTCCGTTGCAGCGGGCAGGAGCACATCACAATCGTGCTCCAAAATTTCACGGCTGCCAATCGCTTCACCCCCCGCAAATCCTTTCACCGTCTTTGCCTCATGCGCGTGCTCGATGAGCGCAGGGATATCAAGGCCCTGAGCATTGAGAACGCCGCCGTGGATATCCGCCACGCCAATGATTTGATACCCTGCCTCGTGCATCAATCGGGCCGCTTGGGAACCCACGTTGCCAAAACCCTGAATAATCACTCGGGTCGATTCGCGCTTGCGTCCAAAGCGCTTAAGGGCCTGGTCACAAGCGATCATGCAGCCGCGCCCAGTGGCTTCGCGCCGCCCCCGCGAGCCGCCCAAATCGAACGGCTTGCCGGTGACGCTGGCGGTGACAGTGTGCCGCACGTGCATCGAGTAGGTGTCCATCATCCAGGCCATCACCTGCTCGTCAGTGTTCATGTCGGGCGCCGGGACGTCACGCTCCGGGCCGATGTAGTCCAGGATTTCCGCGATGTACCGGCGCGTAATGCGCTCAAGCTCCCCGCGGGAGAGCTTCTCCGGGTCGCAGACGACGCCGCCCTTGGCGCCCCCGAACGGGATATTGACCACGGCGCATTTCCAGGTCATTTCCGCGGCGAGGCCGCGCATCTCATCCAGCGTGACGTTAGGGCTGTAACGCACGCCGCCCTTCGAAGGCCCGCGGGCAATGCTATGCTGCACGCGGTATCCGTCAAAAATTTCCAGGCCCCCCCCGTCCATCTCGACCGGGATGTGAACGATGATCTCCCGGTTGGGGCAGCACATATATTTGCGGAGGCCTTCGTCCAGGTTCAGCTTTTTCGCCGCCGCGTCAAAGCGCGCGGACATAGATTCATAGACACTAAGCTCTTTTTCAGGTTCCTCTGCGCTCATAGGGCTCCGGTTTTCAGGTTCGATATTCGCTCGCCGAATCGTGCAAGGATGCCAGCCCACCCTCCGGTCCGGCTTCTGAAAAAACCTGCGCGGTGAAGGTTTGGACTCTCGCTCCTTGCCTCCAGGCGTCCTGCGGCAGACAGGCTTTCAGGCACGCCTCCTGCAAAAACCGCGTGCAGTCCCATCCCCATTTCGGGGCGACTTGCGGAAGCAGCAGCCCCCGGCGCGAGCCCAGAGAAATCATCAATCCGTGCCGGCCTGTTTCGATTTCGTCCGGCTGTGAGTCCCGCAAAGGGGAAAGCACGGAAATTTCGATCCGCAGGCGAGCGATTTCCTCCGGTCTGACGGGATCAAAGCGCGGGTCGCAAAGCGCGGCGCCGAGGGCGCATTCGCGAACCGTCCGGTAAAGCGGCAGCACCGCTTCAATCTGCCCGATGCAGCCGCGCAGGCCGCCGCTTTCGTGAAGCGTCACAAAGGCGCCCGCACGTTCAGTAAGCGGCGGAGGAATTTCTGGAGGGTCTGGCCACGGCTGGGAGAGAAGCTTTTCTTCAAGAGCGCGGCGCGCCAGTATGAGCAGCAGCCGCTGTTCGGCTTCAGTGAGCGGCGGCATCCTTTTTCGTTTCCCCCGGCTTATCTTCACCGCCGCGGATGACGACCATGCGCCCGGCGCCGCCCGCTTCCTTGTCTCTCGCTTCAAGCTTCCGCCAGAAATCCCAGAAGTATTGTCCGGCGGAATGAAGCGCGAACCACACGACAAGCCACAGGAGCACCTGCCCCAGAATGTCGAACGCCGGGAAACGGGGCGTCAACGCGATCACCACGACAGCAGCCACTTCGAAGAACATCTTGGTTTTTCCCAGCTCGGACGCCTGGATGATGAAGCCCTCGGAGCTTGCCACCGCGCGGAGCCCGGAGACGGCAAGCTCCCGGCCGATAATGATGACCACAATCCAGGCAGGGACCAGCCGCAGTTCAACTAAAGAAATAAATGCCGCAGCGGTCAGGAGTTTGTCCGCGATGGGGTCAAGAAGAATTCCGAGCCGGGTGATCTGGTTGCGTTTGCGGGCGAGGTATCCGTCCAGCAGGTCAGTGATCGCGGCGGCAAGGAACACCCCGACGGCCCACAGATCCATGTTTGGACCCTTCGTGAGCAGCAGCGCCACGAGCAGTGGGACAAAGAAGATGCGGAGTAAAGTCAGAGAGTTTGGAAGACTCATGCGCCTTCAATCAGGACCTCCGCCGAAATGGCCGCCAGAACGGTTTAGCGGCGAGGAGGGGCCGCAAGAATTTTGGACGGGGAGGTCCGGCACCCTGGGGCCACTATAACCAACGCCTCATCCCCTGTCAAACGCCGCCTCGCCTGCCGGAATCCGGGAAACACTTTCGAATGGCCGGCGCACTTATTTCGGGATGCGCTGGAAGGCTTCGCAGGGGCTAGGCGGCTAGCCCAGGCCGCCCTTTTTCGCCAAGTTTGGCGCGGGAAAAACGTAACCTCCTGGCCCGAGAGGCAACAGGCGCCTGCCCCACAATTGTGCAAAACTCAAGGGTTGTTTCATGCTCATCTAACGTTCAGGGAGATAAGGCCTATCCAGCAAAGAAGACTTTTCCACTTCTTAAGTTGCTGAAACGCAAGGCTTAAGTCTATTTACCAGGCGGGTAATTGACTAGCCTAAAACACACGGCGCCGGAAGGTGATTAAGATCGAAGATGAATTTTCCACATTTTTTTCCACAGGCTTTCTGCCCGCAAAATACAGGGGAAACGAAGCCCTCCGTTCATTGAGACGGCCCCAGTGCTGAGTCCGGAGGGGCCAAAGCCAAGCGCGCCCGCACAGATTCAGGCACTCGCGCGCGAACGAGCACGCGATGATCGGTAAACCGCTTCGAAAGGACGGTTCCGCTCCGGTAAAGGAGGGCCAGCCCTTTACTATCTGTTGAAGGGAGATCGAAGTCTGCTTCGACAACGGGATCGCGCACGAGAGCTTCATCGATCCGGCGCAGGAGTTCCTGGATGCCCCATCCCGTCTTGGCTGAAACCGCCACATCCAGGGGCGATGAACGAATGCGGTGCAATCCCTGTTCGGGAATCAAATCAATCTTGTTCCAGACGTGGAGGCGCGGCGCCGCCGCAACCCCGATTTCCCCGAGCAGCCGCTCAACCGCCCGATCGCGTTCTTCGTGCTCAGGATTTGAGGCGTCCGTGACATGGAGCAACAAATCGGCGGAATGCAATTCTTCGAGAGTGGCGCGGAACGACGCAACCAGGTGCGGAGGGAGATCGCGGATGAAGCCCACCGTATCCGACAGCAGCGCTTTGCGGCGCGATTCTAAACGGAGGGCGCGGACGGCCGGATCAAGCGTCGCAAAAAGGCGCGGCGAGGTGAGCGCTCCGGCGCCGACCAAGGTATTAAACAGGGTTGACTTCCCGGCGTTGGTGTACCCCACCAGCGCCACATTCAGGAAATGCTGCTCACGGCGGCGCTCGCGGTGAAGCGCGCGCTGGGAGCGCACGTGGTCGAGGGCGTCGGTCAATTTCTGAATCCGGGCGCGAATGCGCCGGCGATCGGTTTCCAGCTTTTGCTCGCCAGGGCCGCGGGTTCCAATGCCGCCGCCCAGGCGCGAGAGCCGCGTCTCGCGCCCCGCGAGGCGAGGAAGCAGATAATTCAATTGCGCCAGCTCTACCTGGAGCTTTCCTTCGCGGGTGCGGGCGCGGCGGGCGAAGATGTCGAGGATCAACTGCGTGCGGTCGATGACGCGGAGCCCCAAGGCATCTTCCAGGTTGCGGAGCTGCGTGGGCGAGAGATCGCGGGTGAAGATGACGCAATCCGCTCCGGCCTCCCGCGCCGCGATACGAAGTTCTTCAACTTTACCGCGGCCGATGAGCGTGGCCGGATCAGGATCCGGAGAACGCTGCAGCACAGAACCCACCACACGGGCGCCGGCGCTCCCGGCAAGTTCCGCCAGTTCTTCCAGGGCCTCTTCCCCATCCGCAAAATCGTGGCGGCCCTTCAACGCCGCTGTTCTACGCGTGGGGAACCAGCCAGCCAGATAAACCCTTTCAACTGCCGCCAAATCAGGAATCCTTTGCCTCCGCCGCCACCGCGGGAACCGCAACCGTGGCCGCCGGCCGGCTCATCATGACCGTAGAGATTGCGTGCTTGAAGATCAACTGCTCCTGGTGATTGTTTTCCAGAATCAGAGAAAATTTATCAAAGCTCCGGATGCGGCCTGTCAGCTTCACGCCGCTCAGAAGGTAAATGGTGACGGGTGTTCTTTCCTTCCGTGCGTTGTTCAGAAAGCTTTCCTGAATGTTTTGCGCGCCTTTTTCATCTTTTCGTTCGTTTCCCGGAATATTCATGAATAAATCCCTTCGCTGGTTGAAATAGCAGGGCCGGAGAGGGCGGCCCGTCCGGCTTTGGAGCTCCAGGGCAGCCGCTGGGACACCCCTTGGACGATCCGAAGCTGCATTTCGGGGTCATCACCGAAGCCCTCGTACCAGATGACGTCCCTCTCGCGCCGGAACCAGGTCATTTGCCGTTTGGCGTAGCGGCGAGTCGCCGTCTGCGTCCCGCTCACCGCCTCGCCCAGGCTTAGCTCCCCTTCAAGAACCCTCACCGCCTGCCGGTAGCCCAGCGCGCCGAGGGGACCGGTGCCCCGCTCAATCCCCGTTCCTTTCTGGGCCAGCACGGAACACGTTTCATCGAGCAAGCCCGCGGAAAACATCCATTCCACCCTGCAATCAATGCGCTCGTATAACTCTTCCCGCCGTGGATTGAGCCCGACCTTGATCGCGCGAAAATCAGCCAAGCCTTCGCGGCCGCGGCCGTGCAAGACCGAAATCGGCTGGCGGGCAAGGACGCAGACTTCAATCGCGCGAATCGCCTTCTGTGCGTCGTTGGGATGGATGCGCTCCGCTGCCGCCGGATCAAGGCGCCGGAGCAACCGGTGCAGAAATGTCCGCCCGCGGCGGCTGGTAATCTCCCGGAGCCGCACGCGCAGCCCCTCAGATCGCGCGGGCCCCCGGAACAACCCTTCGAGGAGCGCCCGCAAATAAAGGCCTGTGCCGCCCACAAGAATCGGCAAGTTCCCGCGGTCTCGTATCCTGCCGATCTCGTTGAGCGCCAGCTTTCGGTAGTCCCCGGCGGTAAACGCTTCATACGGTTCCACAACATCCAGCAAGTGATGGGGAACCCGCCGCCGATCCTCTTTTGGAACCTTACCGGAGCCGATGTCCATGCCGCGATACACCTGAATGGAATCGTAATTGATAATTTCCCCATTCAGCAGTTCTGCCAACCGCAGGCCCAGCGCCGATTTACCTGAGGCCGTCGGGCCGCAGAGTGCGATCAGCGGATATGGCGGATTAGCCTCTGCTTTCCTCACCCGTGTTGCTTCGCAGCAAGGATCAAGAGGAGCGCCAGAATAATCGCTAGGAGCAGGAAAGCGCCGACGATCTGTATTCGCGGCGGAGTTGGCAGGCGTGGGATGGACATTCGACCGGCGGCGAAATGCGCTCGAACAGCCGTAGGAGTTGTGAAAACTCAAAGGTGAATTCGGCCTCTCCCTGTCTAAAATTGTAATCGAGACAGGGGACTGCTTCAAGGTCTCATATTATAGAAAAAGTTAAATTGTAGAACCAGATGATTCCCGGTAAATTCCCGCGGGAGGGGCGGGAAGGGGATCGAGGCGCGAATGCCGGCGATGGCGGCACGGTCGAGAGGGGGCTTACCCGAGGGGCCAATGAGGCGGAGTTGAGGCACGCTCCCATCCTTCAGGATTTCAAAAACAATGGCCACTCTCCCCCGCTCACCCAGCCGGGCGGATTCCGGGATTACGGCGTACCAATTCTGGCGGACGATCATGAGGATTTGAGCCAGATAGGGACCAAAATCAACGCCGCGAGTGTCGGAGAGGATGATGGGGCCCGAGGTGCTGAAGTTCGGATTGAGGTTGTTAAGCTGCTCCCGCGAAAGACCTGGCCCGGGGATCTCACCCATGCTTCTGCCGCGCGCGGCCTCTCGGAGGGATTGCTGGATCGCTTGGCTTGGCGTCACGATTCCAAGTTGTGAAGCCACTTGTCTGTTCGGTGTATGCGCTGGAGCTATGTCGGAAAGCGTCAGCTTGGGCTTTTCCACCTCCTGCTGCTTGGGCGGCTTTGGCTCAGGCGGAGGTTCGGCTTTCGCCACTTCTTTGGGAGGTTGGGCGGCCTCGGTGGCGGGATTGGCGCGGGGAGCCGGAGGGGGCGTCATCTGCTTGGGAGGAGGAGGCGGTGAGCCGCCCGCCAGCTTGGGCAAATGCGTGTTGCCGCGCAGATAAGGCATGCGCAACCCGTTGGGTTTTACGACGGGTGAGGGTCCATGCGCCAGCCGGTTTTTATCTGACAGGTTGTTGGTTTTCGGCTTACGCAGTTCCTTCAGCAGGTCAGGCGGCATCACCAGAAACGTGGTTTGCTGCTGAGGCTTTTCCTGCTCCGCCTCCAGCAGCGCCGATCGCCGGTGACGTGCGAACCAGTGCGATGCAAACATCACAAAAAAAAGGAAAAGGACTTCGCCAATGACGGCGACTAAAAAGGTTGTGCGGCGCCGCCAGCGGAGGGCTTCGCTTTCCTCGTCGAGATAGAAATGTATGACCGGGTCGTTATTCATCCTGTAACCTGACGGCGCTTCTCCAGTATCACACAATCACGGGCCGGCGGCGAGGGGGCGGCGATCATGACGGCTAGGATGGCGTTTCGACAATGCGATGGCTCATTCGGGCCAGCCGCAGTCGCCAGTCGAATTCGTGTTGTATCAGGGCATGGCTGAAGCCGTGCCGCAACGGCGCGGAAAATCGTACGGGTTTCAACCCCTGATCAGCGGCTAAAGCCGGCCGAAATTAGCTGTCTACAAACGGCATGGCTGAAGCCGTGCCCTGATACACTGACGACCACAGATGCGCAATCATTTCTCTGCATCCACTAGTACGGGCAATGCCAGACCTACGTTACGATTCACCACTGTAGCCGGGGGGTTGTGTGAGACGAATATTTACCTTTTCGGCGTGAGCCTCAATGCAGCCCATTACCTGAACCGCCAGGGCCAGCGCATTTCGGCCTTCCGGCCCGCCGATCAGAGGCTGTTGGCGGCTGCGAACGCATTCGAGGAAGGCTTCGATTTCCGCGCGAAGCGGCTCCGCGGGGATTGTTTCGAGTTTGCGGAAGCCGATTTGAGGGGAATCTCCGCTGCGGTCCACGTTGACGACCAGGACGTCCCGGCGGGAAAAATCAATTGAAATGTATTCGTTGGGCTGAAAATAGCGGAACTTTCTCACCTTTTCCGTGCTCACCCGGCTGGCCGTGAGATTCGCCACTGCGCCGCTTTCGAACTCCACGCGGGCGTTCGCAATATCCACTTTGTCGGACAAGACCGGAAGGCCGACGGCGCGGACTTCCCGGACGGGAGACTCCGCCAGCCACAGGACGAGGTCCAGATCGTGGATCATCAGGTCAAAAACGACATCCACATCCAGGCTGCGTGGGCTGAAAACCCCTAGACGGTGAATTTCAAAAAAAAGCGGCTGGCGCGTGATAGACTGCGCGGCCCTGACGCCCGGATTGAAGCGCTCCACATGGCCTACCTGCAAAATGCAACCCCGGTCCGCGGCCAGCCGGATGATTTCATCTGCTTCTTCCAAGGTGCGGGTGATCGGCTTTTCGAGCAGGACGTCGACACCATGCTCAAAAGCTTCGCGGGCCAGCGCTGCATGATGCACAGAGGGAATCACCACACTCACCGCTCGCGCCGCTTTCCACAGCTCTTCGAGAGAGGCAAAGGCGCGCACGCCCAGTTCGGCGGCAAGCTCGCGGCAGCGTTCGGGCCGGATATCATAAACGCCCGCCAGTTCCACGCCAGGGATCGCCTGGTATTGCCGGGCGTGATTCCGGCCATGTTCTCCCGCGCCGATCACTGCCGTGCGAATTGGGGATTCATTCAATTGCGGACTTGACCTTCAAATTTCCGATAGCCCCTCACCCGGCCTTCGGCCACCCTCTCCCTCAGGGAGAGGGCCATTATCTTTCATTTCCCAGCCCTCTCCTCTGGGGAGAGGGCTGCAACGCAAGCCGGGCGAGGAGGTTATTTTACGGAAGTTTCAGCCCTCTCCCTCTGGGAGAGGGGAGACCGGATCGTTGTAGCGGCGGCCTCTGGCCGCCGGTTTTTAAGAATTAGAGACCGGCGGCCAGAGGCTGATTGAATAACGGCGTCGGCTCCTTGAAGTAAACTTGCGTTGTCCGACCAAGGCGACGCAAGAAAGGAGCCGAGCCAATGAACATTATCGGATGTGA
>DASUKV010000366.1:0-9933 GCA_036278555.1 Terriglobia bacterium
AGCCATTTGACCAGCTTGTTCAAGGAGACGATGTAATTCCCGTGGTTGCGAAGAAAAGGAGGGGTGATGGGAAGCTTGAACTGCCTTTGGCGAGTGAGGTAAAAGACCGCGTCACCCACCGCCCGGGTGTCGAGCGGCGCGCCTTGCGATTCGAAGTCGGGGATGAGTTCCCGCAGGGCACAGGGGTCGAGAAGCGCTCCGGAAAGGCAGTGAGCGCCGATCTCCCCGGCTTTCTCGAGAACAAAGATGTTTTCGGCGTTTAGCGGCGGCGGTGTGCCCGATTGCGCGGCGTGCGCCTCCGTTAACTGGGCGAGACGTAGCGCGCAAGCAAGTCCGGCAGGCCCCGCTCCTACGATGAGGACGTCCGTCTCCAGGGTTTCGCGTTCAGAGGAGTTCATGAGCGGATACAAATCGAGTAGTCATGCCCTCTCCCTGCGGGAGAGGGTGGCCGAAGGCCGGGTGAGGGCCAACTCAGGCTTACGCTTCCGCCTCATTAGGACGCGAATGGATGGCACGAAGGACTAGCGCGGAAGGGTCGCGAGCTCTTGCTTGATGGTATCGGCCAGATAAGCGTCCGACGCATACTCCTTCGCCATACGCTCGTAGATCTGGCGCGCCTGGGCGGGTGAAGTGGAACGATAAGCGTCCGCCAGAGCCAGCCACGCGCTTGCCGCCGGCACCGTCTGCGTAGGATGCTCCGCGAGCTGGCGCAGGATTTTCTCGGCCTCGGGCAGTTGCTTATTGCGCGCGAGCTGACCGGCGAGAGCAAACTGCGCCATGGATGCGATTTCGCGGTTCGAAGCCTGGCCCGCCTGCCGCAGGGTTTTGATGGCCGCGTCCTCGTTGCCAAGCTGCGCTTGGCAGATGCCCACATGATAGCGAGCAATCTCCCCCGCCGTTTGCCGCGGATATTTCTCAACGACTTCGCTGAACTGTTTGAGAGCCGCTTTGTACTTGTCCGCCGCGTTCGGAAACGTCTGGACCCCAGGTCCGAGGGAATCGGCCGGAGCCTGGCCGGTATAAGCATGGAACGTGGCGAGCGCGGCGCCCAGAAGACTGTTCGCGCTCTCTTGCCGGGCGCGCTCGCGGCGTTTCCAGGCGGCTCCCGCAAAAAGCACGACGATGACGATCAGCGCCACGATGATGATTTTCTTGTAGTGGTTCTGCGCAAACTCTACAAAATCGTCATAATAGACGGAAAGAAAAGGATCCTTCTTCAGTTCCTTGCGGGTTAACCGTGCCACATTCGCTCCTTAATATTGAAAGCCTAATCCTAGACTTTAGCAGCCCGGATGCGAAGTCTCAAGGCCTGCGCCGCTTTCGCGGATCAGCGGTAGTTATCGCGCGCCAATACGACGATTCTCTGTCATCCTGAGCCCGTTCGCTCCTCTTCGAACGGTCCTGAGCGCAGCAAAGGAGCTCAGGATAAACTTCGCGAAGGGTCCCTGCATTTATTGACGAACTACAGGGATGCTTCGCTTTGCTCAGCATGACATTGTTTGCGAGCGTTCAGAGGAAAACGTCTGCGGCCCTGCCTGGTTGGTAGCGCCGCCGTCCCTGCGGCATTGCCGGCAAGATGCCGGCGCTACGATGTCCCAGGCAGGACCGAGAGTAGAAGGAGGAAGGTCAGAACATGAACTTCGCGCCAAGCTGGATTTCGCGCGGCAGGCGAGTGCCCGTCGCCGCGCCGAAATTCCCGCTGGTTTGGTTCGTGCTGAAACCGTTGAATTGGGTCGTATTGAACGTGTTGAACGTTTCAAACCGGATCTGCATCGTCGCGCCTTCTTTATTCCCGGGGAAAGGAATCCCGGAAAAATTCTTGAAGAGCGAGATGTCCCAGTTATTGATTCCAGCGCCGTAAACGTTGTTGCGGGCGCTGTTGCCGAATTGGCCGTCCGGCACGGGAGCAAACGCGGCGGTATTGAACCACTGCGCGACGTCCATGGGTCCATTGTTGGCGTTTCCGACCAACTCCGCGCGATAGCCTCCGCATCCGCAGTGCGCCGGGTCTCCGGAGTAACCAATGGTCAGAGGAAGCCCGGAGTAGAACGTCGTGATGCCGGAAACCTGCCATCCGCCCAGCAGCGCCCGTTTGGCTCCGGCCGAGCTGTTGAAGAAGGGCAGGCTGTAAACGTAGTTCAGGACGAGCATGTGCCGGATGTCATATCCGCAATTGCCGTAGTCCTGCGCGATGTTGTAGGCGTCGTTGTTGGTTCCCGCATTGTCGTTGTCCTGGTAGTTCAGGCAATGCGAGTAGGTGTAAGAGAGGCCGGAGGTAAACCCGTGCCAGTTCGAGAATCGCAGGCTCGCCTGGAGCGAGTTGTAGTTGGCGTTGGTGGAATTTTCATACCAGGTGAAGCCGGCGTACCCCGGATACGGCCGCGCCTGATTATTGTTCACGCCGGAGGGAACGGGACCGAGCGGCTGATTAATGTTCCGGCTGAACTGCTGGTGCGTGCTCTTCGAGCCCACGTACGCGAGCGAGAACACCGTCTTCGAGTTGAGCTGCCGCTCGACGCCGAAGTTCCACTGCTCGGAGTAGGGTTGGTTGTACGTTGGATCATAAGAAACGATGCTGCTGGGGTTGATGGTTGCCGCTCCGCCGGGATTGACGAGGTTCGTATCGTAGATGAGCGGGCTGTTTGAGAAAGGCGGATTGGGCGCGACGTTGTAAATGTCATTGCCCTGAATGTTTTCAAAGAACATGCCAAACCCGCCGCGGATCACCGTCTTGCCGTTCACACGCGGCTGCCAGGCGAATCCGAAGCGTGGCTCGAAATTGGTCCAGTGATTCTCTACAAGATTTTTTGTAACGCCGTCCTGGCCTGGCGACGCCATGCCGTTCAGGTACATCGGAGTGCCGTTGACGTTGACGAGACCCGGTGAATTCGGATCGATGTGGCCGGCGGAATCGACGATCGCCGCCTTGGCGGGGTCATAGAGCTGGGTCCGGAAAACGGCGATGTCATTGTGCTGCTCGTAAGCGTGCGGCATGTACTCCCAGCGCATGCCGTAGTTGATGGTAAGGCCGGGCCGGGCTTTCCAGGTGTCTCCGAACCACGGTCCGAAAAAGTTGTTGATATAGGTGGGCAGCGACTGCGTCTGAAGCTCGGTGTAGGTGTAAGGATTGCCCAGCAGGAAATCGGCAAACGAGTTTCCGGTGGTCTTCAGCACCTGGCCGGGGTTGCTCGGATCAATGTACTGGCCGCCGGTGCCCAAAGCTGCGTTCTGAGAATTGAACTGGAAGTTGCCCTGGGTGTTGCCGAAGAGCTGCTGTTCCTTGAAGTAATGCATAAACTCCGCCCCGAAGTTGAGCGAGTGGTTGCCGGCGATCTTTGAGACGGAATCGCGGATCTGCCAGTTCTGGTAGACGTTGGTCCACGGCCAGGACGCCAGATCAAAAGAAGTGTTCAAGGGAGCCCCAAAGCCGATCACGGGGATGCGGTTGTCCGCATTACCCGGGAAGAGCTCGCTCACATTGAATCCCGATGGCCGCTGGTAATTTCCCGTGGGGAGAAGCGTGAGGGGCTGGCGGCTCCAGCCGATCATGGCTTCGTTGAGCAGCGTGGGGCTGATGCTGCGTGTCAGCTTCAGCATGACGGCCTGGGGTTCGTTCAGGAAGTCCGTACCGACGGTCGGGTAAGAATCGCCGCTCCAGAGCGTGGTGGGGAAGTTCTGGTTAATTCCGTTGCGGATGTAATGGAACATCAGCGACGTCTTATCGGAGAACTGATGGTCAATGCGGACAATCTGCTCGTTGACGTTGATGGGCGCGCTGGCTGATCCGATCCATTGCGTTCCTGAATTCGCCGTGTTGATGAAATTGGCGTTGACGAGCGCCAGTGCGTTCGGACTAATCAAACCTGCGACGGAGTTGTTTGCGAAGGGTGTGTAACACGTTCCCGAAACGCCCGCCGGGCAGGGGACAGGCTTGGTTTTGTCCAGAATTACGGGGCTATTTGCCGAGAAATCGCCTCCCTCCCAGGCTGCGGTCGGCGCGTTCGGAGTGAACGTTGAACCCTGGATGATCTTTCGCCAGTCAATTTCGGTGAAAAAGAAGGTCTTTTTCGCGTGGCCCGGAAGGTTAATCGGCCCGCCGACGTTAAAACCGAAATCGTTGAAGATGAGTTTCGGCTTCGGTTTGTTCACGGAATTGTTGAAGTAATCGCCGGCGTCCATCGATGTATTGCGGTTGAACTCGAAGGCCTCGCCGTGAAACTGCGAGGTGCCGCTCTTAAGCTCCAGTTGGATGTGCGCTCCGGAGCCGAACCCTACGTCGGTCCCCGCCGCGCTGGTAAGCACGCGGAATTCCTGCAAGGCGTCCTGGTCCGGAATGACCTCCATGCAGCCGCCGCAACCACGGTCATAATTCTGCTGGCCATCCACCGTGAACACATTGTGCGCTTGCCGCTCGCCGTTGGCGTTGAGACCGACATTCGCGGTAACGCCCACCGGCACGTTCAAAGAACCGACGAGCGAAGCCCCGGCCACTCCGGGGGCGAGCGTCGCCAGTTGGACAAAGTTGCGCCCGTCCGTATCAATCTCGGCCACGTGAGCGCCAGTAATGGTGTGGCTTAAAGCGCCGTTTTCGGTTTGCAGGTGGACGGCGGGAGCAGTGACGGTAACCTGCTGCGTGACCGCGCCAACATTAAGCTGAAAATCAACGCGCACGCTGCTTCGCACGTTCAGGACCAGGTCCGAGTGGACCGCGGTGGTGAAACCGCTTTTGCTCGCGCGAAGCGTGTACGTGCCCACAGGAAGGTCCGGGACAGAATAATTTCCCGCTGAATTGGTCACAACGGTCCGCGCCACGTTGCCCCGAAGCTGATTTGTGACCGCCACGGTCACGCCTGGCACCGCCGCGCCCGATGAGTCGGTGACGGTCCCAGCGACCGAACCGAGATCCTGCGCCTGAACTCGCAGCGCGCCCGCGCAGAAAAACACCAATGCGAACAGGAACAGGTACGCGTAGGCCTTCGAGCGCCAGCCCTGAAGTCTGGTTTCTCCTTCTCTCATAAACTTTCCCTCCTTTTCAAGAATTTGTAGATCGACGATGGATTGTTGTCTGTTCGCCAGGATGCTGAAATCTCCTGCCGCAATAAGCGCGCCGCCCTTCGCTCCGCGAGAATGTGATGAAGCCTTTTACCTCTTTTCGCGCCCAGATTATCCCACAGTTCGAGCCTCTGTGTACGGTTTTTCCCGTCTAGGCGGACTTTTTTGTCAGTTGTTGGGTGAGCGCATGGAATGACTCCATGGCCGTCCGGGTTACTTGCCTTGCGTGCTCCTTGTCCTCCGTCAGGAGCGCCTGCAGAATCTGTTCGTGCTCACGCGCGTTGGCCTGGAGGTCCATATCGAGATGGGTCAGGCGCCGGACCATGCAGTAAGCAAAAAATGGCACGGTGATCTGCGAAAGAGACCGCACCAGATAAGGGTTTCCGGAAAGTTGCCAAAGTTCCAGGTGGAATTGAAGATCGTGCCGGTAATACTCTTCAACGTTTCCATCCTGGGCCGCGTTTGTCAGGCTCTTGAGAACTTTTTCCAGCTCCCGCGGGGTCCATATGTCCCGATTCTCGAGAGCTAACTCGACGGCCAGAGTTTCCCATTCAACCCGCAGGCGGAAAATCTGGTCCACCTGCTCATTGGTAAGCGACGTCACGCAATAACCCCGGTTTGGCTGGTGGATCACTAAGCCTTCCCCCGCCAGGGTTTTCAACCCCTCCCGCACCGTCGGCTGGCCAATGCCAAGCTGCTTCGCAATCTTGGTTTCAATCACTCGCTGGCCGGGCGCAAGCCTCCCGGAGAGAATCAGTTTTCGCAGCGTATGGGCTACTTGGTCGGGGATGCTCGTGCGGCGCTCAAGTGCTTCTGATAACTCGATCACCTCGTGCTCTAAGCCCAATTCGCGCTTCATGATCCTTTGAGCGACGGCCTCCGGCCCTAAACCCCGAGGCTCCCCTCGAACTTCCCCGGATCAAATTATAAATCAACGATAATCTATTAATACTAAAACGTGGAAAAGTCAAGCTTATTTTTTGCAAATGATTGTTTCTAAATGCCTTAATAAACAGGTGGGGCAAGCCAGGAAGCGTTGCTTCGTGAGGCGTGTTCCGAGCAGCGCCCTGCTCCAATTAGGAAAAGTATCGTACTTAACTACGAAGGAAGTACAATTTTCAGCAGGCGCTTTGAGCCGACACGAAAAACGACCTCCTGATGCTGACTGGGGTCGAACACCCACGCCGGATCGGTGATTCGCTGCCATTGAGGTTCATTAGAAGTATCGACATCCGCGAAATGAACGGCGCCTTCTTTAATTTTTCGCTGCGCCTCGGCGTTCGAGGCCGCAAGGCCCAGTTCAGCAAGCAAACGGAAAACTTTGAGTGGTTCGCGGAGTTCAAGCTCGCGGACCGTGAGATCATCCGGCAGCGCTTTGTCGCGGAACTGCGTTTCAAAATCTTTTCGCGCGTGAAGGGCGGCTTCGCCGCCATGAAAATCCGCCACAATGCAGAGCGCCAGGCCCTTTTTTACCTCTAGGGGATGAGCAGCTCCTGTTTCAACCGATTGCCGGAGAGCGCCAATTTCGTCCGGGGTCAGGTTCGTGAGCAGCGTGTAGTAACGCCACATGAGGGGGTCGGAAATCGACATGATCTTGCCAAACATCACCGCCGGCGGCTCCTGAATACCCACATAGTTGTCCAGAGACTTTGACATCTTCTGCACGCCGTCCAAACCCTCAAGAATCGGCATGGTCATGATGATTTGCGGCGGCTGGCCGTATTCCTGCTGGATATCCCGGCCTACGAGCAGATTGAATTTCTGGTCCGTGCCGCCCAACTCGACATCGGCTCTGAGGGCCACCGAGTCATATGCCTGGCTTAGAGGGTAAAGCAACTCGTGGATTGAGATCGGGCGCTGCTCCTTGATGCGCTTGGCGAAATCATCGCGCTCGAGCATGCGCGCCACCGTGTACTTCGAGCACAGAGTAATCCAATCGCGCCCGCTCAGCGAAGCAAGCCACCGGCTGTTGAAATCCACGACCGTCTTTTCCGGGTCGAGAATCTTGAAAACCTGCTTCTTGTAGGTTTCGGCGTTGGCCCCTACCTGTTCCGGCGTCATGGGTGGGCGCGTCACGTTGCGCCCGGAGGGATCGCCGATCAATCCGGTAAAATCGCCGATCAAAAAAATCACCGTGTGGCCGAGGTCTTGAAAGTGCTTGAGCTTGCGGATCAGAACCGTGTGCCCCAGGTGAAGGTCGGGCGCGGTCGGATCGAAACCCGCCTTTACGCGCAAAGGCCTGCCGGCAGAAGCGGCTTGCCCAAGCCTCGCCCGGAGTTCTTCCACACGAATAATTTCCTCCGCGCCTTTGGTGAGATAGGCGAGTTGTTCGTCGAGAGTCATCGTAGGGGCGCTGCTTGCTGCGCCCATCGCCGACGGTAGGCCACAGGCGACCGGCAAATCAGAATTACAAATCAGAAATCAGACATCACAAATGGCAAATCAGATCCAAAATCCGAAATCAAAAATCTAAAATCAAAACTCGCCGCCCTTGCACTTGAATCCGGCCCTCGGCCAGCAGCCGCACCGCTTCGGGATAGATTCGATGTTCCTGTTCCAGGATGCGCCCGGAAAGCGATTCAACGGTATCCTCGTCGAGCACGGGAACAGCAGCCTGAAGAACAATCGGGCCCGTATCCACTCCCTCATCCACCAGGTGCACGGTGCACCCGCTGATTTTTACTCCGTGTTCGAGCGCCTGCTGCTGGGCGTCCGAGCCGGGGAAAGCCGGAAGCAACGAAGGGTGAATATTCAGGATACGGGCAGGAAATTGCCGCGCAAAGCTGGGGCTTAGCACGCGCATGAACCCCGCGAGACAGATATAATCCACCTTGGCGGCTTCGAGCGCAGCGGCCAGTTCTCCCTCAAAATCTTCCCGTGCGCGGCCCTTGGAAGGAATCGAGCGGGCCTCAAATCCCATTTCTCTCGCGCGCACGAGGCCCAGCGCGTCTTCCCGGTTGCTGATCACCACAGCAATGCGGGCAGGAATCACGCCCGCCCGGACACTGTGCGCAATCGCCTCAAAATTCGAGCCACGTCCTGAAATCAGGATGCCGAGATTTTTCATTTACTGCACCGCCAGATTCACGCTGGTGCTGCGGCTGACAGGGGTCTGGCCCGTCGTGCTGGCGGCGGGCGTATAAGTTCCGCTGATGACGACGGTGTAGACGCCGGCGGGCGAACCGGTGGGTGCGGGGTTGCTGCCGATAAATCCGTAATAACCCAGGTTGCAGCCGCCCACGAGCAGCGCAAATACGAGCACCATTCCCAGTAGAAGCCACGGTTGCTTCCGCCATCGCAGCCGTACGGCAACAACCAAACCAAGCGCCAACGCCAGCAGGATCGCGTCTCGCATGGCTCCTCCCAGCGGGGTTCCGGGCGGGGGCGCGCCGTTGCCGGGAGGCGGCCCCGCGACGCTTTTTAAATGCGCGGTGGTCGTGATGGTTACCGTGGAAGATACGGGCGAGCTGCCGTTTGAAGTGATCGAAGCCGGCGAGAAGGAGCAGCTTGCTCCGGTGGGAAGTCCCGAGCTGCAACTGAGTGAAACCGGGTTGTTGAATCCGCTGACCGGCGCAAGTGTCACGGTGTAGGTGGCGGGTTGGCCTGCGCTGACGTTCGCGAGCGACGGAGCCGCAGCGAGGGCATAGTCCTCAAAACTCACGCTCACATTCGCCGCCGCAGCTTGCGTGCCCGCATTCGTGCCGGTGTTTGTGCCGGTGACGGTAAATGTGAGCGGATTGCTCGATCCCGAAATCCCGCTCACCGTGGCTGTGGTGGTCTGCCCTGTGGAAATGGAGGCCGGGTCAAACGAACAAGCCACTCCGCTCGAGCACGAAAAACTGACCTGGTCGGCGAAAGAAGAGAGCAGGCTCGCCAGGGAGATCTTGATGGTCACTGAAGTCGTTCCGATGAGGGGGATTGTTGAAGGGCCGGTCGAGGAAAGCGAAAAATCAGCCGCAGCCGTGCCATTCAGGTTTACGACGGGCGGCGTTTTCTCATTGTCCGTAAGGCTGAGCGCCCCGCTGTTGCTGGCCGTTGTGGTACTCGAGCTCGATGAGGAACTCGTCGTGGCAGTAGGGCTGAACGTCACCTGGATCGCGCAGCTTTTTGAGGGCGCGAGCGTGCCGGGGCAGTTGTCCGTTTCGGCGTAAGCGCCGGAAATTGTGACTTTTGTGATGGTCAAATCAGCGGAGCCGGCATTGGTGAGCGTGACGGTTTGAGGGGCGCTGGTAGTGCCAACCAGCTGGCTGCCAAAAGTCAGAACGCTGGGGGAGAACGTCGCTACCGGAGTCGGCGTTGTGCCGGTTCCGCTCAGGCTCACCTGCTGCGGGCTGCCCGCGGCATTGTCGGCAATGGCCAGGTTGCCGGTCTCGGCCGAGGCCGAAGAGGGTGTGAACGTAATGGTGATGGTGCACTGCGCCCCTCCCGCGGCCAGCGACGCGCCGCACGTATTCGTCTGAGCGAAATCCGCGCTGCTCGACGTGATGCCTGAGATCGCCAATGGAGCGCTGCCGGCGTTGGTGACCGTCACAGTCTTCGTCGCGCTGGCGGCGCCCTGTCCCTGGTTGCCGAAGTCGATCTTCTGCGGCGTAATCGCAACGCTGGGCGCGTTCGCGGGACTGACCTTGGCGACGAATCCATTGCCAGAAATACCGGTACTGCCATAAGCCGGCTGGAATGCGCCGCTGACGGCCGGGAAATTCGCGGACGCTGTCGATCCGGCCACGTAAGCGTTGCCGGAAGAATCGACCGCCACCGCCTGGCCATAGTCCGGTCCGAAGCCGCCCAGGTAAGTGGAATAGACGAGGCCGTTTCCCAGCGGGTTCAGTACGGTGACGAACGCATTCGAGCACGGCGTCGAGCAAGCGCCTTCGCCCAGCG
>DASUKV010000367.1:0-3492 GCA_036278555.1 Terriglobia bacterium
GTGCTCCGCCTCATATCTATTTCCCGTGCAATCAAAGTTTCCGAAATCACGCGGCGAACTCAGATCGCGCGCCGTGACCTCTCTATATGGAAAATTAATTCCGAATCAGCACCGTGTCAAGGTGGTCCCAATTAAGCGGTCAGGAGAAATATCCGCAGTCGGGATGCTGTATCGCGCCCGTTCGCTTATGCCATAATCCTACTGAGAATTGCGATTCTGCTCGCGCGCAAGGTGTCACGGCGCGAGGGCAGCATCAATGGGCCGGTGAGTATCTGCGAAACGGATCCGGCGTCTTCCACGGAGTGGTCCCTTGGCACTTTCTGCGGAAAAGGAAATCGAGAAGCTGCGGAATGAAATCCGCCGCCATGAGCGCCTTTATTACGTCCTGGACAGCCCTGAAATTTCCGACTACGAGTTTGACCAGCTCATGCGGAAGCTTCAGGACCTGGAAAAAAAGCATCCTGAATACGTCACTCCGGATTCTCCCACGCAGCGGGTGGGTGGAGAACCCGCCAAGGAGCTTCCGAAATTCCGCCACTCCATCCCCATGCGGAGCCTCGATAACACGTATTCCGTCGATGAATTGAGGGATTTCGACCGCCGCGTCCGGGAACTCTCCGGGCGTTCCAAGGTGGAATACGTCGCCGAGTTAAAACTCGATGGGCTTTCGATGGCGCTGACCTATGAGGATGGTGTTTTAGCGCGCGGCGTGACCCGTGGGGACGGTATCGTCGGCGAAGACGTGACGGCTAACGTCAAGACCATCGGGGCGGTGCCGCTCAGGGTTGACGCGGACAAGCTCAAAATCATCCATCATGCTAAGCAGTTCGAGGTCCGCGGCGAGGTGATTATGCCGCAAGCAGCTTTTGAACGCCTGAACGCCCAGCAGGAGGTCGCTGGCAAACCCAAGTTCGCCAACCCGCGCAACTCGGCGGCGGGGACGGTGCGCTTGCTGGATTCTAAAATCGTCGCCCAGCGCAAGCTGGATATGTTCCACTACTTCCTTCTGGTCCGCCGCGAAACGGCATTCCAGCATCACTGGCAGTCACTCGAAGCGTTGGAGCAGATGGGCTTCAAGGTGAATCCGCACCGGCGCTTGTGCGCTTCGTTCGAAGAACTCCTACGTTTCATTGAGGAATGGGAGACTCGGCGCGAGACGCTGAAATACGAAATCGACGGCATCGTTGTGAAAGTGAATGACACGAGGCTGTGGGACGAATTGGGATTCACCGCCAAGTCTCCGCGATGGGCAATCGCTTACAAATATCCCGCACGCCAGGCGACGACCACCGTCAAAGACATTCGCGTCCAGGTTGGCCGCACAGGAACGCTCACTCCGGTGGCCGACCTCGACCCGGTCGACGTTGGCGGCGTCACTGTCAGCCACGCCACGCTGCATAATATGGATGAAATTGAGCGCCTGGGCGTGCGCATCGGGGACACCGTTCTGATTCAGCGGGCCGGAGAAGTCATTCCCCAGGTGTTGAAGGTGATGAAGAGCGCGCCCGACGGCCGCGATTTCCACATGCCCAGGGCTTGCCCCGTCTGCGGCGGCGAGGTATTTCGCGCCGAGGGCGAGGTGGCCTACCGCTGCGTTAACGCCGCCTGCCCGGCGCAACTGAAGGAGTCGCTCCTGCACTTCGCAGGACGTCGCGCGATGGATATTGACGGGCTGGGCGAGGCCGTCGTGGACCAGCTCGCCGGCCGGGGAATGGTGAAGGATGCCGCCGATCTTTACGCGCTCACCGCCCCGCAGCTTGCCGCGCTCGAACGGCTGGGGGACAAATCGGCGGCCAACCTGGTGCGCGAAATTGCCGCGAGCAAGCAGGCGGACCTCGCGCGCGTGATCTACGCCATCGGAATCCCTTTCGTCGGCGAAAGAACCGCGCAAATCCTCGCCGGTCATTTCGGCTCGCTCGACCGGCTGGCGCAGGCAAGCCCGGCGGACCTGGAACAGGTCTATGAAATCGGCCCCAAAACCGCCCAGGGCATCGTTGAGTTTTTCTCCGAGAAGCGCAACCGCGAGCTGATCGAAAAGCTCCGTGCGGCGGGACTCAAATTCGAGCAGTCGAAGGCGGCGGCTTACGGGCCGCAGCCGCTCCAAGGTAAGCAGTTTGTGCTCACCGGCACTTTGCCTAATTATTCGCGCGACCAGGCCGTCGAATTGATTGAGAGCGCGGGCGGCCGGGTGACCAGTTCCGTGAGTAAGAAAACGGATTACGTCGTCGTAGGCGCCGATCCTGGATCGAAGCTCGAAAAGGCGCGGTCGCTGGGCGTGAAGACGATTGACGAGGGTGAGTTGAAGGGACTTTTGGGGCAATGAGGGAGCGCCTAAGGGGCAGCCGAGAAATTATGAATACCAGCCCTCTCCCTCTGGGAGAGGGTGGCCGGAGGCCGGGTGAGGGGCTTCGGAAATCCAGCTTTGCTCCGAGAAACACGGTGAAATTCTGCTCTGTGATCTTCCGTCCCGCCGGCTTCGCGCTCGTTTTGATGGCGGCTCTCACCCTCCTCCCGGCGCGATCCCTATGTCAGCAGGGCGCCGCGTCCCCGCGATCACGGAGCGGCGCCTCAGCCGCGCTTGGCCGCAGCGAAGCAAACACCGGGAACTGCGGTGAGGCGGAAAAAGCATTCAGCAAGCTTGCGGCGCCGGGTGCGGCGGAAGCGTTCACCTTGGGACGGTGTTACTTTCGCCTGCGCGATTTTACTCAAGCGATCCCGCATCTTGAGAAAGCGGCCCGGTTAAGTCCGCGCGACGAACACGCCCGGATTTTCCTGGCGCGGGCGTATGCCGGTGAGGGGCGTAGCGAACAGGCGATTAGCTCTCTCAATGCCTGGATCAAGGAGCACGGAGAGGATTCCAAGGCGCTCTATTGGATCGGGAATTTCTACGAAGACCTCGCAAACACAACGTTCCAGCAGATGGCCGCGAAAAATCCTGGCAGCTACCTGGTTTACGAAATGAAGGGCGGCCAGGATGTTGCCAGGCAGCAATATCCCCAGGCGCTCGCAGCCTACAAGAAAGCTTTGGCTCTTGCGCCCACAGGCACGCCGGGGCTCCATTTCCATCTCGGCGATGTCTATTGGCGGATGCTGCGCTATCAAGGCGCAAAAAAGGAATTGAAACAGGAGTTAGAGCTGAATCCGTATCACGCCCAGGCGAACTACGAACTTGGAAGTATCGAAATTAAAGAAGGAAACTCACAGCAGGCGATCACCTACCTTGAAAAAGCCATCGCTCTTGATCCGGCTCTCACCGAAGCCCATCGCGCCCTTGGCAGGGCTTATCTTGATGAGAAGCGCTATCCCCAGGCAATCCAGGAATTTCAACTCGTCGCCAAGGCCGAGCCTTCGGACCATACGATCCACGCCATGCTTGCCGGGGCCTACCGCCTTACAGGGCGCATGGAGGAGGCAAAGCAGGAAGCGCAGAAATCACAGGAACTCGAACGCCAAACCATCCAGCAGATTCAGGCTAACAAAGCAGCCGAAAAA
>DASUKV010000368.1:0-4023 GCA_036278555.1 Terriglobia bacterium
TAACAGTTTGTTGAAAAACCCTTCGGCTCGCTGTCATTCCGAGCGGAGCGAGGAATCTCGCTTTGCAAATAAACAGCTTACGAGATTCCTCGTCGCCTGCGGCTCCTCGGAATGACAGGTTGAACGGGTTTTTCAACAAACTGCTAAACGTCTCTTAGCTCTTGCGCCAAGCTCACCACATGCCAAGCTGCAGCTTAGCCGCTTCCGACATCTTGCTCATCTCCCAGGGAGGCTCCCACACCAGATCGATCTTCGCAGAAGTTACCCCCGGTAGTTCCTTCACTTTTTGCTCGACCTCCGGGGGCAGCGACCCGGCCACCGGGCATGTGGGCGCGGTCAGCGTCATGCGGACATAAACATCGCCTGTGCGCTCCACTTTCACTTCATAGATTAGTCCCAGGTCGTAAATATTGACTGGAATCTCGGGATCATAGCAGGTGCGCAGCGCTTCGATCACTTTGTCCTGCAACTGAATGGCTTCGGAAACGGTCAGCGGAGGGTTTTCCCCGGAGGCATCCGCGGGAGAAGTATTTTCCGCTTTCACATTCTCCAGATTTTCATCCATAAGACCTACTCCGTTGAAACCACATCCTCGCCGCCTGCCAAGGCCGAGCGCAGCGTATGCCAGGCCAGCGTCGCGCACTTCACGCGCGCGGGATAATCACCCACCTTCGAAAAAGCCTCCAGCTTGCCGAGATGCGCACCAGAATCCGGCGAGGCGCCTGTTGTAACCAACCCATGAAAGTTCTTGAAAAGGGCTTCCGCCTCATCAGCCGTTTTCCCCTTCACGGTTTCCGTCATGATGGAGGCCGAAGCCGTTGAAATGGCGCAGCCGCTGCCTTCGAAACTCGCGTCTTCCACCCGTCCATCTCGAACCTTCAGGTACAAGGCAATCTTGTCCCCGCAAAGGGGATTGTACCCCTTCGCGGTGCGGTTAGCACCTTCCAGTTTGTGGAAATTGCGGGGCCGTCTACTGTGATCGATCACCACTTCCTGATAAAGCTCGCGCAAGTCCGCCATCAGCCGAAGATCTCCTTCACCTTCCTGATTCCGGCGGCAAGCGCATCGAGTTCTTCGCGCGTGTTGTAAAGAGCGATGGACGCTCGCGTTGTCGCGGGAATCCCGAAGCGCTCCATTACCGGCTGAGCGCAATGGTGCCCCGTGCGCACCGCGATGCCCTCCTGATCAAGAATTGTCCCGGCATCGTGCGGGTGAATCCCGTCAAGTACGAACGAAAGCACGCCCGCCTTCTCCCTGGCCGTACCAACCAGGCGCAGCCCCGGAATTCCGCAAAGCGCTTTCGTGCCATATTCCAAAAGTTCGTGCTCATACGCCGCAATGGGGCCGATGCCGATGGACGTGACGTAATCCAGCGCCGCTCCAAGCCCGATGACCCCGGCAATGTGCGGCGTGCCGCCCTCAAACTTGTAAGGTAAGCTGTTGTAGGTGGTTTTCTCGAAGCTCACAGAGCTGATCATGTCTCCGCCGCCTTGAAAGGGCGGCATCGATTCAAGCCATCGGGCTTTGCCGTAGAGAACGCCAATGCCAGTGGGGCCATAAACTTTGTGTCCAGAGAAGGCGTAAAAATCGCAGTCGAGATCCTGAACGTCAACCTTCATGTGCGGCGCCGCCTGGGCGCCGTCGAGGAGCGCCGGAATTCCACGCTCGTGGCTTATTCGTATGATCTCGCGCACAGGGTTGATCGTTCCCAAAGCGTTGGAAACGTGCGCGGCGCACACTAGTTTCACACGCGGGCTCAACAGTTTCTGAAATTCGTCCAGCAACAGCTCACCCGAATCATTGATCGGCGCGACGAGCAGTTGCGCTCCCCTCTCTTCACAGAGCATCTGCCACGGCACGATGTTCGAGTGGTGCTCCATCGCCGTAATCACCACCGCGTCGCCAGCGTGAATGCGCTGGCGGCCAAACGTGTAAGCCACCAGATTGATCGCTTCTGTGGCGCCGCGCACAAAAATAATCTCACGGGTGTCGGCGCTGTTCAGGAAAGTCTTCACCTTTTCCCGCGCGCTCTCGTAAGCGGCCGTCGACCGCTCGCTAAGCAGATGAACGCCACGATGGATGTTCGAACAGTCCACGGTGTAAAAATCCCGCAGCGCGTCGAGAACCACGTCCGGCTTCTGGCTGGTGGCCGCGTTATCCAGGTAAACCAAGGGCTTGCCGTGGACTTTCTGCCGCAAAATAGGAAAATCCGCGCGGACACTTGCCGCATCCCAAGGGCTTTCCGGATGGCCCGAAGCCGTCACCATCTGAGATTTAACTGCTTCCATTTTCCTGTTTCTCCCGCTGGCTCGCGCCGTTCTTCATAGCGTCTCTTCAGGCTTCCAAGCCGCTGACAAGCGCTGGCGAAGAGTGCCTTCCAATCGCTCTCGCGCCGGGGTAAAGCGGATGCGCGAAATGACGTCGTTCGCAAACGCCCGCGTCAGCAAGTGCCGCGCCGCCTCGTACCCGATTCCGCGAGCGCGAAGATAAAAAATCGCCTCCGGATCAAGCTGTCCGATCGTCGCGCCGTGGGTGCATCGCACGTCATCCGCCAGAATCTGAAGCTCAGGCTTGGTGTTGATGGTGGCGTCTTCGGAAAGCAGCAGGTTCTTGTTGCTTTGAATTGCATCGGTTTTCTGCGCGTCCTTGCGCACGATGATCGCGCCATTGAATACGCCAGAAGACTTCCCGTCGAGAACGCCGCGGTAATATTCCCGGCTCGAGCAGTGCGGCATGGCGTGGTCAAGGCGCGTGTGATGGTCCACGTGCTGCCGCTCGCTGATCTGATAAAGACCGTTCAGTGTGCACTCCGCGCCTTCGCCCGCCATCACGGAATTAATGTCATGCCGCGCGAGCAACGCGCCGAGAGAAATCGAGTGTGAATGAAAACGGCTGGACCGTTCCTGATATCCCTGAACCGTGCCGATATGAAACGCCTGGCCGCTTTCTTCCTGCAGCTTAATGTGCTCCACAGAGGAATTTTCGCCCACAACGATCTCGGTCACGGCATTCGTGAAGTACGTTTCATCCGAAAGCGAGGCATAGCTCTCAATGACCGTCGCGTGAACGTCGCGCCCGGCGATGACGAGCGTGCGCGGATGTGTCACCGTATCTTTCGCGATCTGCGTCCTGATGAAAAGGACATGAATGGGCTGCTCCAGGGTAACGCCGGCCGGAATCTCGATCAAAGCGCCGTCCCGGATGAAAGCGGTATTCAGGGCCACAAACCCGTGGCGCCCGGTATCCGCGTGGCGCGCCAGATGGTTTTCGAGACTCTTGCCGGACGACTCCCAGGCAGCGGCAAGGTTCACGACCCGCAGACCCTGAGGCAATTTCCCGTTCGATGAAAGTTTGGGATTAAAGAAACCATCCACGAACGCCAGCCGCGCCGCCACATCGGGCAACAAGACGTGACCGAGTTTCTGGGGGGTCACTCCATTCTTATCAGGCTCCGACGCTTTGAAAGGAGTACGCGCCAGCGGCGACACATTCGTGAATCTCCAATCCTCCTGCCGCGTGTTCGGAAATCCCAGTCCGGCAAAATGCTCCATCGCCTCCTTCCGGCGAGGCTCAAACCACGCAGTTTTCCGGGCGATCCCGGCTGTCAAGCGGGCGAAATCCGCGAAATACGTCTCCGTCATCTGCTGCAATTCAGCCATCTGTTTTTCTTTGGGCCTTCGTGTTGTGGCCGTGAGCTCCTTATACCGGCTGCAATTCCTCTTCGAGCCAGCCGTAGCCTTTCTGTTCCAGTTCGAGCGCCAAATTCTTATCTCCGGATTTCACCATGCGCCCGTTATAAAGCACGTGCACAAAGTCCGGCACAATATAGTTCAACAGCCGTTGGTAATGGGTCACTACAATGATGGCGCGGTCTTCGCTGCGCAGAGCGTTGACTCCATCCGAAACAATGCGCAAGGCGTCGATATCCAATCCCGAATCCGTTTCATCCAGGATCGCCAGCTTAGGCTCTAAAACCGCCATCTGAAAAATCTCGTTGCGCTTTTTCTCGCCGCCCGAAAAGCC
>DASUKV010000369.1:0-2760 GCA_036278555.1 Terriglobia bacterium
TTCATGCCTGTTTTGACTTATCTCGAAGCCATCCGCCAAGGCATTTGGGAAGAGATGGAGCGCGACTCCTCGGTCTTCGTCATAGGTGAGGACATCGCGGAATACGGCGGTGCCTTTAAGGTGACGGCCGGAATGCTTGAAAAGTTCGGCCCCGACCGCGTGATCGATACGCCGATTTCCGAGGCGGCGCTGGTGGGCGCCGGGACCGGAGCGGCTTTGATGGGCATGCGCCCCGTGCTTGAAATGCAGTTCATGGATTTCATCGCCTGCGGTTTCGATCAGATTGTGAACATGGCCGCGAAAATTCACTACCGCTGGGGCGCCAAAGTCCCCTTGGTGATTCGCGGACCTTCGGGCGCGGGCGTGCATGGCGGACCGTACCATTCGCAGTCCAATGAGATGTGGTTTGTTCACACTCCAGGCTTGAAGGTGGCGGTTCCCGCGACAGCCTATGACGCCAAAGGTCTGATGAAGGCTGCGATTCGGGATGATAATCCGGTGATCTTCTACGAGCACAAATTCCTTTACCGCCGGATCAAAGAAGATGTGCCGGACCAGGATTATATCGTTCCCTTGGGCAAAGCCATCGTGCGGCGCGAGGGCACGGACATCGCGGTAATCACCTATGGCGCGATGGTCTGGACGGCTCTTGAAGCCGCCGCCGAATTGGAAAAGGAAGGTATTGCGATGGAGGTTGTTGACCTGCGATGCCTGCTGCCTTACGATGAGCAGGCGATTCTCGAAAGCGTCCGTAAGTGCGGCAAGGTCATCCTGCTGCATGAAGACACGCGCATTGGAGGAATGGCGGGAGAGCTGGCGGCATTTATTTCCGAGCGCGCCTTTGATGATTTAGACGGTCCGATTCTGCGCGTCACCGCGCCCGACACTCCCGTGCCGTTTTCGCCGCCTCTCGAAGAACACTTCGTGCCGGATGCGAGGCGAGTAATCCAGGCGGTGCGGAAACTGGCCGCATACTAGTCGTAGCGCTCGCATCTCTTCACTCCGTTCAGGGCAGGCTTTGCGGGCAATTGTGATCGTAGCCAGCAGTTGTAGCGGCGGTGTCTCACCGCCGGCCTTTTCTTCAATATCCCGGCGATGGGGACATCGCCGCTACAACATTTGCTGCCGCTATAATTTTTAATCCTCAAGCGAGGGGTTTTTCGATGCCTGTAAACATCACCATGCCTCAGATGGGCGAAAGCGTTGCGGAAGGAACCATCACGCGATGGATCAAGAAGGTGGGAGACACAGTCGAGCGCGACGAGCCTTTGTTCGAAATCTCAACCGACAAAGTCGACGCTGAAATTCCTTCACCCGCCGCGGGCAAGCTTACCAGGATTCTTGTTAACGAAAACGAGACGGTGGAGGTGAACACCGTCGTTGCCGAGATTGAGAGTTCCGGGGCGGAGGTCGAATCGAAAGCGGAGACTGCAGGGCCCGCCTCTTCCCCCCAAGTCCCAAGCCCTGACGCTCACCCTGAAGCTTCACAGACCCCGGCCTCCGCCGAAGCTTCATCGGCCGCGCACCCGGCGGAATCGAAAACGCGCTCTTCGCCACTGGTTCGCAAGATGGCGCACGAGCACCATATTGACTTAGCTCAGGTTCGAGGCACGGGCGAGGGCGGACGGATCAGCAAGAAAGATGTCCTGGACTATCTGGCCGCCCAAAAGGAGAAAGCTCCGGTATCACCCGCCCCCGCCGCAGGCTATTCCGCTCCTGCCGTTCAGGCTTCGCACGCTCCCGCTTCGGCCGTCACTTTTAGCGGTCCAACCCAGACAATTCCTATGACGGTCATGCGCCGGCAGATCGCCGAGCGCATGGTGATGAGTAAGCGGACTTCGCCGCACGTTGCGACCGTGTTTGAAGCGGAAATGAGCCAGGTCGCGGGCGTGATGGCGCGGCACTCCCAGGAGTTTGAGAATCGAAACGGCATCAAGCTCACGTACACGCCGTTTTTCGTGCGGGCGGTTGTGGAGGGCCTCAAGCAATATCCGATCGTGAATTCCTCGCTTGAAGAAAACAACATTGTCTACCGCCGGGACATTAATATCGGCATCGCCGTGGCTCTCGAAACCGGCCTCATCGTTCCGGTGATCAAGCGCGCTGACGAAATGAGCTTCCTGGGCGTTGCCCGCGCGGTGCGCGATCTTGCCGGCCGTGCGCGTTCGAAGCGCCTGAGCGTCGAGGAGGTTCAGGACGGTACGTTTACGATCAGTAATCACGGAGTTTTCGGCAGCCTCATTGGCACGCCGATCATCCATCAGCCCCAGGTGGCGATTCTCGGCGTGGGGGCCATTGAGAAGCGTCCCGTGGTTCGCCAGGACGCGATTGCGATTCGCACCATGACGTATCTCACCCTTTCCTTCGATCATCGGGTGCTGGACGGCGCCGCCGCCGACCGATTTATGGCGGCAGTCAAGGCGAAGCTCGAAGGCTGGGATGAATCGGTGCTGTAGAATCTGATGAAACCGTGCCATCGTGCGCCGCTTGGTGATACGATAGCCTCGAGGGGAGCAAGGGAGTCTTCAGAGACTCAATTTGAAGCGGCTGGCTCGCCGCACGCTTCGTCAACACTTGAACTTACTGGCGGCCGGTGCGGCATGGTTTTCCTGCGTTCTTAAGTTCTGAAAGAGGCTCAAAGCGGAGGCGTTGTCGAATGGGTTTTATTCAAGCGATACGAAGAGGGAGAAAAACTCCGGAAAGCCCGAGCAGTGAGTGGAAACCAGGAATCCCGCCGGCGGACGGTGGAAAACTGATTGT
>DASUKV010000370.1:0-4835 GCA_036278555.1 Terriglobia bacterium
CCGGCTCCCGATCTGGGATAACGGCACGCTTTCGGAGATGATCGAGAAGCTGCTCGAGGGTTTTTGAATCACCCCTACGGACCTGCTGTCTGTGTTTAACAAACGCTTCTACAAGCCGGTCATCAAGATGGGCAACGGTGAGTCCGGTTCGTCCGAACCACCGCCCAAAGTCCGCAAGCAACCCCAGTTTCGACCGGACGGTCTCATCTGCGTAGCCGTCCTCCACAAGGGATGTTGCAAGTGCCTGAAGATGGAACCTCAACGAGTTGTCTTGAAAGCGCTCATCTGGTGGGAAAGAATTTTCCAGCATATGTCTTCTCCTTTTCTGGGTTTACTCCCAGTTCAGAGAAGACGGCAGGATTATGCCGAATGCAATTCAAGGGTAGCGTGCGAAGTTCCGTGTCAAAACGGGGGATGGAGAAAGCTACGTGGCTGGAGTCGGCATAATCGCGGAGTCGGCATGTTGGCGAAGATCATGAAATCGAATCTTTCGTAGCCCGGCGCGCTCGACCAGAGGCACAAAGGTTCTCTTTATAAAATTGTTCATGTTGAGCACTGTTCCAGATTGCGAGGGAAACACGAGATTGTCCGCAATGCCTTGTTGGCCGCTGGCGAATGCAGAAACGAGGCGCTGATCTCTGAGATCGAGAAGGGCGATACGAAGATCGCGGCTTAGATCGTCGCGGCGCGCTGACGGTGAGCGGCGTCGCCAGGGTCGAAAGTGGAAACACCGTTCTGCGGGTGAAATTGGACCTGCGCAAACTCAGGCCCGGTCCGTACTCGCTGGGCATCCGCCAGCCTCCTGGGATTGGAGGTATTACCCGTTTGTGCTCAGGTGACTACGTCTCGAGCGAGCTCTGAGAGACTTCTGCCTGAGGCAACGGCGTTAGGGGAATGAGTAACGCGCCGATCCAAGCGGCGGTGGGAGCCGTGACAGCAGTGATGAACAGTGCTATCACAGCTTTTGAATTGTTAAAGGGTCCTCTTTACCTTCAAAATATTTCGCCAGCGCCGCCGTGAATGGCTGATTTTCGGGTGTTGCGTGGGCGAATAGCGTAAGGCAGGAGCGAAATTTCATGGAGTCGATTTCGCCAAGAATCTCCCTTATCGGACGATCATGAACCAGCATCACCAGCCGACAGCATTCGATCAACCGTGGCCCGAGAATTGGGTGCTGGAGATAGGCCTTTGCTTCGTCCAATCCAGAGATTGCATAGTACCTTGAATCTGAACTCGCTCCCAGCCCCAGTATTTGGGGAAAAATGAACCATGCCCAGTGTGAGCTCTTGCGCCCCGCCCGCAGTTCTGCACATACGTCCGCAAACACCGGATCCTGAGCGTCCACGAACCGTTGCAACTTATATGGATCCTTGTCGCGCGTTTCCGGCATGGCTGAGTCCGGGGGAACCGCCGAACGCACTCTTCCTGCTACATAGCCATCCGGGCTTCGGGCATTATCGACCTGGGATCACAGGGAGGCGCCCCTATACAATGTGAGGAGCTGCTCAAGGTGAAACTCAGCTCGAGAATCATCCAGCTGCGGCGGGCGGTCGTCCGATGCGTACACGATTATATGTACGTCCCTAAGGTGATGGCCGCCACCTTGGCAACGGGCTTCGAAAAGCGCATGCACCAAAGTATGGAATGCAACGTCTGCGGCTACGCCACCCTTGCCAGCGCCAAGTAGCGGCAGATAGACCGTCGCAATCCTCTCCTCGGCGACAATGCAACGGATTCGTTCGATCACCTTGAATATCGTGGACAAGTCAGTTCGTAGGCCGTCCGGGGGCCGATCCGTGGCCACGGCAGCGAAGATCAACCTCAAGCTGGCGCCCAGAGGGTGATCCAGGTACACGCACGTGCCCACCCCGTAACTTTGGAGCGCCGGCCGGCCGGACCTTTCTACGGGCTCTTTTGCCGCGCCGGATAGTTTATGCCTGACAAGGCGCTGCAAATCGCGTGCGCGCGTTGGAAAGTGCCGCTGGATGAATGCGCCCGCGGCAGTTCTGACATCCTCAAAGCAACGCTCATCGAAAAACTCGTTCGCGGGCAGAACGACGACAGTACTTTCACCCTGGACATCCATGTTCTGAAGAACACCAAAATCTACAAAGATATCAGTGCTCCTGAACGCAGTCTTCAATCCGGCGCGAGTACGCTCGATGCCCGAAACATCTCGAGCCACTCGACTTTCAGGCGCACCTTCACGAGCTCGTGTGCGTAAGATCTCCTGCACCCAAGCTTTGAGCTGAGCCTGAGCCTGAGCCTTCTGAGTAGAGCCTGGAGAGGAGTCCACCCAATTGGTCCCTTGAAGATCCGTTGCTGCTCTCGGCCTGCCTCTTCTGCAAATAATCGCCCTCTTGGGTCCTAATGCTCCAACGAACAAGCCGTATTCGAGCAGCACGTTATCTCGCGGCTGTGTGAACGTGTCGGCGCGATACCAGACTTTGTCGTCTTCAGCGAAGACGAAGACAGCCGCGTCGACTTGCTTACTGATTTCAATTAGCTTCTGGAGCGTGTTGTCGCCGGGGAGAAACAACGTAGGAAGGTTCCAAGGCACCGGCTCGATACCGCTGCTTTCGAGCCACATCGCAATCTCTCCGAGATGATCAAGCGACTCTGAAGAGCTGCCAAGGAAGACCTTCATAGCCCGAAACCTTATCACTTCGGTGCGACACCCGCAATACGCAAGCGGCCGGCGGCTCGTTTCCGCGTTCCGTAGTTGATGCGAACAGAGCGTGCCGCCAGCCTCGAAGCCGCCCACATCAGATAATATTGTGATTGCTTTTTTGGCAGCCTTCTTTCAGGAGCACGGTCATGATTGAGAAAGCAGTCGAGGTACGAACACGGGACGGCGCTGCAGACGGCTTTCTGATTCAGCCGGAAATAGAGGGCCGCTGGCCCGGCGTGCTCTACCTCACCGATATCGGTGGTATTCGCGATGCAAACCGCGGCATGGCCAGTCGTCTTGCCGATGAGGGCTACGCGGTGCTTCTCCCCAATATCTTTTATCGCAACGGCAAACCGCCGATCTTCAATTTCCCTTTCAAGATCGGTGACGAGCGCTTCGTGAAACGCATGAACGAGATTCGCGGTCCGCTAACGCCCGAGGCTATGGACCGCGACGTTTCCGCGTATGTCGATTTCGTCGCGAAGCAGCCGAGCGTCAGCGGACAGGCTTTTGGCGCCGTCGGGTTCTGCTTTTCCGGGCAAATGGCCTTGCGCGTGGCCGCCGTCCGTCCTGACCAAATTGCCGCCGCTGCTTCATTCCACGGCGGCGGTCTTTACACTGACGCGCCGGCCAGCCCGCACACGCTCCTTCCTCGCGTGAAGGCGCGCCTCTATTTCGGCCACGCCATCGAGGATCGGTCAATGCCGCAGGAAGCCATCGAGAAGCTCGACCGCGCGCTCGCAGCCTGGGGAGGACAACACGAGAGTGAGGTCTACCAGGCACGCCACGGCTGGACCGTCCCCGACAATCCCGCATACAACGAGCCCCAAGCCGAGCGCGCCTACAAAAAGCTGACCGATCTGCTCAACTCAACTCTCAAGCGCAACTGAACAGGACGTTCACTACGAGCGGCGGGCGTTCGTCAGGCAACGGCGGGTGCGGCGGGTCGTAACGCGGATGTCCTGCACACCCTTCGTGAGCTTGGAGCCGACGCGCTAATTCGCCTGGACACGCCCGCGGCAGACCTCCAGAACGCGTTTATGCTGGAGGCCGGCCCATCAGGGGTACGGGTTGTAATTGACTTCGTTTGGAGCGATCCCGCAGAACAATTCCTAGCGGCAATGACGCGCAAGGAATTCGCGGCTATCAGCTCCGAAACTCGTTTTGTTCAACTTGGAGAGACCGCTGGACCGGCAATCTCGCTTCCGGCTGCCGTATTGCGAGGTACACCCCTAGCGATCCTCGAGACTGGTGGAATCCCCCGCGAGACCTTCTGGCCAGCGCACGGCGAGGCAGGTTTGCGAAATCGCTGAATCTTACTTTTCGGTCATTGCTATTGGAGGAATGCAGCGGTATAGTTCTTCGCCTGCTGACAAATGAACGGCACGCTCATCGCTGCGGAAAGATAGGATCTCGACACGGGAAGGACAAATCTATGGGTGACAAAGAAGGAACCGAAAACCCAAAAGGCACGGGCAAAGGCGGCAAACCAAAAGCTGGCGGAACGCCAAAGGGGGTCACCGCAGTAGAGAAAACTACTCCTTTGGAGGCGTTTCTCGCGGAGCACTCTATCGACGACAAAGAAGCCCTCGATGCGTTTAAGAAATCCAAGATCTCGTCCCTCGACGATCTTTTGGACGCGAAAACAGACGATAAGGTGCGAGGGGAAATCGAGAAGGCGCTGCAAGACTCCGGCAGTAGGTTCGCGCTCCCGAGATTTCAGAAGATCCAGGTTGAATCCATCGAGAACGCCAAATTTTTCCTGAAGAATCCTGCTGCGAAAGGGGATTCGAAAGCTCTACTGGACTTCTTGGCGGAAAAGGACGTTCTTGTCGATAACAACGACCGGGACAAGCTCCTCTGGATCTTGCTGGAGCACAACGTAACGTCATTGACTGGCCTTCACAAACTCAAGGCAGATAGCGCCACAAAAGCAGGGAACCTGAAGGATGCGATTACCAAGTGGAATGCCGGCGCTGGCGCCAAGTTCGCGGGAATCACCGCTGCCGAAGTGGCGCGCGAAGCCGGCGGCCATTCAGCTCAGTTCAAGCGGCAGCAGTTGCATGATAGCACAGGCTTTGGCTTGTTCAGCTTGGAGCATTTCCTGAAGGGGATGAGAGGATGGCAAGGGCAGAATGGTCAATCGAGCTGGCATCCTGCTGGA
>DASUKV010000371.1:0-12813 GCA_036278555.1 Terriglobia bacterium
CAAAAGACCGGAATCGTCTGCCAGAGCCCTCACCCACCGCGAAGTTTACCCTGAGTGCAACCGAAGGGCGGTCCCCCCTCTCCCGAAGGGAGAGGGCCGATCTCCTTCTTTCTCGGCGCCCATCCCGAAAAGAAACTGCCATACATCTCAGTTTTCAGCCCTCTCCCTGTGGGAGAGGGTGGCCGAAGGCCGGGTGAGGGGCAGCCAGAAGCTTTATTTTCCCGGCACCCTCACCGCTTTGTCGCGGTGCTAAACCGCGGCGGCCGCTTCGGCCATGTAATGCTCTTCAAAATCCGCCAGCTTGGGCCGGATCGCCGACGATTCCTGCGCGGACTCCGCGAGCGCGCCCGGAGTCTTCAATCCATTCCCAGTGATCACGAGCACAATCGATTCTTCAGGGTTCAACTGACCGCTGCGAATGAGCTTCCGCGCTACGGCGACGGTGACGCCGCCCGCGGTCTCCGTGAACACGCCTTCTGTTTCCGCGAGCAGCCGCATGCCTTGAACAATTTCTTTATCGCTGACGTCTTCACCCGCCCCGCCCGTGCCGAGGATCGTCTTCACCGCGAAGGGCCCATCCGCTGGATTGCCGATGGCCAGGGATTTGGCGATGGTATGGGGCTTTTGCGGAGTGATTTCCGGGTCCCCCTTCTTGGCGGCTGTCGTAATGGGCGAGCAGCCGGTTGCCTGCGCGCCAAAAAACCGCGTGGGCGCGGGCTCAACCCAGCCCAGCTTCTTCAGGTCCTCAAAAGCTTTGTGAACCTTCGTGATGAGCGCTCCTCCCGCCATCGGGATCACAATATTTTGCGGCAGCCGCCAGCCGAGTTGTTCCGCCACTTCGTAGCCTACGGTTTTCGAGCCTTCGGCATAATAGGAGCGCAAATTGACGTTCACGATTCCCCAGGGATACTTCATGGCAATTTCGGAACAGAGCCGGTTTACTTGGTCGTAATTTCCGTCAATGCGCACCAGCTTCGCGCCGAACACTTCCGTAGCGATAATTTTTTCGCGCTCGATATCTGCGGGAACAAAAATGAAAGCCTCGAAGCCGCCTGCGGCCGCTTGGGCGGCTACCGCGTTCGCCAAGTTGCCTGTCGAGGAGCAGCTCACCGTGCTGAAACCGAATTCCCTGGCTTTGCTCAGCGCGACAGCGACAACCCGATCTTTGAATGAAAGCGTCGGATGATTGACGGCGTCGTTCTTGATATAAATCTCTTTCGCGCCCAAAGCGCGTTCGAGGCGCGAGGCCCGAAGAAGCGGAGTGAACCCCGTCTGGCGTCCGACGGCGGGCTCGCAGGTAAGCGGCAATAACTCCCGGTAACGCCACATGTTGGGCGCGCGGGAGGCGATATCCTGACGCCTTAAATCCGACCACAGCCGCCCGTAGTCATAAACCACTTCCAGCGGCGCCCAGCATTCTTCGCACGCGGCGATCGGCTTTAACTCATATTGGCGGCTACATCCGCGGCACTCCAGGTGCAAAACGTAACTCACAACTCCTCCTCGTTTGGATCTCAATTCGGATGGGTGTGGCCGCCCGGAGGATTTGGAACGATGAAATATGAAGGCTCTGAAAACAAAAAAAGCCTCCCAATTTCATCGGGGAGGCTTCGTAAAGACCGTTAAGGCCGCTCTCATCTTCCCCAAAACCGGGCAGGAGTTAGCACCTGACCCCCGCTTGGAGCGGGGCGGTTGCCGTGGCGTCGTCGGGCCCATCCCTCGGCCACTCTGGATGAGATCCAGGGTAAATCAGCTATTCAATTGACGCTTTAATCGTAAACAAAAAACTCGCAGCGCGTCAACAGGAATTTTCGGCCTATTCCAGAATGACGCCTGGACGAAATTTCAGCAATCTGCGACAAATCATCTCAATACCCGCAAGACCCAACGCCAGCAAAGTTGCCGTTGCCGGCTCTGGAGCCGGGTCGGGCGGATCATCGCAGGTTGCGCCGCCGCTTGTCGCACCCGCGTTGATGGCCTGGCCGGGGCAGGATTCAAAAGCATACTCCAGCGCCACAGCGCCGCCCGGACCCGAATACGGGTTCGGCGACTCGGGCGCCGAGAATACTTCTTCATCGGCAAGCGCCCAGCCGTAGTGATAGCCGTCGGCGGCCTGGACACGAAAACCTAAATAGCCGGGGTTCAGGTCGTAACTATCGTATCCCCGCCAGGAACCGCTGAGCGAGTAACCGGAAGGGTCTTCCGCCACCGAGAGCAGCAGGCCCTGATCCTGAAAGGCGCTGAATTGGCTCACGGCCTCCCCAGGCGCCAAATTGCCGTCCATTCCGGAAACCGAAACACCAGCGCCGCCGGTAACGTAGACATTGCTCGACGATGCAAAGCAGGCTTGCGGGCCGTCGGGTCCGGGGCAAAGAAACGATTGGTAGTATGACTGTGTCTCAAACTGGAAAGCGCTGCCGTCAACTGTGAAACTCGATACACCGTCAGGCGGGGCGGAGGCGTAGATGATATCGGCGTATGACAGAGAAGCAAAACCCACAACCAGCGCTATTGCCACCAGGATATGTGACAAGGCTTTCCCACTACGAAGGCTAACCAAAGGCATGATGTCCTCCCACTACACACCTTGATTTACACCCATCCGTCGGCTCCGTGTAAGTATCTATGTGCTTAATGAAAAGTTTCTAACTTGACTTTCCATAAGTCATTGCGCAGGTTAGCCGCGGCGGGCCACTTGTATGACCCGCTACACTCATGGAGAGCATCATAAGAATCTTGAGATAGGATTAGAATCCCCTGTGAGGAGTGAAGGCTATGAAGCTTCGGAGTTTTCTTCTGATCGGCGCCGTTCTGGCGCTAACTACGGCTTGCGGCTCATCGAGACACAGCATGGCCAAAGCCGACTTGATAAATTCTCAAGGAGAGAGCGTGGGCAGCGCTACGCTTGTAGCCACCCCAAAGGGAGTGACGGTCACGCTCGACGGCAAGAATCTTCCTCCCGGGGTGCACGCGCTGCATATTCACGCGGTAGGTAAATGCGACCCTCCTGATTTCACCAGCGCGGGCCCGCACTTCAACCCCTACCACAAAATGCATGGGTTCGAAAATCCGAGCGGGTCGCACGCGGGCGACCTGCCGAATATCACAGTCCAGCCGGACGGCACGACCCACGCTCAGGTCCTGGCAAAGGAGGTCACGCTCCGGAGCGGCGTGAATTCGCTCTTCCATCCCGGCGGCACGGCGCTTGTGATCCATGCCAAGCCCGACGACGAAAAGACTGATCCGGCGGGCAATGCAGGGACGCGAATCGCCTGCGGAGTGATTAAGGCGGAGTAAGCCGTTGGGTGCGAAGGCTGCTTGTAGCGCCGCCATCCCTTCATTGCCATGAAAATGGTTCCCCTCCTCGGTTGAGGAGGGTTAGGGGGTGGTGGGTTTTCAAGGCGTAGCCACACCAACCACCCCTGCCCCTCCTTAACCAAGGAGGGGAATAACCCAAAGCCATTTTCATGCATAGTGGTGAGCCGCAGGCTCATGGCGTCTGCGCTTAGGGCAAGCTTTGGCGGCAGTCGAGCAAAACATTGCCGGCAAAGCCTGCTCTGAGCGCAGCGAAGGGATGCCTGGCGCTACGAGGGTTAGACCCGCGTTAGAAGATAGTAAAACGCCAGCCGGTCCTTACCCGGCTCCAGATACCCTTCGAGCGCCTTCTTGAGCAATGGGTTGTTAAGCCACGCCGGTGCGGCGGGCGAAACCCACTTGCCAATCATCGTCTTGTCATCAATCAGACGAATTTCGTCGTGGAAAGTGGTGAAGTCGAGCAATTCCACGAATTCGGAAGTAAATTCCACTTTCATGCTTCCAGCAAGAATCCCGAACTGATAATGTCCGATCACGCCATTCGGGGCAGGCGCGAACTTCAGCCGGAAAGCCACCGGGTTGAGTTGATTCAGCAGGCTCAAGTCAGGCCGGGTGAGGAAAATAATATGCCCATCCCAGGTTCCGGCAATCTCCGCCGGTGAGGGCACGCGGACGTGATCGCCGTTAAAAATCGCCTGGTGATCCGGAACAGACATTTTTTCGAACGGGTAATTATTGCGCGCCATCACGAAAGTAGCGAACTCAAGGCCCTTGGGGAATTCGCCCAGGTGCATGACGCCGATGCAGTTATTCTTGTCGAGGATTTTGATCGTGTCATAAACCTGCTTGTACGGATCGTTTAAATAAGTGAGCAGCAGGACATCATCTCCGGCGCGGAAATATTTCCGGTTATTGTCCGGGTACTTCACCTGCTTCACGACCGGCTTTCCGGGAATGGAGCGCAACTCGTAGTTCACCACGTAGCCGATCGCTTCGCCGTCCTTAATTTCGTCAAAGCGCTTCCAGAAACTGCCGCCGGTATAAACGGAAGCCGCACGGGAAGCGGCACCGCCCAGCGCGGCGTTACGAATCCGCTCCTCCCAGCCGAGCAATGAGTCTTTTGCGAACGAGCCTTTCCAGAAAGAATCGCGCCAGATGCGCCGGTTCCCGTAATCAATCGTCACGCCACCGTGATTGAGCACGGTTTCAAGCGGCAGCGTTGGGCTTTCGCGCAGCAGCGTTTGCAGCTCCGCGGTAGGCCGGGTGCTGAATTCGTCAGCGACCGTTGCGCCGCGCAGCACTTCGGCGCGCACTTCGTCGGCCGTCATATCCTCCGCGAGGCTGAGCGGCTCGTATTCACGAACCACGAATTGGTTTGTGAAGGCCAGGAAGCGCAGTTGCGCCTGGGCTTTGAGCAAGGGATTGTCCGTTCCGCTTACCTTGAAGGACTTGATGAAGCTCAGGAGGTTTTCGACCGCCGGTAAATTCTGGATGGTCTTAAACGTCAGGAGGCCCACGCCAAGCTCCTTTCCTGAATCCACTTCGGTGAGATGGCAATAGGCGGTGGTGAAATCGTGCAGAATCTCCCGCACTCCGGCCATCGGCTGGCGCCAGTCGCGTTCGAGGTATTTGCGGGCGAAAAACAGGCAATCCTTTTTCTGCGAATCCTGAAAATAAATCTGGTAGCGCATTTCGGCTTCCTGCGTTTCCGGGTTCACGCGCAGGTAATTGAAATAGCTCCGGTCGGGGTCGATCACGAAGCTCGACTCGCCCTTGCCCTGAAAATCGCCAAAGTGGATCGTACCGTTCAGGCGGGCCTCGTGCTCTGGGCTTGTCAGGAATTCGTTCATGTCTTTGATGGTCATGTGCACCTGGAAGCTGGCAGGGACGGCGCCTGCTGGATTCCCGGAATCGGGAATCCGCGCCTCAATTCCTTCGTCCCCCTCACGGGTGGCCGGGACGGAGAGTCCGGGAAAGTAAAAACCCGTCATTTGTTCATCAAAGGTCATGCTCAAGCCGTCCGGCAGGCGGATATCCAACAGCGGTTCGAGGAACGCGGAAGCGGGCATCTCCTGCGCGGTGCTGCGCGTGAGGGTGTAGTAGAACGAAAATTGATCTGAACCGCCGGGGTTCGTATCCACATGCAACAGTCCCACGCCCCCAGGGCCTAGTAGTTCTTTTAGAAGCGGCGGCGAGCTTGTGGTATACCGTCCCACCATGAAGTCGGGGCCTGCGTATCGAATCTCGTCGTGAAACGGCGTGAAATCATCAAGCTGGAAATGGTCTTTGCCCAACACGGGCTCAACAATCCCTTCAAAAAATCCCATAAAGCGATACCGCGCTTCAAGACGGCCATCGGGCTTCAGGTCAAACTTCAGCCATGCGATCACCCCCGTATCATTGGCGTTGGCCACGCCGCGCATCTCCCACAAGCCCGCCAGTTGTTGAGGCGTGGGAGAGGCCGAACGCTGATAAAGCAATTGATGATCCGCGGCGGTCATATCCTCAATGCCGTAGACGCGAGTCATCGGAAACGTGAACATCCGCACGCCGTGAGGATATTCACCTATATAAACCCTGCCGATCAGGAGGTCATGGTTAATGACCTTAAAGATGTCGTAGAAGGCCGACCAGGGCGCTCCCGTGTAACGCAGCAGGATGTACTTGCCTTCTTCGAGCGTTCCGGTGGGTTTCTCCAGCGTGATCTCCTCAAGCGTATTGGGAACGTTCAGCTTCCCATCCGAGTCGCTGGTAATCCCGGTAATTCCTGAAGCGGTTCGCGTAAACTTCTTCTTAAAGCCTTCAAAAAACGCGGCTGAGAGCTTGTTCAGAACGTGGCCGCGAGGGAAGTAGCCCTTCCAGGCGGTATCGTTGTGGATGATCCCTTTGCTCACGTCAATGGACCACTCGCCCGTATTCACCATGGTTTCGATGCTTTGCGTTTCGACGCGGGTGAAAATGCGCTCGAGGTCCGCTTCACTGTCATCGGCTGCTTCGACGGGATCGATCATGTGGACGGCTACCGCCGCCGGAGGCGCGGGATAGGCCTCTCCCTGGAAGCTGCGGATCATTCGTTCCGCAATCCGCTCCGAAAGCGCGGAAATGGTCAGCAGAGGGTTCACTCCCAGAGCCGAAGGAATCAATGAACCGTCCGCCACAAAGAGCCCGTCGTGCACTTCTCCCGTGGCCGTAAACACCCGCCCAAACTCGTCAATTGCCCCCTGGAGATAATCTTCGCCCAAGGGCAATCCGCCCAAAGGATGCGCGGTAATCAGCCGGTGCATATTCAGGAAATTCCACCAGGGATTCAAGATGAAGTCCGCTTCTAACGCGCGCGCATGCCGCCGAAGCTCTTCATTAATCAGCGTAAAAATGGGCTCGCTTCCCCCGCCGTCCCAGTCAATTTCCAGGCGGCCGTGCGGGTCCAGCAGGTCCGTCCGCAGGCGCATGGTTCCCTTGGCATTGTCTTCGCTCATCACCAGATAAAACATGGAGTGGTTCATGGCATTGTCGAGCTGGTAAGGCTCGAAAGGGTTTTCGCGCGCGAGGCGGGCTTTTTCTTCGGATTCGTGCCCGGTAACGGTCGGATCTCCGCTCATGGTGCCGATAGCAACCATGGCCGCGCCGATATAGGGGCTGGGGAACGTCAGGTCCTCCACCAACATGCGCTGGCCCAAAGGTAAATTGCGGTTGTAGCGGATGCCCCCGACGATGGTGGGCCCAGGCGTCGTGGCTCTCCAGGGGTCATCTGGATGATTGCCAAAACCTAGAACGTTAGTCCGAGGTTCCCCGTTGAAAGCAATGCCGAAAAAGTCGCCGTTGCCACTGAAGCTGGTCCCTGCCCGGGGTGAGAGTGAAAGACCATGGATTTCAGAGCGCAGCAGGACTTCAGGACTGCCGAGCGACCCACCCGAAAGGATTACATGGCCGGCGTCGAGCGTGAACGATTCCGGGAAAAGGTGTTCGTACCGGCGGCCGTGAATCCGCCAGCCGCCATCCGGCAATTTTTCAAGCCAGTCCACTTGCGTGTGGGTAAAGATATCGGTCCCGTTGGCGCTCGCCACCGGAAGGTAATTCATGTAAAGCGTGTTCTTGGCTCCCACGTTGCAGCCGGTGACGCAATCGCCGCAGTCGATGCAGGGCTTCTGCGGGACGCCGTGCGGGTTCAGGCCGTCGATATCAAAATTGACGTTGATGTTCAATCCGTAGGCTTCGTAGCCGATTTCTTTCGCCCGGCGCTCAAGGGCCTGGACCTTTGCCAGTTGGGTTGCGCGCGGGTGCGGCCTGGGCGCTAGCATTTTGGTGGCCTTGTCGTAATAAGGCTGAAGAACGCCGCGATTGACGCTTCGCGGCCAGTTCGGCTGGAGAAAAATGTCATCGTCGGGAATGATCGCCACGTTGGCGTTCACCAGCGAGGTCCCACCTAGCCCGCAACCTTTCATCACCGCAATATCCTTGAAAACCGGGAGGTCATAGAGCCCGGTGGGATTGGTGATCGGATTGCGATATTCTCCGGCGGCTTTGACCAAACTGTCCGGGAACTGGCCTACCGGCCATTCCCGTCCGCGTTCGAGAATGCAGACCGACTTCTTCGGATTCAACGGCGCGCCCGAAATTCTTGCTGCCGTAATGGCGCCGCCATACCCCGACCCCACAACGACAACATCGTACTTTGCCTTATGCTGACCCCAATTCTTTGCGAGCATGCAAGCCTCCTGGTAAACCGCGGGCGATGATACACGGGAGCAGTCTGCTTAGGATCGCAGTTCCCTGTCACTTGCCCCGTGTGACGGTGCAATGAGCGCGATGCTACTTTCCCTTTTCAGATTGCAAGGCCTAAGGACAACAGCCTTATCGCTGATGTTCTTTTACACCATCTTATGTAAATGAACAATAGAAATTTATAGAACGTCTGAGGTTGCGGTTGTGGTGATGTGCCACAGGTAGGCTCTAGGATTCAGAATTGGGACAACGCCCCTCACCCGGCCTTCGGCCACCCTCTCCATTCGGGAGAGGGGGGACCGCCCTTCGGCTCCGCTCTCAGGATAAACTTCGCGGTGGGTGAGGGTTCTAACCGGCAACTCCCGCGGCATCGTTCCTCCTGGGGAGTTGGTTGTGTCATGAAATACTAATCGAACTCCACACGCGGCGCGGCTTGTGCGGCGCCGACGCGGCCGGCAACAATTTCAGCGCGGAAATAGTTCTCCGCGCGGACCGGCGCTCCCGCCAGGCGGCGGAGCATGTTGATCTGCCCCACGTGGGTCAGCGCGTCGGCAACAGCACCCTGAAAGAGCTTTTCGGGCGGCGCGTGGAGCGGGGAATCGGAGGCCAGATAAGCTTCGAATGCCTCCAGCGTCTTGAAGAATCGATCCACTTCATCATCCCAGGGCAACGGCGTTGAATTGTGCCATTCCTGCTTTCCCTTCGCGATCGAAAGTCCCCAGTCCAGAAGGTCGCCGATGTGAGCCAGGATCTGCCCGGGAGTGCGCGTGGTTTCCGACGCCCGGAATTCAGTAAATCCTGCCGGCGCACCGCGCACCGCCTTCGCGCCCCGGTAGGCCAGCGTCGCGACCGTATGGCGAAGCAGTGTACGGTCAGAATCCATCTGTGGAACCGCAGCTTCAGAATTCATGAATTCACCACCCCTTCTCAGCTCTCGCTTCGCAATCCTATGGCGCCGCCGGAGTAGCGGCTTTCAACTGCTGAGAGCGTGCGAACTCACGCCCGGCCTCTTCCTTCCGGCCGAGCTTCAACAAGGCTTGGCCCAGGAGATAATGTCCGCGGGAATCGTTCGGATTAAGGCGGATCAATTTCCGCAGGATACTTTGCGCCTCGGCGTATCGGCCGCGGCGGATCAAAACCGTGCCCAAATCTTCCATCGCTTCGGCATTGCGAGGGGCTGACTGTACTGCCTTACGAAGCTCCGCCTCGGCTTGCGCCAGCCGGCCAGCCTGAAGCGCAATGTGGCCCAGTCCCGCGAGCGCTTGGCCGTTCGCAGGATCCGTTTGACGGACGCTCTTGAATACCGACTCCGCCTCGGACGTCTTCCCCAGGCGCTGATCGAGGCGCGCCATCCCCAGGCGGGCGCCAACCTGCCGCGGATCAAGTTTCAGCGCTTCTTGATAGGCCTTCAGGGCTTCGCCGTCCTGGTGCTGCCGGTTGTTGAGGTCCCCCCGCGCCTGAAGCAGCGCCGCATCGCGCGGATGCCGCTTCACGGCGTCCGCCAGAAGACTGCCGGCCCGGTCGAATTGGCTCGCCTGAATCAGCGCCTCAGCCAGCGCGAACGTGATATCCGGCCGTTCGGAGGCGCGCTCGTGGGCTTCGGACAGCCAGTAAATCGCTTCCTGAGGGCGCCGGCTCGCGGCGTAGCTTTGCCCAAGTCCAAGGTAAGGCTCCGGATTTGCCGGATCCAGCCGCAATGCTTGCTCAAAAGCAGTTTGTGCTTGGGACGTATGGCCCAGCTTTGCGAGCGCGAGGCCCAGGTTCTGATAGGCCGCGAAATCCCGGTCGGAAGGAGCGATGTTTTGGAACTCGGCAACCGCCCTGGCATATTGTCCCTGCCTGGCGAAGAGCAGCCCCAAAGAGAAATGAATTTTGGGGTTTGATGCGGCAAGGCGGGAAGCTTTTTCGGCCACTTCGAGCGAGGCGTGAGTGTTTTTTGCCCCGCCGTATGCCTCGGCAAGGCCTAAAAGCGCCCCCGGATCATTTGAAGCGCCGGCGTCAGCTTGTTGGAAATATCTCACCGCCCGGGCGTAGTTTTTCCGTTCGAGGTAATTCTCCGCAAGGTTGAGCGCGGCAAACCGATTGTCAGGATCAAGGCGAAGCGCTTCGCGGAATTCCGCGATGGCCTTCGATGCCATTCCCGCGCGATAGTAGCTGACGGCCAGGTTATTGTGAACGCCGGGCCATTCCGGGCTGAGGGCGATGGCCTTGCGGTAAGCTTTCTGCGCTTGCGGATAGAGGCTCTGCTGATCGTAGCTGATTCCCAGCAGATCATAGGCCTGCGCGCTTTCAGGACACTTTCTGACGGCCTCTTGCAAAAGCTGCGTGGCATCTTGCGCGCGTTTCTGCTGAAGCAGGGATTGAGCCTTTTCAAGAAGCGGAGCGCATTGATCCTGGGCCGTCAAGCCTGGTTTTCCTGCAAGGACGAAGATGCCCAAGACCAAAACCGCGAGCGCCTTCTGAATTCCATTCTCCATCGCGCAGCCTTAATTGGTTTTGCTGCCGGAGACCGTCAGCATGATTTCCATCAGCTTGCCCTTGCGAAATTGCGCGGCCTCTTCTTTGCTAGCCTGGGCCACGCGGGCAAACAGCTTTGCCGCCTCTGCCTGCCGCCCTGCCCGGCGATAGGCCACGCCCAATTGGTAAAGGATCGCTCGAGAATCCGGCGCAAGCGATCGCGCGTGTTCCAGGTCCGCAACGGCGGCTGTGGTTTGATCTCGGATCAGCTCGAGCCTGCCGCGCTGGAGATATCCGTAGGCAAATTTGGGATCGAGCTTCAGGCCTTCTTCGACGGCAGCGAGCGCTTCGGGATACAAAGGAGACGAGGCCGTGACGCCTTGACGGAACAGAGCATCCGCCAGGAAATAGTAGAGCAGGACGTCTTTGAGCTGTTTCTGAACGCCCTGGCGAAGAATCCGCGCCGCATCCGCAAACTTGTCCTGATCCATCAAGCAGATTCCGAGCGCGACGTAGACGCTGCTTTCATCCGGCGCCAGGGCCAGCGCTTTTTCATAATCCGCCTGCGCCTGGGACATTTCCTTGCGCAGCGTGTGCACCACCCCGCGAGCAAGGAAGAGCTTGTGATCCCCTGGAATTTCGCGGATCGCGGTGGTCAGCACCTGGTTTGAGACATCGTAGTTGAGGTGTTCGACGCTGAGCGTCGCAATGTTCAAATAATTTTCATCGTCGTGTGGAAACTGGAGGATGCCCTGCCGGAACGCATCGTAAGCTTTCAGGGTTTGCCCGTTCTTCTCTTGCGCGGCTCCCAGCAGGCTGAAGAGCGCTGGACGGACGTTCCTACGCGCTTTCAAATCGGTGAGCGTCTTGATGCACTCCGGGTATTGCTTCTGTTCAAAGTAGGCCAGCGCCACGCCATAGCCGCGGCCAAAGGCGTCCGGGAAATCCTGCGGCAGCGCGTTAAAGAGCCGGATCGCGGCGGGATAGTCCTTGGCCTCCCCCAGCAGCCAGGCGATCTTGAATTGCTGTGGCGGCCCGAGGCCCGGACTGCGGCTCAGCATTTCTAAGCTCGCCGCCGCTTCGCTCCCGCGTCCTGTTTTGATGAGAGCTTCGGCCGCCATGATCGAAAGGCGAGGATTCGCCGCCACCTGAGGCGAAGCTTTCGAGAAAAAGCCGTTCGCCTGGGCAAAACGTTTGTTCTCAAATTCGTATTGCCCCAGGATGACGTTCACCGCCGGATCGTTGGGAAAGAGCTTCACGACGGCTTGCAATTCCTTGGCTGCTTCATCCTTTCTGTCCAGTTTCCAGTCGATGATTCCCAGTTCCCGTCGAGCCACCCAGTAGGCGGGATCGAGTTCGAGCGCCTTCTTGAGCGGGGCCACCGCTTGCTCCGGCTTGCCCATCAGGGCCAGCGCAATTCCCTCCCCCGTGTAGCCTTGCGGCAGGCGAGGTGTCGCTTGTTCAACCTGTTTGAATTGCGCCAAAGCCTCTGGATACTGCTTCGCGCGAAGCAATGCCATGCCTTGCTGATAAGCGCGGTCCGCCGTTCGCTCGGCGGAAGTGAGGGGCTGAGTCTGGGCGTAACAGGTCCAACCAGTGAGCAGAATCAACAGAAGCAAGCCGGAAGGGCGCGATTTGGATATGAGGGGCCGGAACACGCTGAAACTCTCAAAAATCTTACCATAATGTAGGGGCGCTGCTTGCCGCGCCCTCATAGCTTTCTTCTTGCTGCATCACAGCATGAAGACTTAAAGTAGTTGAATCGCAATGGCCAGAATCACGTACATTCACGCGCGCCAAATCCTCGATTCGCGCGGCAATCCCACAATTGAGACGGACGTATACCTCGAAGATGGCGCGCGCGGGCGTGCCCTCGTGCCTTCCGGAGCTTCCACCGGAAAAGCGGAGGCGCTCGAACTGCGCGACCGCGACGCTGCCGTTTATTTTGGCCAGGGGGTTCTCGAAGCAATCGCTCACGTTGAGCAAGTGATTGCCCCGGAGCTTGTGGGCATGAACGCTTCGGACCAGGCGGCGATCGATGAGAAGCTTCTGGAGCTGGATGGCACGGCGAATAAGAAATACCTTGGCGCCAACGCCATTCTCAGCGTGTCATTGGGCGCCGCTCGGGCCGCCGCCGCTTCGGCGGGATTGCCCCTGTATCGCTACTGGGGAGGATCGCAGGCGGTAGAATTACCCGTCCCGATGGTGAATATTCTGAGCGGCGGGCTTCACGGCGGGGGCAATGTGGACTTCCAGGACTTTCTGGCGATTCCGCAACGCGCCCGGACGTACTCCGAAGCGTTGCGGGATGCGGTTGCC
>DASUKV010000372.1:0-4475 GCA_036278555.1 Terriglobia bacterium
CATCGACTGATACGTGTTGTCGTAAGGCGTCACATGGCTTACCAGAATATTTTGATGCATCTCCGCGCGCCGCACCTGGAGCGTGGTGACCAATGAAATCCCCACGCTACCCCCGATATTCCTTGCGACATTGATCAAGCCCGTTGCGTTGTTGGTTTTTTCTCTGGGAACAAAATAAAACGCCATCACGTTAATGGGCACAAACAGAAATCCCAGGCCGCCGCGCGAGATGCACCAGATGAGCACCAGCGTCCAAAAACTGACGGTGAGATTGATGTGGGCAAGCTCGTACATTCCCAGCGCGAGGATCAATAGTCCGACCACCACGAGCCAGCGCGCCTCATAGCGGCTCAAGAGCCATCCCACCAGGGGCATCGAAAACATTGTGATGACCGCGCCGGGGGAAAGCACGAGTCCGCTCAGCTCCGCGGTATACCCCATAAGCGTCTGCACCAGAATCGGCAGCAGCACCGTGGTACCGTAAAGCACCACGCCAAGCGCAAACATGGTAAACGTGGAGACGGCAAAATTTTTATCCTTGAGTAGGCGCAGATCGATAATGGGTTCTTTTTGCCGGAGCTCCCAAATCACCACCCCCACGAGGCCGATCACCGCCAGGATGGCGCTGATCACGATGAAATGCGATCCGAACCAATCGTCCGTCTGGCCCTTGTCCAGCATGATCTGCAGAAAGCCCAGGCCAACGCTAAGCAGTCCGAGCCCGATAAAATCGATCTTCAACCCGTCCTTGAGTCCTTTGCGGACCAGGTACGGCGGGTCCTTGATCAACATCGAAGTCAACAGCAGAGCAAGGATTCCGACCGGAATATTGATAAAGAAGATCCAGCGCCAACTGTAGTTATCTGTAATCCAGCCGCCCAGCGTGGGCCCGATAATGGGCGCCACCACAACGCCCATGCCATAGACGGCCATGGCCATGCCTTGCTGCTTTTGCTCAAAGCTCTCGACCAGGATGGCCTGTGAGACCGGCTGCAGGCCGCCGCCGCCCGCGCCCTGGATCACCCGCAGGACCACCAGTGCGCCCAGGCTGGGCGCAAGCCCGCAGAGGAAGGAACTGACGGTGAAGATGGCCACGCAGGCCATATAAAAACGCTTCCGGCCGAAAAGCGTTGAAAACCATCCGGTGAGCGGCAGGACGATGGCGTTCGAAACCAGGTAGGAAGTCAGGACCCAGGTGCTTTCGTCCACGCTTGACGAAAGGCTCCCGGCAATATGCGGGAGGGCCACGTTCGCAATGCTGGTGTCCAGCACCTCCATGAAGGTGGCCAGCATCACCGTCATGGCGATGATCCAGGGGTTGATGTCCGGTTTCCAGTCGGCTTTTGTTGCTACCGCTTCGGCGCTCACAGATTCCTCATGGAATTTCGCTATTCTTTTTGCTTCATCGTCTTGATTCGCGTTACAACACTGCAAGAATGAAACGAGTGGGTCTGCTGGCTAAAACCCTCACCCACCGCTTCGCGGTCCCCCCTCTCCCGAAGGGAGAGGGCTGGAATCTCTCGAATTTACCGCCCTCGCCCCTGAAAAGGGGGAGAGGGTGTCACGCGGGGACGCAGTGCTTCCCGTCGCGGGACGGGTGAGGGGCCATGCCCTACAGGCCGCCCTGATCGAGCAATGCAATTTCATCCAGGATCATCCGCACCACAATTTCGTCCCCTACCTTGGAATTCACCATCAGGTGATAGAGGTGCCGTGTGGGCCAGTCCTTGTTGTAGTACTTTTTGACGAAGGTGGCGCGCTCCGCATCAATGGTTGAGATCAATTCGGCGGCTTCCTCTTCGCTCTTGCCAATCGCCTTAACGCGGCGGGACTTTTCTCCAAAAGGAGCGAAAATGAAAACGCTGAAGACGTCTTCCCGGTCGCGCAGAAAGTACGGAGCGCCTCTTCCCACAATCACGCAATTACCCGCCGAAGCTGCCCTTTCCATCAGTTCCTGGATCATCTCGACTAAGCGGCCGGAATCGATTTGCTCAAGGCCGGTGACCGGCAATCCCCGTTCGAAGCTGCCGCGCATAAAGACCTTGGCCAGCCGGTAGAACAGCGTGTCCACGCGTTCCTCGCGCTGCTCGACTGCCGCCGCATCCACGTGAAGCGCACGCGCGATTTCTCCGGTCAGATCCTGATCCCAGAGCTTCCATCGCAACCTCTCCGCCAGCTTCTGAGCGATGGCGGCCCCGCCGCTGCCGTATTCCCGTTCGAGAGCAATAATGCGAATCACGCGATCACCTGAACCTGCGTTTTCGGGGTTGAAAATGACCCTGTAATTTCCCCTCCTTAGTTAAGGAGGGGCCAGGGGTGGTTGGGATCACCATTTTTCCCAAAAATCCACCACCCCCTAACCCCCTCCTCAGTCGAGGAGGGGAGCTACATTTCAATTCACCTTCACCTTCGGTTCCACAGACATGCCCACGCGCAAAAGGTGTTGCGAGTCCTGCCCTTTGTCAAAGACAATTCGCACGGGCACGCGCTGGACCACCTTCACATAATTTCCGGTCGCGTTCTCCGGAGGCAGCAGGCTGAATTGGACCCCGGTCGCTCCCGCGATTCCGTCCACTTTGCCGTTGTAATCGCGGTCGTAGGCATCGACGTGAATCTTTACGTACTCTCCCACCTGCATGTGCTGCAATTGCGTTTCTTTGAAGTTGGCAGTCACCCAGATATTTTCCGTCGGAACAATCGCCATCAGCGCCTGGCCGGGCTGAATGTTCTGCCCCACGACGACAGTTCTTTTGCCGACGATTCCGCTGACCGGCGCGACAATCGTCGTGTACTGCAAGTCAAGCTCGGCCTTCTGCAGCGCTGCTTCTGCTGCCTGGACGGTCGCTGCGGCGGCCTCCGCTTTGGCCCGGATCACCCGCAACTGCTGCGGCCGGGTGTGCGCATAATGGAGCTCCGCGTTCGCCTGGGTCAGCCGGCTGCGCGCCTGCGTCACCTGTTGCTCTGCGGCAGCGGCGGTAGCTTCCGCGCCCGCTACGGTTGCGGCGCTGGCTTTGGCTGTGGTCGCGGCGGAGTCATACCGCTGCTGTGAAACCTCCTGCTTGCCAACCAATTGCGCATAGCGCTTCAAATTGTCCTGCGCGTTCACATTGTTTGCTTCCGCTTCCTCAAGCCTTGCCTGGGCCGCCTGGAACTGCTTCTCCGCGGCGTTAATTCCTGCCTGCGCGTTTTCGACATCCGCCTGAGCGGAGTGAACCTGGCTCAGTGTATTAATCGAACTGATCGGGACGCCCACCCGCGCCGCCTGCGCGGCGGCTTGCGCGTCCGCGAGCTGAGCGTTCGCGCGGTCCACCGCCACCTGGTAGTCCGTCTTGTCCAGTTGCACGAGCACGGTTCCCTTTTCGATATATTGCGTGTTATCCACCGTGACTTTCACGACGTGGCCGGCGATGCGCGCGCTCAGTGGATAAATGTGCCCGTCAATCTGGGCATCATCCGTTGAGGCCCAGCCGGCGTAGTGCCTCCACACGAGGATTCCGGCTACGACGAGAATCGCCACGACGACAACGATGGGCCATTTTTTCCTGTGCTTCGGCGCGGGATGGTCCTCGGAGCCGGGGTTGCCGCGCTGCGCAGCCGGTTTAGCAGCCGGTGCGTGGGGAGGAGATTCGAGTTCTGCGTGCGGAGCGCTTTCCTGTTCCAGATCGGTTTTCTGTGCCATAGTTCACTTCCCTCCGAGATACTGCAAGACGGCTTGTTCGGCAATGCCGGCGGCCCTGGCAAGGGCCACCTTGGCCAGGTTGTGTTGGTAGAGGCTGGAAATATACGTCTGATCGGCATTCGCCACGGCCTCCTGCGCCTGCACCACTTCGATGTTGTCGGTCACGCCGGCGGCAAACCGGTCCTTGGCCTGGGCCAGCGTCTGGTCCGCCAGGGAAACGTTGCTCTGCGCGACGGTCACCTGGTCGGCGGCGGTTTTCAGATTCATCAGCGCGGTGCGCACGTCATAGCCAATTTGAGCCTTGAGATTTTCGAATTGATCTCTCTTCTGTTTCAACTGTGCGTCCGCCTGCACTAAATCTGCGTGGACTTTTCCCCCCTGAAATATCGGGATGGTAAGGGTTCCGGCAATGGCAAAGGTCTCGTGGGAATTTCCAACGGTTAAGCCGATATCCCCGAAATTCCCCATGAAACTTACCGAAGGGTAGCGCTCGGCCAGAACCGCTCGCCGGCGGCTTTCCGCAGCTCGCACCTGGGCGAGCGCCGATTTGTAGTCCGGGCGATTCTGATAAGCGTCCGCCAGCACCTTCTCTAAGCTGACTCCGGCGAGCGGCGCGTAGGGCGTTTTCGTCGTCAGAGTGATCGGCTGGCCGGTTGGCAGGCCGATAACCCGCCCCAGATTCAGTTTCTCCGTCGCATAATCGTGTTGGGCGGCGATGAGCTGTTCCTGGCGCGATTTCAGCTCCACTTGCGCGCGCAGCATGTCAATCCGCGGGCTAAGTCCCGCGTGCAGCCGG
>DASUKV010000373.1:0-4123 GCA_036278555.1 Terriglobia bacterium
GCCGGCGCAAAAGGCTCTGCGGCTATTTTGCCTCCCGCGCGCTTTTTCAGAATCTCAACGCGGCCCTCGGCTTCTTCCAATTGCTTCTGGCAAACCGCTGAAAGCTTCATGCCTTCTTCGTAGAGTTCCAGCGCCTTCTCAAGGGGCAGGTCGGCCGCTTCAAGCTGGCTGACGACGGCGTCCAGCCGCTGAAGATTTGCTTCAAAGGCCGCGGGCTTGTCAGGCTTTGCAGTTTGGGGCATCGGAAACTCTTTCTCTCAGCCGCCGCTGTTCGAGCTTTGCGGTGCGTCAAATCCGGCCGGCCACGGATCCCTTTAGCGTTTCCGCAACTTCCACCGCCATCGCATATCGCCCAAAAGGCGCGGTGATCTGCGCTCCTTGCAGCAAACCGCGAACTTCATGGAGCATCTCCTGCGCGATTTTCAAGCCTTCCGCCCGGGCGTTATCGCCCGTATCCGCCCGGCGCATCCGCTCAAGGATTGAGGAGGGCACCGTGACGCCCGGCACTTCATTGTTCAAGAACTCCGCGTTGCGGAAGCTCGTCAGCGTGAAGATGCTGGCGAGGATTGGGATGGGAGGCTCTCCGGCCGCTGCCACGCGTTTTAAGAAGCGGCTGAGTTGTTCCATCTCGAACACCGGCTGCGCTAGAGCGAAATCCGCGCCGGCCTCCACCTTGTATTCAAAGCGCCGGACTTCCTCATCCAGGTTCAGCGCGGCGGGATTCACCCGCACTCCGATTAAAAAGCCTGTCTGCGCGCCCATCGGATTGCCACCAGCATCAAGCCCGCGGTTCAGATTATTCATCACGTTGACGAGACCGATGGAATCCACGTCAAAAACCGCGGTCGCCGACGGATCAGCTTGAAACTGGCTGGCGGCTCCGGTAATGGCCACCAGATTGGCGAGGCCCAGAGCGTGCGCGCCCAACAGGTCTGCCTGAATGGCCAGCACGTTCCGCCCGCGGCAGCTATAGTGGAGCACCGGCTCAAGGCCCGTCCGCTGCTGGATCAGCACCGCGAGAGACTGCGCGCTCATGCGCGCCGTGCCGCCCGCTCCTTCGGGAATATTCACCCCGTCCACGCCCTGGCCGCGCAGATAAAGAGCGCCCTCAATTTCCCGCGCTGGATCGCACCCTTTCGGCGGGATCACCTCGACCAGGATCGGGAACTCCTTGCGGGTCAGCTTTTCCGCCAGCCGTGAGCGCTTCTCCACCGGCACGGGCTCCGCCGGGGGCTTCCGGCCATCCGGAGCGGCAACCGTGATCCGCCGCTGGCTCGGATTCAGTGAGCGAACGGCTTTCTTGATGGCCCGGATATGCTCCGGCGTCGTTCCGCAGCACCCGCCGACCATCCGCACTCCGTGTTCGATGAATCGCCGCGCGTGTCCGGCCATGTAATCGGGGGAGCAAAGATAAATGCTTCGGCCCTCGACGGTTCGCGGCAGTCCGGCGTTGGGCTGTGCGGAAAGCTTGCGGCTTGAAACCTTGGCCATGCGCTCGAGCGCCGAAAGCACTCCCGCGGGCCCCATGCTGCAATTGATTCCGATCACGTCGGCGCCCCAGGCATCAAGCTGGCGCGTGAAATCTTCGGGAGACGTTCCGGCCGGCGTGCTGCCGTCTTCCTGAATCGTCATTTGCGCCACCACCGGCAGCGCGGACGCTTCGCGCGCCGCAAGCAGCGCCTGTTGCGCTTCGTTCAAGTCGGTCATCGTTTCGAGGACAATCAAATCCACGCCGCCTTCGATCAAGGCTTCAATCTGCTGCCGGAAAATGGCGCGCCCTTCTTCCAGCGAAGTCGGCCCCAGGGGCTCAAGGCGAAGTCCCAGCGGGCCGACGGACCCGGCGACGTAAAGGTCCTCGCCGGCAATCTCGCGCGCAAGGCGCGCTCCTGCCAAGTTAATCTCCCGGACCTTGTCCGCCAGATGGTATTTTCCGAGCCGGGCGCGATTTGCTCCGAACGTGTTGGTTTCAATCACCTCCGCTCCGGCTTTGACGTACCCCAGATGAATTTCCTTCACCAATTGAGGCATGCTCAAATTGAGCTCATCAAAGCAGCGGCTGAAAGGAACGCCCTTCGAGTAAATCATCGTGCCCATGGCGCCATCGGCCACAACAATCCGCTTTTCAAGGTGTTCTAGAAAGGCTTCTCGCATCGCTTATCAGTTTAACATGGCGGAAGAAGGGTGATAAATGCGGTTGAGTACGCTATGCTTTTCTGGGGGCTGGATTTTGAGCCGCGAGCGCCGTGACGGCCGGGCTCTTCAAGTAGTGATCCCGGATCCTCCGGGGCGAAAGTTCCACGGTGGCCCATCATCTTTTCATTGCTCTCTCCCATTTTTTCCATCACTACGGTTACTGGACCGTTTTTGGTGCGACGCTCCTCGAAAACATGGGTATCCCCGTGCCGGGCGAAACGGTCATGCTTTTTGCGGGCTTCCTGGCCCGCCGCGGCGACCTGCACCTGGTTTGGGCGATTCTGGCGGCGATCGGGGGAGCGACCGTGGGAGAGTGCATCGGTTACGTGATCGGCCATCTGGGCGGAGAGGCCTTCATTGAGCGCTACCGGAAGAAGATGCTCATTTCTCCGCGGATTTACGAGCGAGGGCGGGCCATCTTCCTGAAGAACGCCGGCTGGGCCATTCTCGCCGCACGGTTTGTCTCCGGGTTCCGCGAAATCATCGGGATTCTGGCTGGCGTTTTCGGAATGCCTCCTCCAAGGTTCGTGTTTTTCAATTTCGTAGGCGCCATCATATGGTCGATCGCTATCGGATCGGCGGGATACTTCCTGGGCGGCTGGGGAAAGCTGCTGCACTTCCTCGCACGCATCGATCTGATCGCTCTGATCGTCTTCGCCGCTGTGATTGCGTTCCTGGGCATTCGCCAGTGGCTCCGCGTGCGCTCCGCGAAACAAAAACCATTGTAGGGTCGCCGCTTGCTGCGCCCCTGTTTCGAGCGCGTGCCTCACGCCTTCGGGCGCCAGGGAACGGTAATGATGATGATGCGCTCGTGCTCCTGCAGAAGCAGCAGAGCCTTCAGCCATTTGCCGCGCTGGTTGTGCAGGGGTCCGCGCCGTTTAGCGCCGCAGGCAAGATCAAGGTCGCTGGCAGGCGCCCCTTGACGTGCCGGCCTGTTCCCAGCAGTATAGACAAATCATCCTGCTCAGGGGCCTGTAGCTCAGATGGGAGAGCACCTGGTTTGCAACCAGGGGGTCGGGAGTTCGATCCTCCCCAGGTCCACCAATCAATTCAGCCACTGAACTGAGACGCCGATTTCGCCTTTTTCGAGTTGGCGTACTTTTTGGTGTAACTTGCTCTCAAAACGGGCGCTTTTCTTCCATCTCGATCGCTTCCGATACTGGAAGGATTCTCGGGACGCGGAGTTTGAACCGAAGATGCTGGCGATCGCCGGCTGGGTGTGAATTCGTTGGAGGATGTCTCGACCGAGCCGGTGATATCAAAGAAGGGAGAGCGAAAACCTCCGTAGAGGTTAGGACAACAGTATCTCTAGTATCCGGGCCAAAAAAAAGGGCGTAACCCGGAACTTCCGGCTACGCCCTTGAATAGCTTTAAAGCAAAAACGCGATTAGGAATGCGAGAAACGACGGACACCGGCGCCGGCCACGAGGAGGAGGAGACCCAGGATTGCGAACGACGCGGTGCTGGGTTCGGGAACTGTGCTAGCCGGGCTGGGGGTGAACTTGGCCGCGAAGGGAACGGTGACGCTGCCTCCGCTCGCAAGGTCGGCCAGCACTTGCGCGGTTGTCATACCCGTGAAGGTGCCAGAGAACACGCCAGTATAAGGCGTTACCTCGCCGGCGGTACCGATCGCGTCGGCATTGACCGAGAATTCCGCGACCGCGCCTGCAGCAGTATCTTCGAAGATCGTGCCCGTTTTCCCCAACGGATCCGAGGGGCTAATCAAGGCTGGATCAGCCGGCGTGCAGGTTGTACCCGACGCTGGCGGGCAGCCGCCACCAGTACCAATGTTCAACTCCGTCAGTGTAAACGAAACACCGGGTAGCGTAGTAAACGTCAGAAAGTTCGTCACGGCCACCGTCTGCCCCGGAGGCGTCAACGTGTTGTTGATGTCCAGGACGTGGCCGTATGAGGGGACCGGCTGGCCTGC
>DASUKV010000374.1:0-12657 GCA_036278555.1 Terriglobia bacterium
ACTTCCGCTTCCGATCAGCGGCTGGTCTACCATGACAACAAATCGTGCGACGGGGCCGAACACCTGATCAAAAAATCGCTCGCCCAGAATGGAGCGGTTCTTTTCGTCGGCATGATAAAAGCCCTGGCTGCCCCAATTCGATGAATAGGGGAAGTAAGTTTCCAGCACAAGCCGTGATTCAGGACTCGCCGTGAGGCGTCCCACAACCGTGGTTTCATTCACGCGCGACCATTCCAGCGTGACCTGCGCTGCGGCTGGAGGCTGCCGCCAGGCCATGCGGCAGTAGGAATCGTCGGGAGCGTACGGGCCGACCTCGCTGACCGCGCCGTAAATCTCGCCGCCGTCAAGAAATCCGCCGCCACGCTGCGATCCCACACGGACCGCAAAGGTGGCAGGCTGATGGAATGCCTGAGCGAGAAAGACCACGCCATTCCATGCTTCCGGATCAAAGGCGCCGACTTTTACGCTGTCAAATGTCGGCTGGGCCTGGCCCAGGCATAAGGCGCCCGCCATCACCGATAACAAAAAGACCAGGAAAAGACATCTCTGCCAGCGGCCTATAGCCGCGATCGTAGCGATTCGTTTTGAAGCGACTTCAGGAATCATGTCCCAGCCTCCCGCGCGCCGTTTTTATGCCTGTATTTTCGAGGAAACCAGCCGCCGCCAGGAAAAATGAGCGCCATTCCCGGTTCGCGATGGGGACGGTTGAGATCCGGAAAGATGCCGATCTCCAGTAGCAGTTCCTTCATAAGGGCGCAAGGCAAGCCGTCGGCTTGCCAATAGGCTCATGGCCTGGAATATAATTGCCTCTGCCGCAGCGCTGTCCAGGAGATCGCCATCATGACCGGTGAGAAGAAGTATTTGATCCGTGCAATTGTTGTTGGTTGCCTCTGTCTGATTCCTTGGATCGTTGCCTTGGCCCAACAGACTTCCCCGGCAGAGGTTGAAAAATACACAGCCGAAGCGAAAAACGCCATGGCGGCTAAAAACCTGCCGGCCGCTGCTACTGCGCTGCAGAAGTTGTCAAAGCTCACGCCCGGCGTCGCTCAGGTCCATGCCAACCTCGGGTTGGTATTGTACATGCAGAATCGCTATGTGCAAGCCATCGAGACGTTTCAAAAAGCGGCAAGGCTTGACCCAGAGCTGCCGAAGGTGAAGATGATGCTTGGCCTTTGTTTCGCGGAGGCTGGCCGCGACCGCGATGCTGTTAAGCTGCTGGAACCTGCCTTTCGATCCTCATCGAATGATCCGATGCGAAGGGTGGTTGGACTGGACCTGCTCCGCGCGTACCGTGCACTCCAGGCTTATCGCCACGCCGATGATATTTCAACTGAATTACTGCGCCTTTATCCGAAGGATCCCGAAGTGCTATACAATTCGTCACGCCTCTACGGTGAACAGTCCTTGAACCTCATCACCACGCTGATGAAGGTTGCTCCGGACTCCGCCTGGGTTCCGCTAACCTTTGCGCAGATCAATGAAGCCGAGAAGCATTACGACTCAGCGATCACCGAATACCGGCAGGCGCTGAAGATAGACCCTCACCTTCCGGGCGTTCATCTCAGCCTGGGTCGAACGATCCTGCTGAGTTCAAATACTGCCCAGTCGACGGACGCCGCTTTACAGGAGTTCGAGAGGGAACTCCAACTCGACCCCCGGAACGCGCAGGCCGAGTACGAAATCGGCAAGGTCTACCGTCGAAGAGATCAGGTCAGCCGAGCGCTACAGCATTTTACGAGGGCGAGTGAGTTCCAACCCGGCTTCGAGGACGCTCAGATCGCTGTTGCCCAAGTCTTAATCGATCTCCATCGCCCCAAAGAGGCCATTCCCCGCCTGCTGAGCGCAATACGTTTGAATCCCGCGAACGAGGCTTCGCACTTCCTGCTCGCGACAGCTTATGGCCGGACTGGCAACCTCGCAGCACAGGGGAAGGAGATGGCCCTCTATCGCAAATACCACGTTCGCCCCTATGCGGCCCCTGCTGAGAGCAAATTCCAAATACCTCCCGGTTTGCTCTCTCCTGAAGTCATTCCTCCGGCTCTGAGCCCAAACGCCCAGAAACAACCGTGATCTCCCATCTTTCGCCCGCTCCCATCGACGCCTGGAAGGCGTCGTCGATGGCTGCAGAACAATTCGGGATTATAGATGGGACCTTCACCACCTAAGCCGGGCCCCGAACTGGAATTGCCGCATCGGGGTGATGATGTTTGTGATTAGCCCCGCGGTGGAATTATTCGCAGTGCCGTCTGGATTAGATCTATTGGTGTTATTGAACAAGTTGAATGATTCAAACCGCACTTCGAGATCTGCTCTTTCTTTGATTCTGAATTCTTTCCACAGACCCCAGTTTGCCCCGAAGAAGTGAGGTCCGACGACAACCCGGTCGGCGTTTCCGAAGTTATAGGGCGCTGGATTGGCGAAAGCCGCCGGATTGTACCACAAGCCGGCCGGGATATTCTGAAGCGGGTTGCCCACCAGGTCAGGACGCTGGCCGAAATCACCACCGTTGTTGAGCGAACTCGTGTCGCTCCAGCTTATGAATGTTGGCAGGCCACTCATGAGCGTCGTGATGCCGTTGAACACCCATCCGCCGAGGACCGCTTGCTTTGCGGCTGATGCGGTCGAGCCGTAACGGTGGCCTTTTCCATACGGCAGGATCCATTCATGAGATACGTTCCACACAAGCGCGCGATTATTGTAGTCGGGAGCACGGGAGGCGGCGCGGTTGTAGGGATTCAGAGGGCCGGACGAGAAACCTCCATACGGGAGGTCCAGGGCCTTTGACCAACTGAATGCCGACTGGATGGAATAATCGCCCGTGAACCGCTTTGCCAGCACCGTTTGCAGGCCGTTATAGCTTGAGCTTTGACAGTTACAACGCTCGCTAAGTCCCCTCCAGTCGACTCCCAGCGAATTGTAAAGTGGCTCTCTTGAGGTCAAGGGGCCCGGCCCTGGTATGGGTGCATTCAAGTCCCAGGAACCGTAGTTATGCCGCCCTACATTGCCCACATACGCTACAGAAAGACTGAGATTAGGCTTCAGCTCTTGCTGCACGCTGAAGTTCCAGGAATCGATGTAAGGCGTCGGGTTGTTAAAGGGAACAGCAAACGCGCCTAACCCTGGAACAGTTTTGATTGGAATCAGGCCGTTGCTGGGGAAAACCGGCAGCGGCGCGGGGGGAAGTGGCTGGTTGGAGTTTAATGCGTAGCCCGCCGTCTGCCCAGGGAACACGATCGGAAAATAGTTACTGGGCTGATTCAGGTCTTGACGGGTTTGCACGGGGTAGCTGCAGCACATCGTGCCGAAGATGCCGCCTCCATATTGCGCCGAAAAGTAGGAGCGGCCAAATCCGGCCCGGATTACAGTCTTGCTCAGCACCTTATAGGCGAAGCCAACCCGAGGTTCGAAATTCTTGTAGTTAGGCTTCACGTTCTCGCTGCAACTTACTTGTCCCAGACAACCCAGCACAAGGTTGCCCGAGACGGGATCGAAATTGACTCCGCCTCCAGGAAATGCAGGCGTGGAGGGACCGATGTAGTCATACCTCAGTCCCAGGTTGAGAGTCAGGTTGGGCGTGACGTGCAAGTCATCCTCGAAGTAGGGTGCGATCCGCCAGTCGCGTTCCGCTGGAAGCTGGCTGAACACCGCACGGTCAAACTCTGACGGCAGCCCCAATAGGAACGTGCCCATGCCCAAACCGGTGCCAGGGATGCCATTGTCGCTGGTAATGTCCTGATTAAATTGGAAATTCCCGCGGGAACTCTCGTTCACCGTCAGGAAATTTTCACGTTCCCGGATCACATCTATTCCCCACCGGAACTGATGCCGGCCTGCCATCTTGTTCCAGTTGTTGTCCCACTCGAAAGTTGTGTCGTAGTTTAATCTCGGTAGTCCCTGGCCCGACGGGTCCCCCATGGTGAACCCTCCCGCGGGTCCGCCAACAGTGATGCCAGCCAGACCCTGGTAAAGGGCGCTGTTCGTGTTGATTCCGAGGATGCCCACCTGGTCATCGGTGTTGTGTCCGACATCGTATTGGTAGCCAGTCAGGGCGAACCTTGTAATCCCGAAACGAAATTCCGCGACGAGTGTAGGACTGAAAGCATGGGTGAGATTCAAAGCCCCAAGCTGATTACGATAGTGACCGATCTCTCCCTCGCTACCAATCGCCGAAGGGCCGCCTGCCAAGCCCAGGATCGGCGGATCATTAAGGAGCGCGTTCATCAAGGAGTAGCGGAAAAACATTCGATCCTTCTGAGAGATGTTGAGGTCCACCCGGCCATCCCATTCGTTAGTGTGGAATTGTCCGGGAACTACAGTTGAGAAATTGTTATTCGTGAGAGCCTGATTCACAACCCCGCGCCCCAAATTCTGGTTCAGCAGGCTCAGCAGGTTGCCGGACACGGAGTTGAAGCGGCTGGACGGAATCATATTCGGAGCGCCGCCCACTGTGAACGCTTGTCTGCCCGAGCCGTCAGGGTTGCCGGTGGCAGGATCAAAAATCATGTTCTGTTGCGCTTGAATCATGCCGCCTTCGGTGGTGGGAACCATAAGAGGCGAAGTGAACGAACCGCCGCAGGCGCCATTCGAGGCCGGATTCGAGGGATTAAAACAAAGGTTTGATCCCAAGGCAGCGGTGAGGTTTCCAGCTTGGAAGTCCGTATTCGGAACCGTGCCGAGAAAAGCAGAGCTTTGCGCTATGTAATCACCCTGATAGTCTGCAAAGAAGAAGAGCTTGTCCTTCTTGATTGGACCGCCAAAGCTGCCACCAAAGGTGTTTTCGTTGTAGGGTGATGGGCCCGTTCCCAAGCCCTTGGGCCCTGTTCCGGGGATTTTCTCTGTGTAGGGATTCGCGGCGAAGGTCGCCCGGTTTCGATTGAACTCGTAGGCGCTACCGTGAAACTGATTGGTGCCGCTTTTGGTTGAGTATTGGACGACCATGCCCGCGACCTGTCCCAATTCGGCATCATAGTCGGCCGTGGTCACTTTCATCTCCTGGATACCGTCGGCAGGAGGAACCAGAATTTGGTAGCCGCTAAGTCCAGTTTGCGTATCGCTGATACCGTCCAGTTGGTAGTTATTGACCCCCCAAAACTGCCCATTTGCCGTCGCCTCAAAACCATTCGCAGGCTGCTCCGAAACGCCTTGCTGATAGCTGTTCTGTGTTACGCCCGGCGCAAGCACTACCAATGAAGAGACGTTGCGGCTTAGGGTGGGCAATGATTCTACTGCTCGAGCAGGCAGCGTGGCGCTGACGTCTGCCTTCTGCAGGTTGAGCACGGGCGGAGCGCCGCTGACGGTCACTTGCTGGCTCACCTGACCAAGCTGCATGGTGGCGTTCACCGTGACTGTAGCGTCCACGCTCAGAACGACATTTTGCCGTACAAACGTCCGAAAACCGGTCGCCACGACGCTGACGCTATAGGTTCCGGGAATTAGATTGGTTACTACATACAACCCTGAGGCATCGGTTTTCTTCCGGGTCGACACACCCGTTTGCGTGCCGGTAACTGTGACTGCCGCCCCCGGAATGCCGGCGCCCGACGGATCTGTAACGTAACCCGTTATGGTTCCGGAAACCTGCTGGCTATGCGCTACCCTGGGGTAAAAAACAACGATCGCCGCCAGGAATAGCAACGCACCTCGAGTGTATAAGCAGCCGCGACTCCCCGTTTGACGGAAGGGAACATTTAACATGGTTGGCTCCTCCTCTTCGGACAATCTTTAGAGTGTCCAAGAAAATACACCGCTGGCCCCCCACGGCTTAACGACCCTTCACCGCTTACGTTTCTATGTCCCTGTTCGTGAACTGTTAGAACTTCGAGCAATTATAGAAGATTAAATGTTGCTGTCAAGGAGCAACCGGGCCTTGCCTTACCCCGGGTTGATTCAGGGCGAGAAAGCGGTAAGGAGAGAGACGCCGCGACATTTGGCGAGGTAGGAGAGGATTCGAGCGAATCGACAGCGGAGCTGCAAATGCCCAGCGAGGATCGGCGAGCAGGTAGAGAGCGATCGACAGGGCGCTGAAGACCAAGAGCTGCCGGAGCTTCTCCTTCATGGCCTTGTATTTCTGCTATCGCTGGAGCTCGCGCCGGGCATCGGCGGTGCGCCCGAACCGCCGGTAAACCGTGCTCAGCCGGAAATGAGCCACGGCGCTGGTTGGATCAAGTTGAAGGGCCCGATCGAGGAGCGGCTCGACTTTCTTCATCTCGCTCATCGTTGGAGTCTACCTTCTCGTGTCCGCTCAAATCGCGGCCGTCAGAGGCGCCAGCTTCGCGTCGCCACGTCCCGGCTACTAGAAAAACACAGCCGGCGAAATCTTGAATCGTTTGCTCAGTTTCTCGATGTGGCCTTTGTTGAGACGCCGCTTCTTGTGGAGCACCTCAGACACAATGCTTTCAGAGCCAAAGATCGGGACCAAGTCTTTCTGGCGGAGATTATTGGCATCCATCAGCGTGCGAAGGACCTCCACTGGGGAAGCGTCAGGCATGGAATGATGTTCTTCCTCATACACCTCGATCAAGGTCATCAGTACGGCTGCGTACTTTTTTTCTTCGCTGGTTGGATTTTCCTCGTTTGCCAGCTTATCTAAAACCGACAGGTACTCTTGGTGCTGCCGCTCAGACGTAATCGGTGTTGGAGAGCTAACCTCCAGTGCGTACTTTTCAGCGATTGCAATCATTCTTTTTGCCACTCCTTCTCGTCGTACTCAGCGTGACCGAGAATGCGCCGGATGTAAACCATTCTCCATGGGTACTTGATCGTCGCGATCAGCCTGCACCCGTTGTGGCTTATATCGAATACCACAAAGCGCCCAACGGCATCTGAATTTCTCCAACTGTTCCGAACATCAGCGAAGTTTTTCCAATCCGCGGCTTTGGTCACTTTGTACCATGCATTCAACGATGCACCCCATTCGCTGTGTTCGGCAGCCGCTTCCCGAATCGCCTTTCGGCTCACGATTCGCACAGACGACCTTCTCATTTTGAGAACTTTGTGTCAAGCTCTTCATTGGGGAACCCTGCTCAACTGATTTCGGTGCCAGCGATGCTGTTGTTGACACCAAGGGACTATAGGAGGGCAGAGGCGCGCGTCATGACAGTCGAGGAGGTGCGACGGTTGCTTTCGGGCACGAACTTCGTAAGCTACTGAAAAGATGAAGCGGGGACGGGGATCGAACCCGCGACGTCCAGCTTGGGAAATTGGTCGTAGATTGAAAACACAACTCTTTGCGTCTACGGCGTCGATTTTCGGTGATGTAATACCCCTGTATTTCCGCGGGCCTGCTTCATGGCTCCTCTTAATGGAGCAGAAATGGAGCAGAGAGCCCCTTGCCTTGTCCCTCTTGCCGACCGCCTGGATTCATCCCTCCCGCCCGGTACCGAACCTCCCGCGCCGTTGCAGTCGGTCATTCGCTCGATCGGTATCAGCAAACGCAGATTCAAGCAGGTCGAATCGATCTGCCTGATCCGCGAGCAGCGGGCAAGAGGCCGACCGGAACTCGCTTTCAACGTCCGGCCGTTTGTTCTGTGCGGCCTCCCTTTGCGCCGCCCGCCGTCGACCCAGCTCGTCCATCGGCGGCGGAATGGCAGATTCTTTCTCCATGTTGTCGCCCATCCCGACTTCGGTCTACCCTACGGCCAAGATCGGCTAATTCCAATATGGATCGCAACGTTGGCGGTGAAGCAGAAGAGCCGCACCGTGCGCTTCACGAACGCAATCGAAATGCTCAATTTTTTCCATTTTGCCAAAGATGGCCGCTATTACGGCCGGTTAATCGGCGGCTTCAAGCGAATTGTTGGCGCTACGATCTTATTCGGCACCGATGAGCAGACCGACGGCAAGCCACTCATCGATTGGGCTAGGTTCCACTTTTTCGACAACGCCCAGCTCTGGTTCTGCCGCTCCGAATCTGGTTTGCAGCGAACTGCCCACGCGGAGAATGTTGTTACCCTCAGCGAGTCATTCTACGCCGAGATCGATGCCCACCGCATCCCCGTCGAACGGGAGATAGTCGCGCTGCTCGCCAACGCGCCGGGAGCCCTCGACTTCTACATTTGGCTCGTTTGGAGAAGTTGGACCGTCAAAAGCGATATTGCTCGGGTGCCGCTCTTCGGCAACGGCGGCTTGGCCACCCAACTCGGCTGCGATGAGTATTCCTCCGACCGCTATTTTCGGCGCAAGCTTTGCACCTGGCTTCGACGTGTCAGAACCATCTGGCCGCAATGCCCGGCTCATCTTTCAGAAGACGGAACCTGCCTGGTGATTCGGCCATCAACAAAAAGCTCACCCGCTGTCCGGGACATTTGTTGAGCCCTGATCCCTCTCGATCGTCGCGCCGTTGCGCTACGCCCTTCTGCATTACCCCTCAATGAATTGACCGTGCGCTGCGCTGTGGAAAACCCATGGACGTGGCTCCCTGGCCATCGTGAAAATAGGTCCGCTCGCCCCTCCTTTCAGTTCAATCACTTAGCTGGCCCGGCATCGTGAATTTAGGTCCGCTTTATCGTGAATCTGGGTCCGCCGTTACGAGTTAAGCTCTTCGTGAGACGGCATTTGCGCGCACCCCCTGTAGTTCCTGTAGTTATACCTGTAGTAAGGATACCTGTAGTAGTCGCTGTGGATTTGTGCAAAACTTCATCGAAGACCCCACAATGCAGCGCCTGCTCTCGCCGGCTGAGAGAAAGCTCACGCGCAAGAGCAAAAAAGAATTGAGAAATCAGACGATCACACGACATCCTCACGAGACGAGGTCGGTCGGCTTAAGAACTGTGATCCCGGCCACGCGCTCGAAATCGGCATCATTGGTCGCCAGGAAAGACACGCCGTATTCGCGCATGCAGGAAACGATCAGCGAATCATTCGTCAAAAGTCCAAAAGTCTGCCTTTCAGACTGGGCGGCCCTCAGGATTCCCTCATTGACCGGGACGAAAAGCAGATTTAGCGCGAGCAGGCGTTCCACGTTAACCCAGTAATCTGCGAGCTGCGGGATCAGTCTGAATTGCTCGCGCAGGCGTTTCGCTGTCCCGCGGTTAATCAAACCTTTTGCTAAAGCCTCCGCCAACATGAACCGGTGCGTCACCTCGTTGACCGTCTCGAACAACGTTATTCCGGTGACATCCTCACGAAGGCAGCGTTCGAGGAATTGGGCCGATTGTGCAGATTGGCCGGTGAGTCCGTATATGAAAACGTTCGCGTCGATGAAGATGAAGCTGTGGCTGGGGAGGTGTGGGAGCGCCGCCGACGCCATGCTCAGGACTGATCCTCAAGATCAGCGTCTTCGGCTACCCATTTCCAATCTTTGGAGGAAAGCTTAATGGGTTGCTCGCGACGCAGCGCGGCAAGGGCCCTGGCCACACGCTCGGACTTGCCCTCCGGCGTGAACCGTTGTTTGACCAGTATTTCCAGCTTGACTGTGTTTTGCTCGCTGACGTTTTCTGCCATAACAATGCTATTCTAAACCAATTTAGGTCAATTTCCAAAAGTCCCCATCCTGTTGGGTTCGCCGCTGTGTGGCCGGTCTGGATTATTTCGAGCCAGACTGCGGTCTGATACTGGCGCCGTCCAGACCACGCTCATTTCAATTCCAGCTTCTGGCAATACAAACACCGCGGAAAACGCCTAATCTCCGGGCTTCCGACCCTCTTGACCTTCACGTAGTAGTTTTCTTCCCATACGTCCGACCACGTCAGTGTTCGAGAACCTAGCCGGAGTCGTTTTTCCAGACCTGACAAACTTCTCCTTTGATTCTCGTAGCCGCTTGGGAGCACCACCAATCCATATAGCTCGTGGCAAACCTTCTTCTTCGTCTGACTCTGGAACCGCAGAATCTGGCGTCGGAAGTCCTCTCCGTTCGCCGTCACAATGATCCATCTATGTTCCCACGCCTTCTTTACAATTTCGCCTCCTCAGCAGAATCAACCCACAGATTCTGCTGAGGAGGCGAAATTTGTAACGATGCCGATGGAGGCTCTCACCGATCACCAACATCTCAGGCCGCAGAGGCAACGAGTCGATTTTTTCATCCCTTAGCCTGCCAGCCCATTCCTGAAGCCACTTTCGCGTTTCCGCTGGACTCGTTAGTGCGTGATAGAGGACGGCCATAAGGTATGACTTGCCCTGGCCGCGCTCCCCAATGAAAACTACAGGACGGCCTTGGTCAGGGCCGATGCCTTCGAGAGCCTTAAGCAAGTCAATCGATGGGTAGGTGATCTCAAGAAACTGTGCCGCCGCTACCTGAGTGGCGCCCGTCTGATTCTCATTGGCCAGCTCGATCGCAGTCCCTTTGAGACGCTTCCCTCGAAATTCTGGACGCAATGTTAGATCAAACATATCTTCCCCTCGCCGCCACTGGCACAGATAATGCTGGACGACCTACCCATCCCGGTTCCAAACCTTCCTTGGAATCCAGTGATATCCCTCGCTAAGGGGCTATGGATCGATGGACTGGGTCCGTTTGCTTGAAGCCCAAATACCATCACAGCATTCCGCAGTCGGCTTAAACACTCCCACACGAGCAAGCCGCGAATGGCGTCATCCCGGCCGCACCTTCCCAGGCGAGACCGCACCCGTTGGCCTGCTTTGCCTTCTCCCTTGATTTCCCCGGTCACATCCCTTTTCTGACGCCCTTTCTTCTCGCGGACACGGCGAGATGGGAAAGACGCCTGCGCGCTGGCAGCGCGGCGGGCTTCTGCTTTCCCGCTTCGCGTGACCCTCCGGGTTTTGGTCCCTCCGAAAAATCCCCAAGCCTGATTTTGCGGCCCCTCCAAAAAAGCAGCCCTTGGCCTGGCGAGCAGGCCCCACTCGCCCTTATGTGCCCCGCGAGAAGCAGGGCAGAAAAGGAGAAAACATCGTGACCGACGAAATCACAATCCGGCAGACAACAGAGGAAGCGACAGGCGCGGTCCCCGCGGGCCAACGGCCCACCACAGGCGGCGCGCGCTTGGGCGCTGAGAGAAAGTTCAACCACTACCTCTACGAAAACCTGGTCAGCAATCTGGAATGCCAAATCAACGCTTGGATTCGGAAGGCGGCCCAGGAACCGGAAATCGCCCAGGCGCTCCGGCTGAAAGCTGAAGGCTTGAGCTACGCACTCCGCTTGCTCTTTACTTTCAAGCCGGAGTTTCAGGAATTGGTCGAGAAGGCGGGGGCGCCGACATGCCAGGGATGCGGCGCCGGTCTTGAGTATAGCGGCTACCGGCAGGCGACGGATTCCAGCCTTTGTGATTCCTGCTACGAAATCGGACGTGACGAAGAAATCTTCATCGCGGAGAACGCTGCCGACTTTGACGGCCAGTGCTGGCTTTAGGCCCGCGCAGAAGAAACCCAAGTGACGGAGGCGGATATGGAAATCACACTGGAGAAGCTCATGGCGCTCGCAAACCAGAAGGCTCCGATTATCGGCATTCCCCTGCCAGGCGATAAGTCCTTTGCCGTTTCACGGGAGATTCTTGCCGGTCTTCTTACTGGCCTTACTGCATGTCAGATCACGCTCACGGATGAACTGGAAATTCGCGCCGAGCGGCGGCACTATCGCTTGCGGGCGCTCGACATGCGGCGGGGGAGCGAGCATTACAAATCCCTCAGAGCATGGGCCGCACGCCAGCGAGCGAACAAGGCCACGAGCCGTCGTCCCCGTGAAGAGCGCCGAAAGGCGGAATTGTTGCGAAAGATCACTGTGGCCGAGCGTAAAGCCAAGCGCATGGCGATCCAGTACAGGCCATATAATCCGCGCTCGAATGCGGCGATAAGGCTGGCGATTACGAACGCGAGCAATGGGCGGCTTGGTATGCGCAAAGGCCCATGCGCCGGAAAATTGGCCGAATTGCCGTGGACCACGGCTTGACTCATGGCTACGTCCAGGCTGGCATTCGTGACCCGCGCAAGCTTTATCAGGTACTTGCGGCGCTCACCGGCACAGACGCCAGGAAATACGGCGAGCTTCGCACCACGCGGCGCGGCGAAAAGCCCACCGAAGCTGAATATCTCAGGCACCTTTACGACTACGCCGGGCGTGCCTTCCAATCGAAGCCCTATCGATCCCACGAATGGCGGACCCCCGAACACATCCGGCAAGAGCGCCTGGACCATTGCCAGCGCATGCGCGACTGGCGCAACGCCCAAGAGACTGTCAACTGGCTTCGCGCCCAGCTTGAATCCTTCCCCCCGGCTTGCGACACCGCAAATGCCATGTCTGCATGATGGAATGGGCATTTTCATAGGGACAGTGACCTCGCCCGGAGGCGTTGCCGTGGCAGGTGGGCGGGATTCATCGGGGGGATTGCGGAAGGCAACCGCGCGGGTGGGCAGCATGATCCGGCGCGGATTTTCACCGTTGCCCCGTGTCACTTCTTGCCAGTGACGCCATTTCGACCGCGCCCGGGCGGTGAGGATGCGCGTCGATCTGCGTCGGCTGCGGCTGGCTGATCCGGCGCAGGCTGCGGTGCCATTGGACTTGCCATTCGCCCTGGACATTGGACCGCTTGGCTACACCCTGGCTCGGTGTTTTCAGGCCATCCTGGTAATCTTCCGCTTCTCGTTGTTCCTCATGTGGCCCAATTCCGGCATTCTGGCACGTCCCTCCGTTCTGTCCTTTTTTCTCGCGGGCACGGCTTCGGGGTCTTCCCTGCGCCCGGCGGACGCACGCTCGGCTTCCGGCTT
>DASUKV010000375.1:0-3799 GCA_036278555.1 Terriglobia bacterium
TGTGCTGTATCTTAATGGCCAGAAGGTGGGCTTTGGCCCGCCCATTTCCGACCCGCGCCGCCGTTATTTTGACCTCCGCAACATCCAACCCTACCTTCGCAAGGGACAGAATACGATTGCGGCCCGCGTCTATTCTCTGGCGACGGCGACGGAAGATACCAAGAAGGAGCGGGGCTGGTTCGCTCTTCAGGGCGGTGTGCATGATGGCGGCCGGGAAATTGTCCTGGACACCGGCCCCGAATGGAAATGCCTTGTTTCTGAGGTTTGGAAACGCGATGCGCCCCGGCAAAGCTTTCAACTGCATTATATTGAGATCGCCGACCTTCGGAAGGAGCCCGTAGGGTGGAACGACGCGAGCTTTGATGATTCCCACTGGCAGCCCGCTCTGAGACTTCCTGAGGAGATGGCAACATTGGTCCGCCGCGAATTGGGTGAGATTGATGAGGTCTTTATCCCTGCGGCGGGCGTGGTGAGAACGGCCGAGGTTGAAAGGCAAGCCCGGTTTCAAATTCCAGCCCTCCAGGTGAATGCCGAGAAATTTCAAGCTATCCAAACGGTAACGTTCAAAAATCTGCCCCTGATCGGGGCGGCCCGCCCCGGCGCTTCAGTCGAAACTTCCGCCGAAGGGCATGATGCAGCCCTGGCGCTCGACATGGGCCGCATGGTTTTAGGCTGTCCATTTTTTGAGGTTGAAGGCGATGAGGGCGCCTCCGTCGATGTCTCAATCTCGGAATATTTGAAAGATGGGCGCGTGCTTGCCTCCCGCGAAATCACGCCCAACGAACGGACGAACCTGACCGATCGCATCACGCTGCGCCAAGGCCGGAGCGCCTGGCAGCGAAGCGATTACAACGGATATCGCTATCTTCAACTCACGGTTCGCGGGGCGCGAGCGCCTTTGACGATCCGAAAAGTTGGAACGGTGGAACGGCGCTACCGCTTCGAGAAAGAAGCGACGTTTCACTCCTCAAACGCCACGCTGGACAGCATCTTTGACGGTTGCAAGTGGACCCATCGGGTGAATACGCATTGGGGTTATTGCGGCTCCGCGTGGCGGGAGCACGCGCAGTGGGTAGACCTCCCGTGGCATGCCATGAATCTGGTGGTATTTCACAATCCGCCGGCGATGCGTTATTACCTTCGCCAGATTGCGTTGGGACAAAACGCGGAAGGCCGGATGCAGTTTCCCTATCCAGGAAGCATTGCGATTGAACTCCCTGAACAAAGCATGTGGCTGGCCGATGCCCTGTGGAAATGCGCTCTCTATTTCAACGATCTTGAATTAGTCAAAGACCTTCTGCCGGTGATGGTGAAAGCGAATGAGTGGTTCAAGAAGCACCTGACCGGGCGGGGGCTGATCACGACCGCGAACTGGCCGAAAATGTGGCTGGTGATTGATTGGGGATATCCCTATGTGAATAATCCCGCGCCCGGTGAATTGGCGAGTCTAAACCTGATCTATTACCACTTTCTTCATTGCGTGGAGCAGTGTGCCCATTTTACAGGTGATGAAAGCGTTCGGATGAGCTTCCAGTCACAGGCTGACTCGCTACGTCAGGCTATTCAGCAAGTGTTTTACGCTTCGGATGAAGCCCGCTACTATGAAAAGCCTCAGCGGCAAGCTCCCTCGCAGTTTGCCAGCCTTCTGGCTGTGAAATACGGCGTCGCGCCCGAAGCGCGCCGCCAACAAGTGTTCCAGTTCGCAACCGGTTCCGAATTGCGGCCGGAGAAAGCCAGCCCGTGGTTCATGTATAGCGTTCTGGAAGCGTTTGCCCAAGCAGGACGTTATACGGATGCTGTTTCTGCCATCTGCCGCTACTGGAGCACATTTCTCGACGCGGGGGCGACCGTTTACTGGGAACTCTGGAACATTCCAGGCGAGGATGTGCATCCCATCCCGGGTTATACGAAAGAGATGGGAGCGCGGACGATCACCTATTCGAGCGGCCCGGCGCCTTACGTTGTAAATCACATTCTCGGGGTCCAGCCCCTTGCGGCGGGATTTCGGGAAGTCCTGATCGCGCCCCGCTATAGCGGACTCCGTTTCGCGGAAGGAGAAGCGCCAACCCCAGCGGGCGCAATCCGTGTGCGCTGGCAGCGTGATCTATCGGAAAAGGTTACGGAAGTTTATGTCACGGCTCTTTCCGGCCTGAACGCAACGATGCGGCTTCCGTTTGAGGAGTCCGAACCGGTTGTTTTGATGAACAACCAATTGCTCTATGATGGGCGGCGGTTCCTGGAGAACTCCCGCATCGAGAAGCCAGTGAAAACGAAGGACGCCCTGCAATTCCAGATCAAGCCGGGATTCTACTATTTTAGGAGCAGCGCTACGCGGGAAGACGGAATGTTCTAAGCGGGGGTGAATGCCCAAGGCTGTCCGAATTAACAGCGTCGAGGGCGGCTCTGCCGCTTGCTTTGCGGAAAGCCTCCGGCTTTCCGGGCAAATACGCGATATTTGACGTTTCCGCTGGGCGCGAAGGCTCAGCCTTCGCGCCCAGCGGAAACAGGTTGGGGGTTGGGTGCAAGCTCCCGGAAGGGCAAAGCCCTTCCGCAAGTCAGGCGGCAAAGCCGCAGGTCGCATCGGCAAAATTGGAACCTAATTTGGCAAGCATGGCATAAAGCCGCCGCTATGGGTTTTGCAACAGACTGTAGCAATTCATAAAAGCAGATTCTTCGCTAACGCTCAGAATGACAGGTTCGGTTGCTTTTTGGTCAACTGCGGGCGCGAAAGGTTGAAGATTCATATGATTCGGCAACGCCTGGACGCAGTAATAACGATCTGCGGGGCAACTTTATGCTTGGCCGCTCTCTTTCTGCCAGGCTGTGGGGATCATGGCACCAAGACGGGTGGGAAAGAAGCTGCCAGCAGCCAGTCAGGATCGTCCGGCAATATTCTGGAAGCTACGAAATTTCAAGGCTCGCTGATTGGCATGCAGTATGAGCCCTGGTTCACTACAAAGAACGCTACTTGGGATACGGCGGAAGCCGTACCCATCCTTGGAAAATACAGTTCTTATGATGTGAATGTGCTCAAGAAGCACGATCAATGGTTCGAGTATCTGGGCGTCAACTGGGTTTTGATCGATTGGAGCAACATGCTCTGGGCGAATCCGCCCTGGGAAAAACACCAGGGCGGCACGCGGCAACTGGAAGAAACCACCGAGCTTCTTTTCGAGACTTACAGCCAGTTGCAAAAGGAAGGACGCAATCCGCCAAAGATAGTTTTCCTCCTCGGACTTGAAAACGGACCGCCGGTAAAAAATGGCGTCGAGAGGTTGGGGAAAATCTTCGATTGGATTGACGCGCACTTCCTTTCCAATTCCCAATACAAGAACCTCTGGCTTTATTACCAGGGGAAGCCGCTTATCACGATTCTCTATAACCCTGCGGACACTTGCCAGAAACTCCAGGGCGTGCTCAAAAAGCACCCCTTGCAGGAGCCGAAGTGGACGATCCGCTGGATGGCCTCGCAGCTCCAGATCAACCATGCTGAAAAATGCGGCATGTGGTCCTGGATGGACGGCTCCATCCGCCAGCTTGTGACCTATCGTGACGGCAACCCGGAAGAAACCGTGGTGACGCCTTCGTGTTTCTCTTCAGGCGGTTGGCTGGCTCCGACGGCCGTGGGTAGAGACCACGGCGCTCCTTACATCGAAAGCTGGAAAGTGGCTTTCCAGGCGCGGCCGAAATTTATCCAGATCCATCAATGGAACGAATTTGCCGGCCAGGAGAAGGGGCAGGGTTACGGCCCTAAGCATAACGTATACGTCGATGAATACAACCTTCCGTTCAGCGATGA
>DASUKV010000376.1:0-5431 GCA_036278555.1 Terriglobia bacterium
CTTCAGAGCGCGACCGAATGTCGCCGCTACGCGTTCTGGCCGGGCAGGCTTTCTCACGCGCGGCAGGAGCGCCTCTGGTTCCGGGAAACCGGCTGCGCATCCTTAAAGACGCAGCGGAAAACTATCCTGCCTGGCTCGAGGCGATCGGCTCCGCCAGGGACCATATTTTTTTCGAGAACTATATTTTTAATGAAGATGAGATCGGGCGGCAATTTGCCAGCGCTTTAGCCAGCAAGGCTCGCGAAGGCGTGCGGGTCCGGCTGATTTATGACTGGATGGGCTCTTCCAGGGGCGCTTCACGCCGCTTCTGGAAGCGGCTGCGGGAATCGGGAGTTGAGGTCCGGTGTTTCAACCCCCCGCACCTCGATAGTCCGTTCGGCTGGCTTAGCCGGGATCATCGCAAGATGATTTCGGTGGACAGCCGTGTGGGTTTTGTGACTGGAGTTTGCGTGAGCCGCAAGTGGGCAACACCACCGGGAGGAAAAGTTGACCCGTGGCGTGACACTGGGGTAGAGATCGAAGGGCCGGCGGTGGCGGACATCGAGCAAGCGTTTTCCGAAACCTGGGCGGCGTGCGGCGCGCCCTTGCCCGCCGAAGAGCTTCCGTCAACCCGCGAATCCATTGCCGCTGCGGGCGATACGGCGCTCCGAATCGTGGCAAGCTCTCCCAACCTGGCGGGGGTTTACCGGCTCGATCAGCTTGTGGCGGCGGTCGCGCGGCAGTCCATGTGGTTGACCGACGCCTATTTTGTCGGGACCACCGCCTACATCCAGGCGCTGCGGGCCGCGGCCATGGATGGAGTGGATGTGCGCCTGCTGGTGCCGAGGTCGAGCGATCTTCCCCTGGTCGGTGCGTTATCCCGCGTGGGCTTTCGGCCTCTGCTGGAAGCCGGCGTGCGCGTCTTCGAGTGGAATGGGCCGATGCTCCACGCCAAAACCGCGGTGGCGGACGGCCGCTGGGCTCGAGTGGGATCGACGAATCTGAACCTGGCAAGCTGGATCGGAAATTGGGAACTCGACGTGGTGGCGGAGGACGAACCGTTCGCGCAGGATATGGAACAAATGTATCTGGACGATCTCGCTCATTCAACCGAAATTGTTCTGGGCCCCCAGCGCCGGCTGCGCCTGTCGCAGGATCCGCCAAGCTCAGCCCCGCGAACCCGGAGGGCAGCGGGCAGCGGGGGGCGCGCCGCGCGAGGCGTCCTCACCCTGGGCAGCACGGTCGGCGCCGCCGTCGTTCGCCATCGAACTTTGGGCCCTGCCGAATGGGCCATCATGGTGGACGCGGGCTTGCTGCTCCTGGCGCTGGCCGCCGTCGCGATCTTCTGGCCAAGAGTCATTGCCTATCCCCTTGCCCTGCTCGGGGCATGGATCGCGGTTTCACTCCTCGTCTACGCTTACCGGCTGCGTTCCAGACGAAAGGGCTGAGCGACGACCGGTTTCAGCTCGGGACACCGAGCCGCGCGATGGCGCCGGGAACGGTTGTAGGGGCGCGGCAAGCAGCGCCCCTACAACCGGGCGTTTTGCTTTCTGCCTCTTGCCCTCCGGCTTCTGTCTGGCGCGGTCTTCCAGATTGCGAATTAAGATAGGAGATGTCCGTTTACTTCCGCGGGTTCGCGCCTCCGGCGCGGGCTCGGAAAATATGGAGAACCACTATGACGCCAAAATTCCTTCTTCTTTCCGGTTTCATTTTCATGGTTTCTGTAGCCGCTTTCGCGCAGAATACGCCGCGCATGGAGATTGGCGGCGAATATTCGTTTGCCGTCGCCAATCTCAGCTCCACGAACTCGCCGTTCTTCCCAGCCCCTGTGGCCCTGGGACAAAGCTTTGATATGAGAGGCTGGGGCGTTTCCGTCACGGAGAACGTCGATGATTGGTTTGGCCTCACCCAGGACGTGAGCGGGCTTTACGCCAATCCCCGCTTGAATGGTTTCAACCACAAGACACGAATCTATTCTTTTCTTTCCGGTCCGCGCTTTTCTTATCGCCATATCGAACGAGTCACGCCTTACGCCCACGCGCTATTCGGCTACGGTCAGATGAGCATGAAAGTTCCGGCGGCGGGAGGAATTTCCGCCACCAGCGAGTCTTATGCCATGGCGCTCGGCGGAGGGCTGGACGTGCATCTTCATGGCATCTTTACTCTGCGGCTCGTCCAGGCGGATTATTATCTGACGCGCTTCTTCGGCAGCACCCAGAACAACCTGCGCCTCTCGGCGGGACTGATGATTCAGTTCGGGCGAACGCGGTACTGAGATTAGACGACAACTTAGAACGCGAGGGCAGATTCTCGAGCGCGTCCATGCCGCATCGACGATGCTTGGGACTGCCGGAAATATCCGGCTGCCTGGAATGCAGGAGAGCTGATGCAAGGCGGCATTCACGCCATCGAAATCGTACTCCTGCTTCTGCTGCTCTTCGTGGCGGCCTTTGCGGCGCTGGCGCGGAAGCTTAAGACGCCTTACCCGATCCTTCTGGTGATTGCGGGGCTGGCGCTCGGCCTGGTTCCGGGAATCCCCAAGTTCGCGCTAAACCCTAACGTCATTTTCTTCATTGTTCTTCCCCTGCTGCTCTACTCGGCCGCCTGGCTCACTTCCTGGCGAGAGTTTCGTAGCAACCTTATAACCATCCTCTTTCTGGCTTTTGGACTTGTCGGATTCACGGTCTTTGGCGTCTCGGAAACTGCGCGCTGGGTATTCCACGGATTTGACGTGCGGCTGGGCTTCGTCCTGGGCGCCGTGGTGGCGACAACGGACACGATCGCAGCCACGTCGATCGCGGAACGCCTGGGATTGCCCAAGCGCATCGTGGATATTCTGGAAGGCGAAAGCCTGGTCAACGATGCCACGGGCCTTCTGGCGCTCGAGTTCGCTACCGCGATGCTCGTTCAAGGCGAGACGCCTTCGGCGGCCTTCGGCGCTCTGCGGCTTGCCTATGTCACAGCGGCCGGGATCGGGGTAGGCCTCGTGATCGGATGGCTCGTCCACTGGTTTGAGCCCCGCATTGACGATGGGCCCATCGAGATCACGATCAGTATCCTGGTTCCCTGCGCGGGGTATCTCGCAGCCGAAGCCATCCATGCCTCGGGCGTCCTTGCCGTCGTCGCCTGCGGTCTCTATCTGAGCCGTAGGAGCACGGACCTCTTTTCTCCCACGGTGCGAATCCAGGCCTACGCCGTTTGGAACGCGCTCACTTTCATCCTGAACGGGCTTGTCTTCGTGCTCATCGGATTGCAGCTCCCGCAAGTCCTGGCGGGAATTCAGGGTTATCAATTCCGCACTCTGCTGCTCTATGGCGCGCTCTTCAGCCTGCTGGTGATCGTGCTCCGCCTCGCGTGGGTTTTTCCCGGCGCGTATCTGCCTTATCTGATTCGAAGGCGCCTGTTCGGCCGCGAGGAGAGCGCTCCGCCCGCCCGGCAGGTTTTCGTGATCGGATGGACGGGAATGCGCGGCGTGATCGCCCTTGCCGCAGCCATCTCGCTGCCCGTAACCCTTGCCAGCGACAAGGCGTTTCCGCAGCGCAATTTAATCATCTTTCTTACTTTCAGCGTTATCCTGGTGACGCTGGTGCTCCAAGGACTCACGCTGCCAGCACTGATCCGCTTCCTGGGTCTTGGCGGCGCCGGGGGGCCAATGCACGAAGAGAAGGAAGCGCGGCGCATCATGTTGAAGGCCGCGCTCAAGCGTATTGGAGAAGCGCGGGCGGCGGACCCTGAGGGCCTCTCCGATGTCTGTGATGATCTCGAACAGCATTACCGGCATCGCCTGGCAACTTTGGCAGAAGATCCGGACAAAGGCGGAGATAGTCAGCAGTTCTATACGCGGTTTCGCGATCTCTCGCTCGATATCCTCCAGGTCGAACGCGAAACGGTGATTCGCTTGCGCAACCAGGGGCGCATTGGGGATACGGCGATGCGGCGCCTCGAGCGCGAACTTGACCTGAACACGGCCCGGCTGAGGGCGCGCGCCGGGGATTAACGCGCGGCAGAGCCGTTTTGGAATCTTGAATTTGGAATTTGAGACTGGGCCGGGGCCGGGACAGTCTGTGTGGCAACCGCCGCGGTTGAACTGTAGCGGCGCTCTGGGAGCGTCGAAGCTATTGAAAATAAGGATCTTCGCGTGAACTACCTTTTCCTCCCCGCGGTTCTGAGCGTCTCGACCTTTTCCCCGCCTCTGGAAGCCTTCGCCCAATTTCCTCCTACAGAAATGGGAATCAAAATCGGGCTTTCGGTGGGAATCGGGCTGGCGATCGGACTCGAGCGCGAGTGGGCCCACAAGGACGTTGGCGTGCGCACCTTCGCCATCACCGCCCTCCTGGGCATGCTGTGTTCGCTTGTAGGATTCGGGTTTGCGCTGGCCGCCTTCATCGGCGTCTTCCTCCTCGTCGGCTATGTGAATATCAGAAGCCTTCTGGTAAACCGGAGCCTTGAGATCACCACTTCGGTGGCTCTAATGGTGACATTGCTCCTGGGCGTGTTGGTGGGCGAGGGGCACTGGTTCACACCCGTCGCATCGGCAATCCTCGTCACCATGCTGCTGGCATGGAAAACCGAGCTGGCGCGCTTCGCGGGCGGTCTCACGACGGAAGAGATTCGCAGCGCCGTCTTCATCGCCCTGATCGCCTTCGTCATTTACCCTGTCCTGCCGAACCGCTTCATCGACCCATGGAAGCTTGTGAATCCGCGTGAAATCTGGGTGGTGGTAATTGTGCTGGCCGCGATCGGATTCGTTAACTACGTTTTGTTACGGGTGTATGGGACGCGCGGCCTCTACTATACGGCGCTGCTCGGCGGGCTAGTGAATAGCACCGCAACGGTTGCCGAGCTCTGCCCCGGCCTTGCCGGCGCGGGCGAAGGCGTCACGGGATTGGGCGTGGCCGTGGTCTTGCTCACTTCCGTCGCCATGTTTGCGCGCAACCTGGCGATTATCGCAATTTTCGCCCTTTCGGCCTTCACCGCCACGCTTTGGCCCTTAGCCTCCATGGCGGCCTTCGGCGGCATTGTCGCCTGGCTTCGTCACGGGCGCAACACGCACGCGCCGATGAAGCTGCAGCTTGCTTCCCCAACCTCGCTGCGGCGAGTCGCGGGTTTTGGCGTGCTTTTTCTGGTGATCGAGGTCGCAGGTAAGCTCTCGGAGCGCTACCTCGGGCACCTGGGTTTCCTGGTGGTTAGTGTGATCGGCGGAGTGGTGAGCAGCGCCAGCACCACAGCCACTGCGGCCATTATGGCCGCTCGCGGGCAGTTGCGGCCCGAGATTGCAGCCGTGGCAGTGGTATTGTGTTCCGTCTCAAGTACTCTCGCGGACCTGCCCCTCGTCTACCACCAGACGCGGCAAAAGCAATTGACGCGAAACCTGATTACTCTCTCGCTCATCATGGTGGCGCTGGGTATCGCCGTAATGCTGGTCCGGCTGCGCTGGAGTTACTGATCCCGT
>DASUKV010000377.1:0-5473 GCA_036278555.1 Terriglobia bacterium
TCGCCGTCGCGGCTTTTCGTTCTGGCCAGCGGCTTGCTGCACGCGAAACACGGGGATGCTTCGCCCGAAATCGGCTTCCAATGGGACATTAACCAGGACGCGCTGTTTGGCAAAGTTGACGCCATCGGGGGAAGCGGCGGATTCCTGCCCGTGCGATATTTTCCGCGCATCGGATATCTGGCGCTTTATAAGGACAGCACCTTCACCATCTGGAATCCTGTCACGGGGCGCGGAGGCAGCATTAAGCTTCCTCAACTGAAACATCCGCCGCGCCTCTTTACGTTCTCACCGGATGGCCATTGGCTGGTGCTGGCCCAGATCGAAATGAACGCCTCGCCCGACCCGATCGTGGTGCTGCTGCGGGAACACAAATTTGCGGACGTGCTGGCCGGGCATCACGGTCCCGTGCTGGGAATGATGTTTTCTCGTGATGACAAGATGGTGGTCACCGCCTGCGCGGACGGGAATGTCCGCATCTATTCCGTGCCGCAGTGGAAACTGCTTCAGACGCTTTCCGGGCATCGCGGCCCGGTTCATTGGGCGGAATTTTCACCGGACGGAAGCCTGGTTGCCTCAGCGGGGGAGGACCAGACCGTCCGCATTTGGTCCGTCGCGGATGGGAAACTGCTGAAGACGCTCGAAGAAAGCCGCCAACCGCTCCTTACAGTGGCTTTTTCCCCTAATGGTCAGTACCTCGTTGCCAGCGCCGCCGATGAGGTGCACCTCTGGGTTCGGGCGCAGATTCAGTAAGCTCTTACCGGACAGGACCCAAAACTACATTGCATTTACCCTATCTTATTGATAACATTATCACTGCCCCCGAAGCGCTGCCGGTTCTTATCACCGTCATAAAAACTATTAATTTCTCCGGATTGTGGCACGGTGGCATAATTGTCTGGATTGGCTGGGGTTAGGTGTCTTTAATGGCAAACGGGAGTTTTGAGTATCGCGAGCGCTGTCATAGCCCTGTCACTCGGGGTTTGCCTCGGGCGCAAGGGCTTTATGATCCGCAGAACGAGCGCGATGCGTGCGGAATCGGCTTTGTGGCCAATATCGAAGGCCGGAAGTCGCACGAGATTATTGCCAAGGGCATCCAAATCCTCATCAACCTGACCCACCGGGGCGCCTGCGGCTGTGATCCGGAAACCGGCGACGGCGCAGGCATCCTGATCCAAATCCCCCACAATTTCTTTGAGCGGGAGTGCTCGCGCCTGGGCTTCACTCTGCCCGCTCCGGGCGAGTACGGCGTGGGGATGGTTTTTCTGCCTGTCATGCGGCAGGAGCGCGTGCTGTGCGAGGGCATTCTCGAAAAGATTACGAGCGAAGAGGGCCTCTCGGTCCTCGGCTGGCGGGATATCCCGCTGGACGCGACTTCCATTGGCCGTCTTGCCCGCGGCACCCAGCCCTATATTGAGCAAGTTTTCATCCGCCGCGCCCCAGGGATGGACCCGGATGCGCTTGAGCGGAAGCTCTACGTCATCCGGAAGCGCGCCGAAAATGAGATCGCGGCGAGCGAGATGAAGGAAAAGGGATTCTTTTACGTCCCTTCACTTTCCGCGCGCACGATTGTTTACAAAGGACTGCTGCTTGCGCCGCAGATCGCGAATTTTTATAGAGAGCTCGCCGATCCGGAAGTGATGAGCGCGCTGTGCCTCGTCCACCAGCGTTTTTCGACTAATACGTTTCCCACGTGGCATCTTGCGCATCCTTACCGCTACGTTTGCCACAATGGCGAGATCAACACGCTGCGCGGCAACGTGAACTGGATGCACGCCCGGCAGTCGGTGCTAGCTTCGCCGCTCTTTGGCGAGGATATCAAGAAGCTCTTGCCGATCATCACCCCGGGCGGAAGCGACTCCGCCATGCTCGACAATGCGGTCGAGATGCTCACCCTTTCGGGCCGCAGCCTGCCGCACGTGCTTTCCATGTTGATCCCCGAAGCCTGGGATAACGATCCCACCATGCCGGAAGACGTCCGCGCCTTTTACGAGTTTCACGCCTCGCTGATGGAGCCGTGGGACGGGCCGGCAGCCGTGGCCTTCACCGATGGCCGCGTGATTGGGGCGAAGCTCGATCGCAACGGCCTCAGGCCGGGGCGGTATCTCGTGACGAACGACGGCCTGGTGATCATGGCTTCTGAAGCCGGTGTGCTGCCGGTCAAACCCGAAACCATCCGCATGAAAGGCCGCCTCGAACCGGGCCGCATCCTGCTGGTGGATACCGTCGAGAAGCGGCTGATCTCGGACGAAGAGATCAAAAAGCAACTGGCTTCGCGCCAGCCTTACGCCGATTGGCTGGAAGCGAACCGCATCACGCTCGACCATCTTCCGGCGCCGAAAAACGTGAAGGCGACGAACCACGAAACGATCCTGATGCGGCAGCGCGCCTTTGGCTACACAGATGAGGACCTGAAGTTCATCCTGGGTCCGATGGGCGTGAAGGGCGAAGAGCCGGTGGGCTCAATGGGGATTGATACGCCGCTCGCCTGCCTGTCGGATAAGCCGCAGTTGCTCTTCAGCTATTTCAAGCAGATGTTCGCGCAGGTCACGAACCCGGCGATTGATCCGATCCGCGAAGACCTGGTGATGTCGTTGAATAGCTATATTGGCAGTGAGGGCAACCTCCTCGAGGAATCGCCGCGCAGTTGCCACACGCTGAAGCTGCGCCACCCGATCATCACCAACTGGCGGCTCGAAAAGCTGCGGCGTGTAAGTTGGGGTGACTTCCTGGCGACCACGCTGCACATGGTGTTCCCGGTAGAAGGCGGCGTCGAGGAAATGGAAAAGGCCGTGGATCGGCTCTGCCAGCGCGCCTCATTCGCCATCAAATCAGGCTACACGCTGTTGATCCTTTCTGACCGCGCGGCGGACGAAAAGTACGCGCCCATTCCCAGCCTGCTGGCGCTTTCCGCCGTGCACAATCATCTGGTGCGCGAGGAGACGCGCAACCAGGTGGCGCTGATTGTCGAATCCGGCGAGCCGCGCGAAGTGATGCATTTTGCCCTGCTGCTGGGCTATGGCGCGAGCGCGGTGAACCCTTACCTTGCCATCGAGACATTGGAAGACCTGCTCAAGAACGGCCACTTCCCGCCCGAAGCCACTTTCGACAAGGTGATGAAGAGCTACATGAAGGCGGTGGATAAGGGCCTGCTCAAGACGTTTTCGAAGATGGGTATTTCGACGCTGCAGAGCTATCAAGGCGCGCAGATTTTCGAAGCCATCGGCCTGAACCGCACGCTCGTCGAGCGCTATTTCACGGGCACCGCTTCGCGGATTGAGGGCGTGGGGATGGACGTGCTGGCGAAAGAAGCGCTGGCAAAGCATCAATTCGCCATGCAGCCGCCCGGTGAATCTGAAACGGAATTGCAAGTGGGCGGCGAATACCAGTTCCGCGTGCGCGGTGAGCGGCATTTACTGAATCCCACGACAGTCAGCAAATTGCAGCATGCCGTGCGGGATAACAAGCCGGAAACCTTCCGGGAGTTTGCCGACACCATCAACCAGCAAAACCGTGACCTCATGATGCTGCGCGGCATGCTGGATCTGAAGCCCGCCGGGCCGCCCATTCCACTCGAGGATGTTGAACCTGCGGCGGAAATCGTGAAGCGTTTTGCGACGGGCGCCATGTCCTTCGGCTCAATCAGCAAGGAAGCGCACGAGACGTTGGCGATTGCGATGAACCGCATTGGGGGCCGCTCGAATACGGGTGAAGGCGGCGAAGACGAAGCTCGCTTCAAAGCCGATGCGAACGGCGACCTGCGGCGCAGCCGCATCAAGCAAGTGGCTTCCGCGCGGTTCGGCGTCACCACGAATTATCTGGTGAATGCGGACGACCTCCAGATCAAGATCGCCCAAGGCGCGAAACCCGGCGAGGGCGGCCAGTTGCCGGGCCACAAGGTCGATGAAGTGATTGCGCGGGTGCGGCATTCGATTCCCGGCGTCACGCTGGTTTCGCCTCCTCCGCACCATGATATCTACTCGATTGAAGACTTGGCGCAGTTGATCTATGACCTCAAAATGACCAACCCGCAGGCGCGGGTTTCCGTAAAGCTTGTGGCGGAAGCGGGAGTCGGCACGGTGGCCGCGGGTGTGGCGAAAGCACATGCGGACGTGATCCTGATCAGCGGCTATGATGGCGGCACCGGCGCGTCACCGGTAAGCTCCATCCGCCACGCGGGCATTCCGTGGGAGCTTGGGCTTTCTGAGACGCAACAAGTGCTGGTGATGAATGACCTGCGCAGCCGCGTCCGGCTGCAAGTGGATGGCAAGCTTCAGACGGGGCGGGATGTAGCCATCGCCGCGCTCTTAGGGGCTGAAGAATTTGGGTTTTCCACCGCGCCGCTCATCGCCATGGGCTGCATCATGATGCGCAAGTGCCATCTGAACACGTGCCCGGTCGGCGTCGCCACGCAGGATCCTGAGTTGCGCAAAAAGTTTCAGGGGCAGCCCGAGCACGTGGTGAATTATTTCTTCTTCGTGGCGGAAGACCTGCGCCGCATTATGGCGGAGCTGGGCTTTCGCAAGCTTGAGGATATGGTGGGCCGCGTGGACTGCTTGAAGCAGCGCAAGGATGTGGATCACTGGAAGGCGCGCGGCATCAACTTATCTTCGATTCTGTACAATCCGCCCATGCCGGCGCACGTGGGCCGCCACGTGACGGCGAAGCAGGACCACGGCATCGAGAGGTCGCTCGACGTCAGCCTGATTGAGCACGCGCGGGAAGCCATCGAAAACCGGACGCCGGTCTCGGTGAGCGTGCCCATTCGCAACGTGCATCGCTCGGTCGGCGCGATGCTGAGCGGCGAAATCGCGCGGCGCTACGGCTCCGAAGGCTTGCCGGAGGATACGATTCAGATTCGCTTCAGCGGCTCGGCAGGGCAAAGCTTCGGCGCGTTTCTGGCGCACGGAGTCACGTTGACGCTCGAAGGCGAAGCCAACGATTACGCAGGCAAGGGGCTTTCGGGCGGGCGACTGGTGATTTATCCGCCGCGCGAGTCGGAATTTGTAGCCGAGGAAAACATCCTGATCGGCAACGTTTGCCTTTATGGCGCGACGAGCGGCGAAGCGTTTTTCAACGGCATGGCAGGCGAGCGCTTCGCGGTACGCAACTCCGGCGCGACGGCGGTGGTGGAAGGCGTGGGCGATCACGGCTGCGAATACATGACGAAAGGCCTGGTGGTGGTCCTCGGCAAAACCGGACGAAATTTCGCCGCCGGCATGACGGGGGGCATCGCCTTTGTGCTCGATGAAACGGGCGAGTTTGCGCGTGTCAAGTGCAATCGGCGGGAAGTGGACCTCGAACCGGTGGAAGCCGCAAAAGATGCCGATATGTTACGGGACTTAATCGCGCGGCATGGCGAACTGACGGGCAGCCCGCAGGCGCAGTGGATTCTGGATAATTGGGAGAAGACGCTGCCCAAATTCGTGAAAGTCTTTCCGCACGAATATAAGCGTGTGCTGGGCGTTCCACGCCG
>DASUKV010000378.1:0-16931 GCA_036278555.1 Terriglobia bacterium
AACTGGCCGATGCGCCGCTTGACGGCCCCCAGGATGGCAAGCAGATACAGCAGATCGGAACTTGAATCGAGGGTAAGGGTCACGTGAACGGAGTCGTGTCGCGGTGTCTCAGCATCCACGAGCAGCCGGAGGCTGGGGCCGGCGACTTCACCTTGAACCTGACCGTATTGATTGGCAATCAGCGTATTCATGGGTTTCTCTCCAATGAAGATTTCAAATGAACAACGTTATCCAACCTCATGCTCAGAGCCGTGGTCCGGCTGGGGGTCGTGTTCGATTTCAAATTGGATGGGTGGGAGCGTGGGAAACAAGTCCTTGGGCACGATCCGTTCGGTCGAAAAAACCAGGGCGTTGAGCGAGATACTGCCGCCTCGTCCGGCGATCTTGACTTTGCGGACGGAATGGCCCTGCCGGTCGGCTTCAACCAGCCGGGCGCTGCGCAGAAGGTTATAGAGGTGGGTGTTGGGCGGAAGAACGATTTTCTCCCCGCGCAAATAATCGCGTGCCATATTGACCGCGAGAGGGACCACCACCGCCGTGCGCTCCGCCATTGCGTACACTTGGCCGCCTACAAAGTTGACGCCCAACTCTCCGCTCTTAATGAGTTCGGTCAAGGCCTGGAGGAAGTGAGAGACTTTACTGTCAGACTCGTGGGCGAGCGAAACCTGAGCGTCATCGGCGCTCGCCTGGTCGAGCTTGCTTACGATATGCGCCATAGGGCTGGCTTGGCTGCGAGCGTGAGTTTCAGCGAGGCTTTCGGCGAGATGGACAATCCGCTGTATTCCCAAATATTCGAAATCTTCGGGTGTGAGCAGATGATGAAGGAGGAGAGCGGAAAGCGTGGCGTGAGCGCCGTGCTCGCGGTCCTCCCGCCAGTGAATGTCCGGAGCTTGCCCACGGTGGGCTTTGATAAAATCGCAATAGGTTTGTTGAAGAGGAAACCACACCCGCTCTCCCTGTCGAATCTCGATGTCGAAGAGCTTGCCGAGGTCATGGCACAGGGCCGCGAGGAAGCAGGCGTATTGCCAGCGCGGCCGGTTGCGGGCGCTCTGGAAGCTATCGACGCTGCCATCGGCTCGCCGTTCCATGATGATGTTGCCTTCAAACTCTTCGAGCATTTTGAGACCTACGTCCAGAGAATGTTGATAGAGTCCACCCGCTTCGTGATGATGATGGCCGGCGCTGGCCGGAAGGTCGCCGACAAGATTTAAGAAGCGCCCGAGCAGCTTTGCCGCGAGGTCGCGCGCCCTTGGGTCAAGCGACAGGCGGTAGAGAATCCGGCTGGTCAGTTCGTCTGCCATGCCATTCTGCGCATAGCCCGCTGCACTTGGGGACGGGTGAGGCGTCCCCGAACCCGTCCCCAACCACCCGTCCCCAGGGACGAGGCGGGAAAGGAAGGGAGTAACGAGGCTCCCGCCGAGAAATCGGGCGATAAATCTTGCGCCAGATTTCTCGCCATCGGGCGGCGGTGGCAGTAACGAGTTACGCCGCCGCCCGCTCAGAACCGTTCGGCACCGTAAACCGCGTTCACAACTTTCTCTCGATAGCGAAAACGGCTGCGGCAACCGCTTACGCCGCCTCCTCGTCGATCCGGCCCCGCAGGACAGGCACTGCCGCGTTGCGGCTGACTACGCTGACAATGGTCAAAACGATTTCGGATTTGAGAGCCGCTTCGTGAGGCTTCTTATCCCAGACTTCAACCTGATAGTTCATGCCCGAGGCGTTATCGGGATCGGAGATGAGTAAGTTCGTGACATACGTTTCCTGCGTGCCGCTCGCATTGACCTTACGCGACGAGCAGCGCAGGACTGTTCCGGTGAGAGTCATAACACAACCTCCTCTTGGCGCTTATTGGTCTTCAATTCGGGCCAGCGAGTGGATTGCGGTATCGGTATTCTTTGCTGAACTCGATGGATTCTTATGGGCAGACTGGTGCAACGGTTACAGAGCTTCAGAAGACTGGGATGGCTGCGTAACCGGCAGAAGAGCCGATAACGGGAATCGTCTCCGGTGACGACCAGCGCGTCGAGATAATCTCCGAGTTCCTCAAGGCAGAAGCGGAAGCGCCGAATGAACCCTGCAAGTTGTAAGAAAGCGCTCCGATTGCGCCAATCAATGATAGCCACGCAGAGGTTGGCGTCATCCTTTGTTAACACAAGCTCTTCCCTGAGATAAGGCTGGCCTCCGCGTTTAGGCAGGGCCGACAACGGGCAGCCAAGATCGCGGAAGGCAGCGATCTTCTGTTCGTGCTCAAAAACGAAGTCAGCGGGCCAGGCACGAGCTTCAAGGTAAAAATTCACCGCCAAGAGCCGGACGCAGACGGTTTCGGCGGAGTGTAGCCGTCTCGCCCGCAGATCCCGGCCGACCAGCCGGGCCACAGATTTCGTCACCTGATAGACGACGGGATACGCCGCAATTCTCCTCAAGAAACCCGAACGTTCCAAAGCCTTAAGGCGGGCATGCGTTCGCGCGAGCGAATTCGCCAGCCCCAGCTCTTGAGCTTGGTCCGCCGTCGAGTAACCGCCGAGCCTCGCGACCGTGCGCAAGAAGTCCTCCGCCCGCTCATCGAGCAGCACCCGCCGATCACGGAAGCTATTCCCTGGTTGCACCTCGATGCCTCTCGGACCGCAACTCGAATGTGAATCACGAGCCGGATGGCTGACGGCGGGCATTTGGAGAGTCGAAACATCATGGTTTTAAGCGGTCCTGCGAGGCTCAGTCAAAAGTGGCTGGGAGCGTTTAGTATCAGGCCGCGGAGAGCCAGGATGATAATGGGAAATTCGGTCGCCAAGACTAGGCTCGCCGGGATCGCAACCGGAGCCAGCAACCAAACGAAAGCGGCAAGTGGCGCAAGGGCCAGGGCCAGTGTCGCCGTGCGAAAAACGATAGGCGAGTGAATCTTCACAATCGCCGGTTGATTGTGCCTTGCCCAACTACCTTCAAGCGCGCCAATGAGCATCGGCAAATAAAGCGTGGGTAGCAGATGGCGGAGCAAGGCAAGCCGGAAGAGGACCAAGAGTGCGGGAATTCGCACTTTTGCTTCTATTTTGGCTCGTATTTTTCTCGGTAAATGCTCAAACACCTTCTGTGCTCGCTGGCGCGTCTCGGCTACCATCTGTTGAATCTCGCGCGGAGGCAGAACCTGCGCAGCGCCGTCTACTGTCGCAGTGATGAGAGAAGAGGCTCGTCGATGCTTGGCGAGGTTGACCGCGAACAGCACCCCAAGCAATACGACACAAATCAATGCAACTTTCATGAGCAACCCAGCGGAAACGTGTGGCGTGGTTCGGGCAGCAGCGGGAAGCGAACCTTGTAGGTATAGCCGCTAGCCTGGATAAAGGCGTGGCCACGGGGAAGTTGCATCAACCAGTCATCCCGCACCAAGTTCCCGATCTGTTCATTAGCCTGCTCGGAGAACGTTGCCTCAAAGGGCAGGCGGCGGTGCGTGTCAGAGCCCGCCAGCACGGGCCGGTAACTTGCCGACTGGCGTCGAGCGAGCAGCGGTCCCTTGCCCGCGATGTCGGCAAAAGTCTTGGCCGTGTGCTCATCGGTCGCCCGGAACCAGAGCTTGGTGTTGGTATTATCGAGAATCTGTTGCGCTCCAGCCTGCCCAAGGACACTGACCAGATCGGCAACGCTCTGGAAAGCCAGCACCGCCATCAATCCTTGGCCGCCCGCCTGCGAGAGCAGATCGACAAAGCCCGGAAAAATGAGCCTGCCGACCTCATCGACAATGATGCGAACGGGAGTCTTGGCTCGTTCGTAAGCGTAGGCGCGGCCAATGAAGTTCAATAAATCCTGAAGAGCCAACATGCCAATCGCATAGGCGGTCTCTTTGACGATCATCGAACCCATGAACATATAGACGATGCGCTTGTTCCGAATCGCCCGGTCCCAGTCGAGGTCAGGGTTGGAGACCGACATCAGATTGCGAAAGTCCGGGGTGTCGAGCTTCGAGAGCAGGGGCTTAAGGGACGAGACCATTTTGTCGTAGTGGTCGGGCGGGTGTTTAATCAAGGCAAGCAAGTATTCGTGCTCCGGAGTTTTGCCGGGAACCTTGGGGAGCAGTTCTTCGAGACTCGAAGTGACCTTGGCATAACGGGCGATTTTCGAGAGCAGGGGCCGGTCTCCGGCGAGCAGCATCGCCTGAGCGATGATATTGATGACCTCCCAGGCAAAAGCCTTGAACGGCTCGGACTGGCCGCCTCCGGGCAATAGGCCCGCCAGGCGGTCAGGAATCTCCATGCCCAGGACGAAATTATGGAGGGGATTGTAGGTGCAGGAGAGGTGGGGAAAGGCGAGCGAGAAGAAGAGGAAGTCCTTTTCCCGGCCTGCTTTGACGGCGGCGTCATAAGCTCGGTGCAAGACCTTGAGATCGCCTTTGGGGTCGATAAAGATAACCGCTTCGTTCCCGCGCTCGATGGCTTGAACGATGTCGAGTTGCAGATAATGGGTCTTACCGGTGCGCGTGGCGCCGGAAACGAGCATGTGACCCTCCAGGTCGCTCAAGGGAATGAAGACGGGCTTTTCTTGTTTTGCTCCGGCCGCGTGCAGAATCGGAAGGCCCCCGGGGTCGCCGGATTTTCGGCTTCGTTCCCGAAACTGCCCGCCGTCCCGTTCAAGACTGAGGAGTTGGTTGACGAGCTTCGCCGTCCACTGAAACCCGTGGCCGAGGTATTGCATTTCAGGAGATTCGGGGAGCTTGGCGAGTTTCAGGATATTCAGCTCCGCGGGAATCATGCGAGAAAGCTGATGAAGTCCTCGCCATACGGCAATGGTGAAGCAAAGCAGACCCACGCAGAACCCTTGCGTTCGGGTGACAAGAAACCGGTCGGGCGCAACCAGAAGCCAGATTGCGGTCCAGGCCCAGCCCAGGCCGAGATAAGGGAAACGTTGAGCGGATCGCATCCAGTTCATTGCACTTTGCGTGACGGCTCAGTGATGGGTTGTGGGTTGGTTCATTGGAGAGCTAACGGATCGCGGGTGTGGATTCAGATCGTGGGTTCTCGTGGGCAGCGCTCGCCCGCTTCAGCAAGAGCGGCAGGTTCCCTCGGGCGCGGTCGATGTCACCCTTGACCTTCAGCAAGACGGGAAGCGTAAGAGACACAGAGTCATGATCGAGTTCCCTCGCTCCGAGAAGCTCTAAGGCGTGCATCCAGTCCAGCGACTCCCGGATGGCCGGGGGCTTCGCCATCCCGAGATGTCGCAAGGCTTGTGTGAAGCCGCTGGCCCGCGAAACCAAGGCTGGCTGCACACGGTCGTCTCGTGAAGCCCAAGCGCCATTCGCGGCGCGCAAAGCCAGGATTGCTGCCTCGCGGTCGGGCGCAGGATAGTCTGCCCACAGCAAAAAGCAGCGGCCCCGCAGCGCGTCCGTCAGTTTTCGTTGGGCGTTCGAAGTCAGGACGACCACGGGACGGTGTTTGGGCTTCACGGTTCCCATGGGCGGAATCGAAACCTGAAAATCCGACAAGACTTCGAGCAGGAATGCCTCAAATGCGGCGTCGGTTTTATCGACCTCATCAACCAAGAGCACTGCCGACTGTTCGGATTGGAGAGCCTGCAAGATTGGGCCCGGAACGAGAAAATCAGGGCTGTAAAGTCTAGTTTTCAGTTCCCGCCACGGCTCCGTTGATTCGCCATCGAGCGTGCGCCGTAAGAATTCGAGAGCCATACGCTGAAGCGGCTCATTCCATTGGTAGAGAGCTTTTGATTCATCAACACCCTCGTAGCACTGGAGGCGAATGAGCGGCATTTCAAGACCTTCGGCCAGCACCTTGGCAATTTCTGTCTTGCCCGCTCCGGGAGGACCTTCGATCAGGAGTGGCTTCTCCATCGCAAGCGCCAGATAAACCAAGGCAATGGCTTCATGGTCGAGGACGTATCTCTGTCGCTTCAACATCGTTGTGAGTTCCTCAATCGAGCTAACTGAGATCACTAATTCTCTTCCACCCTAATGAGTTTTGCGGCCTTGATCTGTTGCTGCCTGAGCTTGGAGATGTGCGATCTCTACTTCCAGAGCCTGAATAGTGGCTGACTGAGTTTCGAGGGCGCTTTCCAGTTGACCCACGCCTCGAACATCAGCGCTGGGGCTTAGCGTCACGGACGTAGGATTGCTCGCGCCGGAGGAAGAATTCAGGACGTGCAACTTTCCGTTCTCGAATTGGATCGGGGTCAGGAGAAAAATCCGAATCCGCTGGTTGGCAGGAACTCTGACGGTGGGCATCCCCAGCGGCTGCGCCAGGCGGTTCGAGGCGCTGTAGCCTTCGTTGGCGATTTCGGCTCCGACTTGGTTCCTCAGCAGGTCGCCTTCGGAAAAAGGCTGTCCGAGAGTGCTGGACGTTTGACCGGCGAATTCGGCAGCCAAAGCGCCCGCTCCGGCTGCGGTTCGGGCAATACCGGCGAGAACCCGATGGTTCGTGCCTGCGGTTTTTCCGGCAAGGCCAGCGCTTCCATCGCCCATCAGAGCCAAGCCGGAGAACTTAACCTCACTGTCGTCCGGCAGCACGATGGCGGTGAATTTGACGTTCACTCGATTTCTGGCCGCTCCCGCCGTTAATCCAATGGCGCGACTGCCTTGCGGGATAACAATCGCGCTATCCAGCTTCACATCCTGGTCCACGATGGCGACCACCGGGGATTCGAGACCGCTTGATATGGCATTAGTGGTACGGGCGAGAATCTCGGTGCCCTGAGGCAGAACAGTATCAGCGGCGGATGCCGTGCCGGAAAATGCTCTTGCCGCCTTCGTTCCTGCGGATGCTCCAGCAGGGGCCGGATCATTTACAAAAACGGTGGCAGGAGACCGGAGGCTGTCATCAGACAGGGTACGACTAATATCCGTTTGTTGCTTTTGCCTAAGTCGGTGTCCCCTGGCTGAGTTGTGAATAGTGGCGAGTCTCTTCGTCTTTGTCTGCCTGAGAGGAGCCGACTCTGAGCTACTTTCTTCTCCGGCCAACTGGCTCTCGGCAATTGGTGCGGACTGAAGAGAGAACGCCTTCGGTAATGGCTGATTATCGGCAGGACCTGTCAACGAATTCGGGAATCGCCGGCTGGTCTTCGCTACCGGCTGCGAAAGCACAAACAAGAGAGCCAAAGCTAGAAGAAGCAAGGTCGCGGCAAACACCAGTAAGGGTTTGACACGCCATCGTTTTCCGATTTTTGAGCTCGATGACTGAGGACGGGCGAAGAGATTCTGTGCTTTGAGCACAAATCGCCCAAAGCTGCTTAATCTTTCTGACTCCTTGATCTTTCCCATTGCCGCGTCTGCGAGCGTCCTCTGCCGCTCTTCGTCAGCGCTGCCGATGGGAACACTGGCCGGGCCTGGCTTGTCTTGCTTATTCGCGTTCATCAGGCTCCCCTATTCGATTCGAATTTCGACGGGTTTATCCGCGATCGCGCGGTTCACAATGTCGAGAACGATCTGTTGATTGGCATCATGAGCCGGTGGTTCGAAATCGACAACTCCCAGGGCGCGGCCACCAGGCTGAAGCTGCCGTGGGCTAAGCCAGGCAGCAGCGAGTCGAATTGGCTCAGCGTTGAGCACGACCGTCTTTTTCCTGAGCTTTCCTCTTTTGTGTACCGTCGCCAAGTTAAGCTCGGGCGATTCGAGATCGATGACCATAGATGAAGTATTTTCGACATCGAAGGAAACGAAGGCGAACGCACCCAAGCGTTGAATTCGGTAAAGATGTGATACCAGGCCCGACGCAGAAACACCGCCAGCCCTTTTGCGGGAAATCTTCATTTCTCCAATCAGACGCTTTTTCAGCAGTTCGCTTGCGCGCTCTTGAGCACGCTTTTTGGCAGCCTGCGGTAATGCGGCGGGCGTGAACACTGGCGCTCGCAGAATCCGATTCCTTTCGGCAAGCGGATAATCAATGCGGTAGGCCGTTTGCTGCATCGCTCCGCTTCGCAGCGTAATATCGATAACTGTACCTGAAGCCATATACACCAGCATGTTGGTCTCGATATTTTGGGAGCCGTTCGGGTGAGGAACCAGAGTCTGCTTCACGACCGCGAAATGGGGATCGTTCTTGTCAGCTTCCACCGCGAAATAATTGCGGTCGCCCAACGCAATCCGCCGAATCGTATCGGCTTTCGGGAACTGAATCCAAACCGCGAAATGCGGCAGGGTAGAAATCACATAGGGCGGAGCGAGCGTAGCCAATCCGTCGCTGTTTGCTTTGGCCGCTGGCCGAGGTGACTTAGCCGGGTTCTTTGACGGCTGTGAAAACGAGACACCGGCATTGAAAAATACCGTCGTCAACAGCAGAATTAGAACCTTGTGCTTTCTCATTCTCCCAGCACCTCTTCCTTGTAGTCTGCGATCTCAAGGCCGGTCCACTGATTGCTTGCCGCGCGTGGTACGGGCGCGAGGCGAATCGTGTATTTGGCCAGTAGTTCCTTTTGGGTCTCCTCGCCGTTGACAAGGCTGGTCATCCGCTTTTCGCCAAGCACCACTACCGTGTAAGGATCACCCGGAACTCCCTCGGCGGACTTCACCCTAAGCGTGGCGGTGACATCGTCGTCCCTGATCTGATCCACGTACCTTTCTTCGTTAAGCTTTCTCAGCAGGCGTTCGCGCAGCGTTCCGGTCATCATGTTGAGAGCTTCGGTGGTGTTCCGCTTCACCGAGAGTGGATCTACATCGACGAACTTTTCCAGGAAACTAGCGACAAAGGCAAGCTTTTCGTCCTGGCTGGGTTCGCGGCTTGTGACCGTAGTGGGAACCTCGACCCCGGAGCCCGCGAGCGATACGACCTTTCCTTTTTGAACGCGAAGCACAATCGGCGGCTTCATCTCTCCCGCGATCGCCACGATGATCGCGGCCAACGCGACCGCGCAGGCGAATAATGCCACCCGCGAAGCACGGCGGGCCTGGATCGCCAAATGGCTGTAAAATTCGACATAATCACCGCCTCGGACGCCGGCTTGATCGGCTTCGTGTTCTGACACATTGCTCTTCATGGCTTGCTCTTAGCTTTCCAATTCAGGGGGAGGCGTTGGAGAGAATCGTACCGGGCGAGTCATGATCGGCTCTGAGTTTCGGCTTCGCATCATATATCCGGCTGTTTGAGATAGCGTCGTCGCCGAGCCGCCCGTGGCCAGGGCCAGTCCTGCCGATGCGCCGGTCTCGACCACGCGGTAGGTGGCATACATCAACCCGGCCGTAATCAGCTCGGACAATGCACCTCCCGCCGCGCTCAGAACTCCACTCGTCATATATGCTGTCAGCTTCGGGATTTGGGTCAGGATAATCGCCAGAAGAAGCAGAAGGATTGCCGGAACGAGATTCGTCAACGGCGTCTGGACGATTACCTGGAGCAGCGCCCCGGTGAAGAGCGCGAAGATCAGGCTCCATATCGCGGGCCAGAGCAGCACCTGGATGAGAGCCTTGAAATAGTTATAAGTTGCAACGCTCAGCCGCCGGTGCGGAAGGACGGCCAGAAGCAAGGGTCCGAAAACGTAGAGCAGGATGACGGCAATCGCTTGCGCCAGCACCAGGCCCACATAGGCCAGCACCAAAAGCACTGCGGCCAGCATGACGAGGAGCGTGGTCAGGCTTCCGGTCAGGATCGAAGTGAAAGTCATAATGCCACTTAAGAGCGTGAACTGAGACTGTAGCTGGGTGAAGAAGTTCTGGAAGCTGTTCGGATCGGCGAAGAGATGGGCGAGCGAAGAACTCGCCTGGTTCAACTCCATAAACAAACCTCTATAATCGGAAAGAAGGGCGAGCGCGATCCCAAACCGGCCTATGATGCGGAAGTAGTCTTCCTCCGAGCTGTCGTCAAACATGAGCTGGAGCATCGTGAAGGTAAACACAAGACCGGCGAGCGGCGCCGCCACCTGCTGGACGAGCGGAAGGTATTGCTCGGCCCGGCTCCACAGGCCGCCAAGACTTGCTAGGAACTGGCTGATGCTGCCAACGTCAGGAACGTCCATCCTTACCTCACCTGATCGCCAATGCCATAAGAAAGCGCCATCCCGCCCATAAGGCCCGAAACCGTTGTGAGTTGTTGCTGGCGGATCTGTTCGCGCTCCTTGTCGACGGAGTTCTTTCGAGCAAGAGCCAGAGCCTGAAGCCTCATCAGACGCGCTAATAGCCGCTGGTTGTAAGCTTCGGACCTCAGAAGAGCGCCGCTCGCCGCCGCCGTAAGCTTTTCGGCTCCGCCGGGGCTTGCTTCTGCGGCTCGACCTTGGAGATCGTCGGCGTCTAACTCCTCCTGTTCCGCGACCGATTCGACCCGGGAAGCGTCAAACAGGCCCATCGTCGCCGTGGCATCGGCGGCGTCAATACGCTGTTGGTCGGGGAGAGGCGCATTTTCCACGACGTTACCGTAAGTTCCTTCGAGGTCGCTTCGCAACGTGCGGGGATCAACGAGCACATTGCGAAAATCGCGCTGCAATTGTTGGAACTGGGGAAGCTCGCTCCCGACAATCTGGCCCATAAGTCCTTGCAAATTCCTACCGCGAGTGAGCGCAATGCCTTCCTGCACCCCAGCGTTAATGCGGTTGTATTGATTCACATAGCCGCTGAGCGTATTCAGGGTACTCTGCGAAAGACCGATTTCATGCCCCAGCCGCACCAGAGCGTCCCAGTCCACGACGGGAATAACGCCAAAGAGGGCGCGGGCCATTAGAGGCGCGATTACTAGCGCGCCCAGAGTCAGGCTTATCAGCGTTAATTTTCGGCGGCGCATGTTACCTCTTTCTTGCGGCTCGAAGAGCGAAGCCCATGAGGGTGAGCCAAACCCAGTTGGTAGATCACTTCAAGCTGAGAGAACTCAGGGTGTTCTTCTGAAAACTTGCGGCGGAAGTTCATCTCGACGGGATGGCTGGTCGTCGCCCAATAATCAAAAGGAGTCGCCGTCAACTGGATCACGGTGCTCATCTCAGCCTGGCTTCCCACCAGTAGATAGCTTTCCGCGAAATGTCCGGGAACGCTTCGCAGTTCCTTAACCGTCTCAACGGCCGTGTCCGTCAGGTGCAGAACTTCTTTGAGTCTCGAAACGTCTCCCAACTGGGCACAGATGAATTTCATTTCCGTATTCTGGAGGATGGCAAGGCCCATCGCGTGTGGAGCCTCTGCCGTTCCCACAAAATCCTCAATTCCTTGGCTTGCCGCAATAATTGAACCGTACCGCTTGCGCGCGGTGCGAAAGGCATGGAGAATCTGGGCTCCAAGAATCGGGTCTTCGAGCATCGCCCATACTTCGTCAAAGATGGCGAGGGTTGGCCGGAGGGCGCCCCTCGCATCCCGGCGACCGATCTGCTGATCCACCGCCCACGCTATCGTGAAGGCTACGGCCGTTTGAAGCTCGGGAGATTCTTTGAGGCCGTCAATGTCATAACAAACGATGTCGTTCTCAGCTTTGAATTCAGGACTGGTTTCACGGTCAAAGAGCTGGGCGTAGACCCCCTCTCCAGTCCAGCGGTTGAGTTTGAAAGCCAGAAGATGCGCCAATTCTTCGGTCATGGCATTGCCGGTGAGAGAATGCTCCAGCGTCCATTTAAGATCGGAGAATCGCGGCATCTTGCCAATGGCCAGCAGCCGGTCATAGGTCATCTGGACGGCTTTTTCGAGGAAGCTGAGTGCGACCGCATCATCCGAGCCGGTTTTACCCACCATGTGAAAAACCAGGGAGGCAACCGCCTCAACCTGAGTATTGTCAGGAGCCGCTCCGCCAAAGTCCCAGGGATTCTTCACTGTGGGGGTACGGAGGCTGATCTCCCGATACTGGCCTCCCAGGAGTTCGATCAAGGCGCGATAGTCAGTGCCTTTGGTGACAATGGCGATACGAGGATGGAGGACTTGCAATTGGAGCAGCAGTTGTTTAATAAGAAAGGATTTTCCAGAGCCTGTCTTGCCAGTGACCAGGATGTTGGCATTGGCGTATTCCGGGCTGAACGGATTGAGCCGTAACAGAACGCCTTCCCGCGTCGGGCTTAAAAATACTGGGGTTCCGTTCGGTCTACCTCGCCACGGGCGCTCCAACGGAATCAGGTCGGCGGCTTGCCCTGAAAGCAGCGTAAAGTCCCGGCGAGTTGGCCGGACGCCGTGAAGACCCGGCAACAGAGAAGTAAAGATCGGGAACAAGGCGACATCTTCACGATAACCCCGCGCGCCGTTCATCTGCCCGAGAGCATGGAGGACGGCCTCAACCCGGCGTGATAGCTCGCGCGCTGACTCCTCCCGTTCCTTCGCGGTATAAGCGGGTTTCGAACTGGAGACAACGATGCCCACTTCAATCTCGGCAAGTTTCTGCGAAGAAGTGACGGCGGAGGTCAGGGTTTCGACCGTATCGCGCTCCAGAGCGGCAGCCTGAAAATCCCGCCGACGGCTCCCGTCATTGCGAAGCTGGAAGGCGAGGCTCTTTTTCATTACGGCGCGAAGCTTACGGATCTTTTTGGGCTGGTCGGGAACGTGGAGGTTCACAATCAGTTCCGAAGGAAAGCGCAGGCCGGTTAATGGCCGGATCAGCGAAGCAAAAGTCGCTTCGGGCAATTCCGAAAGCGTTACCACCGACTTCAAGATCCCGCCGAGATCGAGATAACGGACTCCTTCCGACCAGTCTGTATTGAGCAGGCTGCCGGTTTCGCTGGCGGCAGTGGAGACAAGATACGGATCAGCAGGATTCAGGGATCGGTACAGGAGACGGGCCAGTTCAGCTTCGGACAGGCGCTTAACAGGCGCCATCGCTTCGAGCCCGATCCGGTACGTTTCGAGGATCTGACTGAATTCTTCAACCAGCCGGTAATGCTCAGCCCGATTGCGTTCGACAATGGCGCGGGTTTTCGCCTGCTCAATGGCGCGACAGAGAATCTGTGGAAGCTGCGAGACTCCACCGTGGACGAGACCACTCCACAGCGAGCTTGCAAACCGGGAGTATGCAGAGCGACTTTCCCAGCTCAAGCGCGGTCTCCAGGCGAGAAACACATAAAGCTTTACGGAACGAAACTGTTCAGCTTCAATTCCGGACTGCCAGAACGATAGCCGGTTCTCTTCAAGCCACAGGCTGGCGGCATTGTGATCTTCACTCGTCTCCTTGCGTTCTCGGAGGATGCCCGTGCTTTCGGGGCTTACGGTATAGCGGAATTGAAGTTCGATATCAGGATGACGAATGCTTTTAACGAAGGCATCAAACGCACGGCTGACTTCTTCCAATCGCTCAGGAGAGGCGTATTCCGTGGAGACGCCTTCCACCTGCCAGCCCGCCGCGAACGATCCGTCGCGCCGGACGATTAGGTCATCCCGAATCTCAAGGAGTGGGATTTGGGCCGCGAGAGGCGACAGTTTTTCATCCTGTAGCCGCGTGAGAGGCAATTCTCGAAGTGCAGTGTTAGCTGGGAGAAATACCGCAAGGCCCAAGGTAAACAGGGCAAGCCCGCCCAGGGCTGCACAGACGAGATGGATTGCCGTCGGTTGAATCATGGGCGTTCGTCACCCAGATACAAGGGTTCTGCTTCAGCCGTCCGCGCGACATGGGCTTTGGCGCGCAGATGATGCCGCACCCAGGAAATCAGATATCCTCGCGGCCTACCTCGTGTGGCCCAGCGAATGACGACTATGAACATAAGCGATGATCCGTAAGCGAGAAGAGCTGACACGGGTACGAAACCCATCAATACGCGGTGAATCCGGTCGCCAATCAGCCGCATCACGATCCCCCAGGCAAGCACCAGACCCCAGTCCTCAAGTTCCAGGCCGAAGAAGGAGGCGTGGGCCGAAAGCGAGCGAGCGACGGGTTTGAGACGGAGGGACATGGTTTCAAAAACTCTGAAGGAGCTGAAGGATTGAAGAAAGCAGAAGCGCCGCTCCAGCGCCAATCCATTGCTTGGCGCTGGGCCGCTCGCGAGCAACATTGGCGACCGCCCAGATCACCAGGAACCCTGCTGCGTAGATGCCAAGGCTTTGGCCGTAAGAGAGCGCATTCGCCATGAATTGGCTGACGCGGTCTCCCCCCGCTTGGGCAAATGCAGGCGTCCCGCTAGCGAAAATGGCAAGAACCTGCAGGAGCAGCCATCTCGCGCCGTAGCCGTCAATGAGCTTGATTATGCGGTGCATCGTATCTTTCCTCAGCCAAGTGGATTTGGGGAATTCCCGCCGGCGGAGGCGAAAGAGGCGGGCGGCAGAGGGAAGTGAGCCGGGCGTTAGGTACATCAGAGACATGAGGCAGGTCTTGCCGACCGAGGGTTCTTCACAAGAGGCATCCCAGGACAGGAGCACGATCAGGGGATCGATAACCTGGCAAGCCGAAGGGGCATCCGGCGGGAATTCCCTTCTATCTCTCTAATGGCTAATGTGAGGCTAGAATTGGCCAGGAAAAAATTGACCGCTCCCGGTGTGGCTTTTTTGGGTATGGGTTGTTTTCCGCTTTTCGACAAGGACTTCGTTCGCTCAAAAAATCGTTATGTCACTGCCATGCTGCGCAATCGTTTCATAATTCGTTGCATTCGGTGATGCACGGCTACTGAAGAAACGGCGCCATCCGCTGCCGCGATCTCTTTCGCCTCAAGGCCCTCAAGCTTCAGCTTGACCAATAGATCATAGTCGGTCGATTGCAGTAATCCATTTCGGCGGCAATGGTTCAATAGCTCTTCGAGAAGGATGGCTGGCCCGGCGGCGCATGGGGCTGCAAGCTCGACATTTACGTGGGCGCTCGCTTCACCATCACACTCGGACCGAAACCGGGCCTCTGTGGCTGCCCATTTCAGCATGAGTTTTCGAACCGCTCGGGTGATGGCAATCGAAAAATATCGATGTCGCGCCACAAGGGATGGCCGCCGCAAGACATGGAAGAAAACAGCCCACGCCTGCTGCGCGACATCTTCTTCCGCCAGACCTCCAAAAGAACTGCAAACCTCTCGATAAATATGATGGAGTGCGGGGATGAAAGCGAGGCCCAGGGTTTCCGAAATCACTTCATTTTCGAACCCGCGATGATAAGCCTGAATGAGCCATTCAAGAATCTGATCGGTTAGATCCTGCTGATTCGACCCTAAGTCCCGGCAATGGAGCCGTTCAATAAGGCTTAGCGGCGAGTCAAAAGCGGCAGGAAGGGGCTGACCTACCGTCAGCGCATGGAAATCGGCTCGACGTGAGCCCTTGTCGAGACTCGAACGTAAGGCCGACTCGATCTTGCACAACTCGCACTTGCAGTTCCTTTCTTTCATAGCCCAAGCTCCTTTCTTGCTGGCAGCATCTTGCTTCCCCCAACAAGAAAGAAGCTCCGCGCACGAGAAAGCTTAAAAGTTTCTCATTCTCAACCCCGCCGATACGTCATGCAGACGCAATTTTCTGCCGAAAATCCCTTAAGAAATCTCTTGTTTCCAGCCTCTTTCTTAATAGGAGACCAGACACAAGGGCAGCAAATATTTCTGTTGGCTTTTAATGATGGCGAGCGGGCTTCGCCGGGGGGAGTAAGACTTGGACCCTGATCCCGAGCTTTGGATTAGGAATCTTGATCGCGGTGAGGACGAGGACTCCGCAGAGGGGGATCTCCTGGCGGCGGCACGCCGAACTTGGAAGCGCGCCCTCGCCTACGCCCAGCGTTACGGTTTGGACCCTGCAGAAGCGGCGGGAGCCTTTGAAGGCGTGGTGAATTCCCTCCTCTCCGCTTGTGGACGCCACCCGGGTATTAGGAATCGAATCCGAAACCTCGATCAGTACTTGTTTTGGTCCTTTGTCCGGCGGGCGAACCGGATTCAGTCGCGGCGGCCTCGAATTGAATACTCAGGATCGAGCAACGACCTGGATTTACTGCGAAATCCAGCGGATACTGACCCGACCGGCGATCCGGAGGAGAGTCTCCTCTTCGATGAGTTGATGAGCTACATGAATCAGCGCACCCGCATCATGTTTTCTCTTCGGTTGAGCGGCCATTCCTGGAAAGAAATTGGGCGCAAGCTCCGGATCAGCGCCGATAACGCCCAGGTGCAGTATCATTACGGAATCAAGAAGGCTCGTAACCGCATCAGGCGGAGCAAACCGCCTTCATCCTTCCGCGGAGGCCAGGAAAATGCCTGACCAACCTCTGCGCCGGGACGCCGAAGCACGGCTGCTTGAAGCTGTCCGTCAACTCTTGCGGGAAGGTGGGCTTCCGAATCCGGACCGCGCCGGTTGTCCAGACAGAGCCACTCTCAGAGCCCTGGCGCTTCACAAGGCGGACGCATCGAAGATGGAGGTCTGGGCCGACCATCTGACCTCGTGCTCTCCCTGTTTCCTGGACTATGAGATTTTCCGCCAGGAAACCGATCGGCGCAAAACACTCCAGTGGGTTGCGGTGAGCGCCCTACTGGTGATTGCCATCGTGGGTCTTTGGCGATGGACTGCCGTGCCGGTTCACATCAAACGCTTCACAGAAAATATTCTCTCTTCGGCTCTCTTCCGCAACACCCGATACCGGACCGTCACGGTGGATCTCAGAAATCGGTTCTTGTCGAGGGGCGAAGAGGAGACGGCGAATCCCCGGACGGGTCCCGTCAGGCTCCCGCACACCCGCGTGGCGCTCTCGATGATCCTGCCGCTGGTAAGCCCGGAAGGCTCCTACGACGTCAAAATCACGCGATCGGGAAAAGAGTCCCTTCTAAGGGCGACCGGAATCGCGCACATCGAACACTCTTTGACCGTTCTCCGTGTCCGCCTGGACCTCAATACCGTGCCGCAAGGGTTCTATCTTCTCGGCGTCCGCCATCGCCAGGCGGACTGGGAGTATTACCCCGTCATCATTCGGTGAACTGCGGGAGGTGTTCCCATGAAGTCAAGAGCACATTACTCCAGCCTTCTCATGATCACAGTGGTGCTTGCGGCGGCTGCCGCCGGCGCTCCCGCACGAGCCCAAAACCCCGCGCAACTACTGAAGGAAGCTGACCATCTTGGAGTGCTGGGCAACTGGGAAAAAGCGCGGCCTCTGTTTGCGCAGGCGGAGGCG
>DASUKV010000379.1:0-2780 GCA_036278555.1 Terriglobia bacterium
TGCGCGCGAAGAGCTGCGTCGCACGCTGGGAAAGATTCAAGATCTTGAGCGCCTGCTGAGCAAAATCACGCTTGAAACCGCCAACGCCCGCGACCTGCTGGCCTTGAAGCTCTCGCTCACGCAACTGCCACAGGTGCGCCAAGTCCTCGCCCGGCTCGAAGCACCCATGCTGCGCGAATTGCACGGAAAACTTGATGACCTGGCTGATGTCCACGGTTTGATCGAATCCTCCATCCACCCGGAGCCTCCTGTCCTGCTGACAGAGGGAAACCTCATCCGGCCGGGTTACAACGCCGAGCTCGATTCGTTGCGCGAGTTGAGCCAGCACAGCAAGCGCCTGATAGCGCAGATTGAAACGCGCGAGCGCGAGCGGAGCGGCATCGGCAGCCTGAAGGTGCGGTTCAATAATGTTTTTGGCTATTATATTGAAATCTCGAAAGCCAATCTCCGCCTTGCGCCCGCCGATTACGAGCGCAAGCAAACCCTGGTGAACGCTGAACGATTCACCACGCCGGAACTGAAAGAACTCGAAGCCCGAATTTTAGACGCGGAGGAGAAGCGCCAGGCACTTGAGCGCGACCTCTTCGCCGGCATCCGCCGCCAGGTGGGCGCCGAATCACGCCGGATTCGCGAAACCGCCGCGGTGCTGGCCGAATTGGACGTCCTCGCTTGCTTTGCCTGGCTCGCCGCGGAGCGCAACTACCACCGGCCGGAAATCTCCGGTGACGGGGAATTCGTGATCGTCCAGGGCCGCCATCCGGTGATTGAGCACATCGCTTCCCACGCCCAGGCCGGCCCTTTTATTCCCAATGATCTTTACCTGAACTCCTCAACCGACCGCATCCTCATCATCACTGGACCCAACATGGGCGGTAAATCCACCTATCTGCGCCAGACCGCCTTGACCGCTCTGATGGCGCAGACCGGATGCTTCGTTCCTGCGGAGCGCGCGAAGCTTCCGATTCTCGACCGCATTTTTACGCGCATTGGAGCCTCGGACAACCTGGCGCAGGGCCGTTCTACTTTCATGGTGGAGATGACGGAAGCCGCCGGGATCCTCAACACCGCGACGGCGCAAAGCCTGGTCCTGCTGGACGAAGTAGGGCGCGGCACGGCCACATTTGACGGTCTTGCCATCGCCTGGGCGGTCGTCGAATACCTGCAGGCGCATACTGGCGCCAAAACCCTTTTTGCCACTCATTACCATGAGTTGACGGAACTTGCGGACCTCCTGCCCGGCGTGCGCAATTACCATGTAGCCGTGAAAGAATCCGGCTCAAATATCATCTTCCTTCGCAAGGTCGAACCCGGCAGCGCGGACAAGAGCTACGGCGTTGAAGTGGCGCGCCTCGCGGGGCTTCCTGCCGGTGTCATCGAGCGCGCCCGTGAAATTCTGGCGCGCCATGAGCAGAGCGAACACAACCTGAGTGAAAAACTCGCCCCTCAGACGAGCGGAGCGAAGCCAGGCCCCGTACAACTCACCATTTTTACGCCGCTCAATTCCGAGATCGTTCGCGCCATCGAGGAGTCCGATCCTGACAACATGAAGCCGCTCGAAGCCCTCAATCTGTTGGCCGAGCTTAAGAGGCAGCTTCAATCATGACGATGAGCCAGGCACGCTGGGCAGTCGGGCTGATCTCCGGTACGTCGATGGACGGGATCGACGCGGCGCTCGTCAAAATCAGCGGCTCTCCCAATAGGCCCCACGTTTCGCTGCGAGCGTTCATCACTCTTCCCTACCCCGCTTCGGTCCGCAAACGGCTGTTGGAACTGGCCGGCGGCTCGCCAACAACGGCCGGTGAAATCAGCACGATGAACTTTGCTTTGGGCGAGCTTTTCGCGCAAGCGGCGTTGGCCGTCTGCGGCAACGGGCGAGTTTCTCCCCGGCGGCTCGCTGTGATTGGCTCCCATGGGCAAACGGTGTTTCATCAAGGGCCGGCAGCCGGAATCAGACGAACCCGCGCGCGGAGGACAGTCCGCGGTCACACCGCCAGCACGCTTCAAATCGGCGAGGCAGCCGTGATCGCCGAGCGGACCGGAGCGCCGGTTGTAGCGGATTTCAGGACTGCGGACATGGCCGCGGGGGGACACGGGGCGCCGTTAGTTCCGATGGCGGACTACCTGCTGCTGCGCGATGCGAAATTCGGCGTGGTGGCGCTCAACATCGGCGGGATCGCCAATGTCACGGTGATTCCTGCCGGCGCCCGGCCCGAGGACGTAACCGGATTTGATACCGGTCCCGGAAACATGGTGATCGATGGACTCGTCCGGCAATTTAGCTCGGGAGGTAAGAAGTACGATGCAGGGGGAAAATGGGCGGAACAGGGCGAGGTGATCGAACCGCTGGTTGCAAAGCTTCTGCGCTTGCCCTACTTCGAGCGTAACCCTCCGAAAAGCGCGGGCCGGGAACAATTTGGCGCTGAGTTTGTCAAGCGCTATTTTCTTTCCCGTGCAAGCGCCGCGTCTGCGGATTTGCTCCGCACGGCTACGGAACTAACGGCCCGCTCTATCGCTGATTCATTCGAGCGCTGGGTTCTCTCGAGAACCAAAATCCAACGGCTGATCGTTTCAGGAGGAGGCGCGCATAATTCTTTTCTGCTGGAACGGATCGGCGCGCTTCTGCCGGGAGTGGAAGTGCGTCTCGCGGATTCGTACGGTTTGCCCGTGGACGCTAAAGAAGCTATCGCCTTCGCGTTACTGGCACATCGTACCCTTCACGGTTTGCCGGGGAATCTGCCGTCGGTCACCGGCGCCCGGCGGACCGTTGTGCTGGGCAAAGT
>DASUKV010000380.1:0-8007 GCA_036278555.1 Terriglobia bacterium
GCCCTGGGCGTCGCGCGCGCCCTGCCAGCAATCATCGAGGTTGACGTAATCGTAGCCCGCCGCTTTCATGCCGTTTTTCACCATCTGGTCCGCCTGGATGCGAACGGACGTTTCAGTGATGTGGCACCCGAAGGCATACCACGTGTTCCAGCCCATGGGCGGCACCGGGGCAAGCTGGGAATTTTGCGCGTGCGCGCTCGCGCAGCAGAGGATCACCAGTGCCGCAGCCACGGCGCCCCAACGGGCGCTGCTCCAAGCTAACTTCTGCGTTGAGCCATTTGGGGACCATGTCATTCTGACGCTGAGCGAAGCGAAGCGGAAGAATCCCCGTATTTTGTCTTTTTCAAATACAGAGATTCTTCCTTCGCTTCGCTCCTCAGAATGACAGTTTGCCTTGGTTGCGGCCCCGCCGCTCTGGGCAGCTTGCTTTCGGGTTCTTCTCTTCACATTGATCATTGCACCGCCTTCATCGCAGAAGTTTACGCCTTGATGGTGCGACTTCGAAAAGATATCGCAAAAGCGTGATGATTTGCGAGATAATTTGCGACTCGGAAGGCGTGAGGTTCCGTACGCATTGAGCAGAGTGTCTGGCAAGAATCCCTGAAGGGGATTTACAAAATAGCCGGGGGCAACGCCCCCGGAAAACGAGAATCCTTGCGAGCATGACCCTGAAGGGGTCACAGGCTGTTGTGGCAGCAAGGCCGGATGCGACCCTTTCAGGGTCGGATTGGGGGTTGGCTCTGTTTCCGGGGGCGTTGCCTCCGGCTATTGAATCATGCCCTTCCAGGGCGCGACAGTCCAGATTCGAGTGGCGCGTGCACAAATCCGGGGTCATTGCCCGACGGTTTACGCTCAGGGCCGGGCGGAATGCGGTGATGATGCGGCTCCATGAATGATTCAGAGAGGAGATGGCATGACGGAGAAATCAGAGAACATTATTTGGAGTAAGCGGCAAGCGCTGCAAAAAATGCTGGGGATCGGCGCCGGGCTTTCCGCCGCGACAGAGCTTTTCGCGCAGACGGCGCCTCATCCTCATCGCCATCCCCCCACCCCTCCCCCTAAAACGTCCATTGCGCTTGCTCCGCCGCCGCTTTCCGCGGCCGGAGCGTTCCACGCTGCCGCGATCTCCGGCGTCTATGACGTGCGAACTTTTGGCGCGAAGGGCGATGGCAAAGCGCTCGACACGCCCGCAATCAACAAGGCCATTGAAACAGCGGCTGCCGCCGGTGGGGGGACGGTGCTCGTGCCGGCGGGAACTTACTTGTGCTATTCGATTCACCTCAAGAGCAACATCGCGCTGTATCTCGATCACGGCGCGACGATTCTGGGCGCGGAGCCGCCGGCCGAAGGCGGGAGCGGCGGATACGATCCGCCCGAACCGGGACCCGAGCCGCAATATCAAGATTTTGGCCACAGCCACTGGCATAACAGCCTGATTTGGGGCGAAGGGTTGCAAAACGTCTCGATTATTGGGCCGGGACTTATCTGGGGCAAGGGGTTGAGGCGGTCGGTGGGCCATCGGGGGTATCTCGGCCTTGGCGACAAGGCGATTGCGCTCAAGCGTTGCCACAACGTGACGCTACGCGACTTCTCAATTTTCCAGGGCGGCCACTTTGGGATTCTCGCAACCGGCGTGGACAACTTCACAATGGATAACCTCGTGATCGACACAAACCGCGATGGGATGGACATCGACTGCTGCCAGAACGTGCGAGTCTCAAACTGCACGGTTAATTCACCGTGGGATGATGGAATCTGCCCCAAAAGCTCTTACGCGCTCGGCGAGGCCCGGCCGACCAAAAACTTGACCATCACCAATTGTTTTGTCACCGGAGGCTATGAGCTGGGAACCGTTCTCGACGGAACTTTCAAGCGCTGGCCGGACGGCTACCGCGTGGGGCGCACCGGACGGATCAAATGCGGCACGGAATCGAACGGCGGCTTCCAGAACATTACGATTTCGAATTGCGTGTTCGAGCGCTGCCAGGGGCTGGCGCTTGAGACGGTGGACGGAGCGCTGCTTGAAGATATTTCGGTGAGCAACGTGACGATGCGGGACATCGTGAACATGCCCATTTTTCTGCGCCTCGGAAGCCGCATGCGCGGTCCTGAAGGTACTCCGGTGGGGAAGCTTCGGCGGGTAAACATCAGCAACGTCGTTGTCTCAAATACCTCCGGGCGCTATGCCTCAATCTTGAGCGGCATTCCGGGCCATGCGATTGAAGACGTGAAGCTGAGCAACATCTACGTCGTGAGCCAGGGCGGCGGAACCCAAGCTGACGCCGCCATCACGCTGCCGGAAAAACAGAAAGGCTATCCCGAGCCGACAATGTTTGGAACAACGCCTTGCTATGGTTTTTATATGCGGCACGTCCGGGGAATCGACATGAGCCACGTGGAAGTCCAGTACGCGAAGGATGACGCGCGGCCCGCATTCGTTCTCGACGATGTCGAAGGCGCGGATTTCCTGCGCATTAAGGCGCAGCATGAGAACAGTGTGCCGGTTTTTGCGTTGAATAATGTTGAGAAGTTTGCCGTCGATTTGAGCCGGCCCCTCGCGGACACCTATCTCGAGCAGGTGGAACAGAAGAAGATTTGAGCGGCCGTTCAGCGGGTGCAAAGGGATGCTGCGGCTACAGATTCCCTCGCCTTTCATAAACGCGGTGACGCCGGACACGAGCGTTTGCTAGATGCCCCCTCACCCGGCCTTCGGCCACCCTCTCCCCAAAGGAGAGGGCGTGACTGCTTGGCTTTCAGCGATCGCCCGCCACGAGACGGACGGTCCGACCGGAATAGGCTGCCGCATCCTTGAGCAGCGATAGCTAGGCGTAGCGGGTAAGGTGATAGACGGTGATCTCAGGCGGCGAGCAGAATCGCATCGGGACGGCGATGGTCCCGATGCCGCGATTGACGTAAAGCTGCCCGCGGCCCTTCTTGAACCAGCCGCGAACGTAAGGCGTGATCAACCGTGCGGGTGAAAGATCGACGTCGAGGAATTCGAGGGCCACCTGGCCGCCGTGCGTGTGGCCCGCGAGGCTGAGGTCAATTCCCAACTGCGCGGCGCGATCAAAGGTGTTGGGGTTGTGGCTCAGAAGGATGTTCACGCCGGGAATCATGAGCCGGTCAACGCCTTCGAGATATCTGCGAACACGCCCGCGGCCCTCCCTGCCAAAGTTTCTCTGTGACTCAAAGTCCACGCCGATCAGGTTGATGAAGTCCTGCCCCTGCTGAATAACTGCTTGCTCTTGCCGGAGAATGCGAAATCCCTGGGCGGCGAAGAGCCGGGTGATGGAAGCCTGGGTATGAGTATAAATCTCATGATTCCCAAGACATCCGTAGACACCGTGCTGCGCTTTGAGGCCGGAGAGCGCGTCGACCACCGCGTACTGGGTGGAGGCGTCCCACGTGACGTAATCGCCCGTCAGCACGGCAAGGTCAGGCTGAAGGCGGTTTGAGATTTCCACAACCTTCCGAATTTCCCGCGCGGTCATGAAGGGGCCGATATGCAAGTCGGAAAGCTGCAGGATGCGGAATCCCTCAAAGGCAGCGGGGAGGCGCGGCAGCACGATTCGCGGGTGGGTGACTTTCAGATTGAGCCGGCCGATGAAAACTCCGTAAGCGCCCATCGCGAAAGGTACAGCACCCACGAGCGTGGCCGTGCGCTCGAGAAAGTGCCGCCGGGCGGGATTAGCGGGCTCGGGCTCTCTGACTGCTTCAATGTTCGTATTTCCGGAGCGCTGGGCTTGAAGAGCGGCGGACTTGCGCCGGGCTCGCCACCGGAAGGGCAGCAGGAAGATGCGGATCAGCAAACCGCATCCCTTCACGAGGAGGTAAAAAGCGAAGCCGATCAGCGATCCGAAAAGCCACCAAAGCCAGGGCGCTTCGAGGAACGCGGCGGTAAGGGTGAGGCGGGTGGGGCTGGGCGTGCGGCGCGCCCCCGCGAAGCCGTAGGCAAGCAGCGCCACGTAAATAATCGCCCCTAAAACGTCCAGCGCCAGCTTGAGCTTGCGGCTTTCGAGCAGCCTCTGCTTCCAGCGGCGAATCTTCAGGATCCAGAAAACCTGGCTCGCGACAAACAGCAGGAAAATACCAAGGAAAATCAGGCTCTCGGGCGATAGTCTGAAGTGATGGAGGTGATGCATACTCCCAAGCTCTGCGTATTCTCCGGGGGTATTCAGCAATTGCCGGAGTCAGGCTTCAGCGCGCCTCCGCCGTCGCCGTCTGTGACCGGAGGCTCTCGTTACCCACTTTATCGACGGCCGTGACCCAATAGGTGTACCGCCCTCCGTGCGCAATCGACGAATCCGTAAAAACGGGCGTGCGCAGCAGTTCCGGGTTCATCCGCTGCACGGTGCGCCCCGATTGCTCACGATAAACATTGTACCCCGCAACTCGCGACGCGACGCTGGGTTTCCAAACCAGTTGAATCGCCTGGCCGGTATAAACCGCCGTCAAGCCTTGAGGCGGCTGGGGAGGAAAAATGCCGCGCGGCGTGATGGAGGCGGGGAGCGAATCCGCTGTCTGTGCGGTGTGCCCATTTTGCGCGAAGGCGGCGCGAACCTTATAAACGTAGGTCTGGTTGTACTCGAACTTCGTGTCCCGATACGGTGGCGACGCAGTTTCGCCTACCTGGTTGAATGAGCCGGAATGCGGCTTTTGAGCGCGATAGATACGGTATTTGACCACCGGCGGCAACGGCGCGCCCGTGAGGCTGCGCACAGGAGCACTCCACTCAACCTCTACGGCGTGAGGAATCTGGCGCGTGCGCACATTTTGAATGGGCGGGGAAACATCGATCAATTGCGTCCGAGCAATGTTTGAGGGATCGCTGATCCGCAGGCGGCCACGAAAAGCGCGCGTGAAGGTCATCACGCTGAAGGCAAGGGTCTCACCAGCCAGGCGGGCGAATCCCTGGGGCGAAAGCTCATCCTCATAGACAATCTCCGTGCCGTGCTTGTAGCGCGAAAGGTCCTGGGCTGGAATTGAAACCCACGGCTTGACCGCGATAAAGGTTTTCTGTTGGCCCGGCGGCGCGGCTTGGCGGAAGAAGTCAACTCCCAACGGCTTGGTGAGCGTTCGCCCGTCCATGGCGCGAACCGGCGCGGTGAATCTCAACCGCAGCGTCCTACCAATCTGGGTGACGGTAAGATTATTCACTTTTTCGGGCTGCTCGACGCGGGGCGGCCGCGGCGGCGCTTCGGCGGCGCAGCCTCCGAGCAGGAGAACGGCTCCGCACAGGAAAAGCAGCCCGGCCCAGCGGAGAACGGACGCTGGTTTTTCAAAGTCTTTCGGAACACGATCAGGAATTGCGGGAGCAGGCAGGACGACCGGGAGAAGGGCCAGGGCTGTTTCCACCTCACATCATGCTGCGCTTACAGGATGTAGCGGCTCAGGTCCTGATTCTTGACAATATCCGCCAGTTGCTTCTGGACGTAGGATACATCAATCCGTACGGTTTTCTTTTTCAGATCAGGCCCTTCGAAAGAAATCTCATCCAGCAGCTTTTCCATGATGGTATGGAGCCGCCGGGCGCCGATGTTTTCCGTCGTGTCGTTCACCGTCGCGGCGTACTTCGCAACCTCTTCCAGCGCGTCTTCGGTGAAGCTCAGCTTAATGCCTTCAGTTTCAAGCAGCGCGGTGTACTGCTTCACCAAAGCGCTCTTGGGTTCCTTGAGGATGCGGATGAAATCCTCCACCGTCAGCGAGTGGAGTTCCACCCGGATGGGGAAGCGGCCCTGCAGTTCAGGAATCAAATCCGACGGCTTGCTTACGTGGAATGCGCCGGCGGCGATAAAGAGAATATGATCGGTCCGCACCATGCCATAACGAGTGTTGACGGTGGTGCCTTCGACAATGGGTAAAATATCGCGCTGTACGCCTTCGCGGCTCACGTCGGGACCGTGCCCGTGCTCGCGGCCGGCAATCTTGTCCAGCTCGTCGACAAAAATAATGCCGGACTGCTCGGCGCGCTCAACCGCCGCGCGTGTGACCTGATCCATGTCAATAAGCTTGTTTTCTTCCTCCTGGATCAGATAATCCATGGCTTCTGCCACTCGCATCCGCCGCTTTTTGGATTTCTGGCCGAAAAGACCGGGAAGAATATCCTTGATGTTGATGTCCATCTCCTCGACGCCCTGTGAGGAGACAATCTCAAACGCCGGAAAACTGCGTTCGCGGACGTCCACTTCGACCTGCCGCTCGTCCAGTTTGCCTTCGCGAAGCTGAGCGCGCAGTTTCTCGCGCGTTCTCTGCTGCTGTTCGCGAGCCCGCTCCGCTTCTTCGGGGGTCGCTTTCTCCGGGCGCGGCGCAGGGACCGGCGGAAGCAGCAGGTCGAGTAAACGCTCTTCGGCGTTCTGCTCCGCCTTTTCCGCCACCTCGTTCACCTTTTCTTCGCGCACCATGTCAATCGAAATCTCAACCAGGTCGCGGATCATGGATTCCACATCCCGGCCAACGTAGCCAACTTCGGTGAAGCGCGACGCTTCCACCTTGATGAAGGGCGAGTTCGTGAGCCGCGCCAGCCGCCGGGCGATTTCGGTTTTCCCAACGCCCGTGGGACCGATCATGATGATATTCTTTGGGAGGATTTCCTCGGCGAGCTCTTCGGACAATTTCTGGCGGCGCATGCGATTCCGCAGAGCGATCGAGACGGACCGCTTCGCCTCCCCCTGGCCGACAACGTATTTATCCAGCTCGGCCACAATCTGGCGCGGTGACATATCCTCCAGCGTGGCGGTTGCTTCAATGCTTTCAGGCAAATAGAAAACCATATTGATGATGCCCTCGCCCGCCCCGGCGCTTCAGCGAGCGCATTTTGAGATTCTTCACAGCTCTTCGATCACGAGATGTTCGTTGGTGAAAATGCAGATTTCCCCTGCGATATGGAGCGCTTCCTCCACAATAGTTTTGGGGGCGAGTGAGGTGTGCTTGGACAATGCGCGAGCGGCGGCCAGCGCATAAGGCCCGCCGGAGCCGATGGCAACGATGCCGTCGTCCGGCTCAATGACATCGCCGTTACCGCTCACGAGATAAGTATTTTTCGCGTCCGCCACCAGCAAGAGCGCCTCAAGGTGCCGTAACGCACGATCCGTGCGCCAATCCTTGGCAAGCTCCACCACGGAACGGCTCAGGTTGCCGTGATATTCCTCCAGTTTTTGTTCGAACCGTGAAAAAAGGGAGAGCGCATCGGCGGTGCTGCCGGCGAAACCCGCGATGATTTTGTCGTCATAGAGGCGGCGAATCTTGCGGGCGTTTTGCTTGACGACGCTCTCACCCATCGTGACCTGGCCGTCGCCGCCCATGGCAAGATGGCTATCGCAGCGCACGCTCAGAATGGTCGTCGAACGAATCCGTTGTCGCAAATCGCCTCCAGGGAGTCATTATAGCAGATGGCTTCTGCCGCTAGCGGTTGGGCTGAAAAAAGCCGGCGGGAAATGTCTGATTGTATCGCGCCTGAAGGCGGAAAGTTTCCGCCACCCGGTCGCCGTTTAGATAGCGGACAAGGTGCATCGGCGTCTGGACGCCCTGTATTTCGCGGTAGTCCGCGTAAACGTCCGCATATTCATCCCATTCATGGTTCTGGGGATTTAGAATCTGGTAAGCAATGCGGATGGGAAGGTGAGTTTGGCCGTTGAGGTAAAGCTTCAGGCGCACCTGGCGGGCGTCGAGGATGTCAATCACTTGCGCGGGAAGATTATCCACAAAATCCGTCCCGGCTTTCTGGATGAGCATACCGGGTTCGTGAATGCGCCGCCGCAAGAGATTTTCCAGGCTGTAGTGGTTCGAAAGCGTCCACGCATGAATCTGCTTGGGGCTCTGGTCGATGAGACCGTAACGATCGAGCTCCCAACCTTTGTCGCCGTCGTTGATCAGCGTCACTCCTTTTTTGCTCTTGAAACCGTAGGAAAGCCGCCGCTTATCAGGGAATTCGACGTCGCTTTGGTATTTCACAAAACCCTCGGCGGCTCCATCCGAAATTGAGAACGCCCGCCCTTGCGTGCTCATGGT
>DASUKV010000381.1:0-4438 GCA_036278555.1 Terriglobia bacterium
AGAATCTTGACAAACGGTATTGGCAAGTGATAAACAGGCAAGACACCAACTAACTGTGGGTTTGCTTTTTAACCCGAGAGGGGTCCAAAAATGGCCAAGGAAAGCGTTCATAAGAAGCTGGAGAGAGTGCGTCCGCCTCGCGTCCACGTTACCTACGACGTGGAGGTGGGGGACGCGATTGAGACCAAAGAGTTGCCGTTTGTGATGGGAGTGCTGGGTGATTTCACGGGTCAGCCCGTTGAGCCGCTTGCCCGGCTGAAAGACAGAAGGTTCGTGGAAGTAACGCCGGATAACTTTGACAGCGTGATCGAGAGCATGAATCCTCACTTATCTTTTGCTGTGGAAAACAAGCTGAGCGAAAATCCCGATGCTGGCCAGTTGAAAGCAGACCTCAATTTCAAAAGTCTGGAGGATTTTGATCCCGAGCAGGTTGCCCGGCAGGTGAAGCCCCTGCGGGAACTGCTGGACTTGCGGACCAAGCTGAATGACTTGAAGGGCGCTCTCCAGACAAACGAAAAGCTGGATGAGCTGCTCCTTGAAACGGTCAGCAATACGGAAAAACTTGAAAAACTGAAGGGCGAGATCGGCCCAGGCGCGGAGGCGCCGGAGGGAGGTTCCAATGGGTGAGGCGGAAAAAGCAACTGCAGGGTCGGTGGCTACCGAAAAGGTGGTGGAAGGCGGTCTGCTCGACCAGATCGTTCAGGAAGGGCGGCTAGGGACCGATACGGCGAGCCGGGAGCGCGGGAAGGATATGGTGAAGCAGTTTCTTTCCCAGGTGCTCGAAGGCAATGTGACGGTTTCGCGCGATACGGAAGCGATGATTAACGCTCGAATCGCGCAAATCGATCACCTGCTTTCAATTCAGCTCAACGAGGTTTTGCACCATCCTTCGTTCCAGAAGCTTGAGGCAAGCTGGCGCGGTCTCAAATATCTCCTGGACCAGAGCGAAACCGGGACGAGCCTCAAAATCCGGGTGCTGAACGTTTCTAAGAAAGAGCTACTGCGTGACCTGCAACGAGCCGCCGAATTTGACCAAAGCACGCTTTTTAAGAAGATTTACGAAGAAGAGTTCGGCGTGTTTGGCGGCGAGCCTTTCGGCGCGCTGATCGGGGACTTCGAATTCGGCAAGCATCCCGAGGATATCGAACTGATGGAGAAGGTCTCGCAGGTGGCGGCCGCGGCCCACGCGCCGTTTCTCTCGGCCGCATCCTCGCAACTCCTCAGCCTGGACAGCTATCAGCAGCTTGACCAGCCGCGTGACGTCAGCAAGATTTTCGATACCACGGAATACGCCAAGTGGAGATCCTTCCGGCAGAGCGAAGATTCGAAATACATGGGACTCGCGTGCCCCCATATTCTGATGCGCCTGCCCTACGGCGCCGACACCAAACCGATTGACGCTTTCAACTACGAAGAAGCGGTGGATGGCACGGACCACACCAAGTACTTGTGGGGAAACGCCGCTTACGCCTTGGGCGCGAGGCTGACGAATGCATTCGCGCAGTTCGGATGGTGCGCGGCCATTCGCGGCGTCGAGGGCGGAGGCCTGGTGGATGGGCTGCCCGCGCATACCTTCCGCACCGACGAAGGCGACATCGCGCTGAAATGCCCCACCGAAATCGCCATTACCGACCGGCGTGAGAAAGAGTTAGCGGACAACGGCCTGATCCCGCTGGTGCACTGCAAGGGATCGGATAAGGCTGCCTTCTTCAGCGTGCAGTCTTGCAATAAGCCCAAGCTTTATGATAGCGATGCGGCCAATGCCAACGCGCGGCTCTCCGCCCAACTGCCTTACATGATGGCGGTCTGCCGGTTCGCTCACTATCTCAAATCCATCATGCGTGACAAAATTGGAAGCTTTATGTCGCGCGCGGACTGCGAGAAATTCCTCAATAAGTGGATCAACCAGTACGTGACGGTGGACGATCAAGCCTCGGCGAGGACCAAGGCGCAGTTTCCGCTGCGGGACGCGCGCGTGGACGTTGAGGAAATTCCAGGAAAGCCGGGGGCTTACCGCGCTGTGGCGTTCCTGAGACCTCATTTCCAACTGGACGAGCTTACGGTTTCTCTGCGGCTGGTGGCGGAATTGCCGGCGCCTGCAAAGAAGTAACCCGAAAGGGTCGCTTGGAGGGGGCTGTCGAAAAGGTGCGGATCGCGGGGAGGGAGCCACAGTTGGAGTGTGGATCTGAGCCGCCATCGGTTGCTCCGCATAGGCTTTCCTTAACGGCCATCCCGGAATGCGGGCACTTTCAGTTTCCTGCCGGAAAAGAGAAGGTTTTACCCCTGCACCAATCAAATATCTGATTCCAGAGGAGGAAGATGACCCATGGCAGTTGATTATTTCCTGAAGATAAACGGGATCCAGGGCGAGAGCATGGCCGACAAGCATAAGGACGAGATCGACCTTATGAGTTGGTCCTGGGGAGAGTCCAACAGCGGATCAATGGCTTTTGGCGGTGGCGGCGGCAGCGGGAAAGTTTCGATGCAGGACTTTTCGTTTAGCATGCGGGTGAGCAAGGCCAGCCCGAAATTGATCCTGGCTTGCGCAACCGGCGATCATATTGCCGATGCCAATCTTACTTGCCGGAAAGCCGGTAAAGATCAGCACGAATACCTGAAGGTGAAATTCACGGATGTCCTGATTTCCAGCTATCAGACGGGCGGTTCTTCGGGCGAGGAAATCCCGATCGACTCGGTCTCCTTCAACTTTGCGAAGATTGAGTACGAGTATTACGAACAGGATGCGAAGGGCAACGTGAAGCTAGGCGGGAAGATGACTTACGACCTCAAGGCTGTGAAGAGCGAGTAAGCCGCCACCACTTCTTTCCCTCAGCGCCGCCATCCCGGCGGCGGTAGTGGAGGGTTGGGTCTTCCATGTTGCGCTCCGATTCTATGGACGCGCGCGGCGGGTTTGCCGCTTGGCTTGCGGAAGGGCTTTCCGCAAATCACGCGGCAAAGCCGCCGTGTGCGCCCCAAATCTGACGGCAGCCGTGGAAGGCCGGCGCTACCGAGAAGGGCATCGAGATGAACGCGAAGGAACTCTTCCAGGCTGGCAAGCTTGATGATGCGATCCAGGCTCTGGTCTCCGAGGTGAAAAACCATCCGGCGGACGCGAGCCGCCGGATTTTTTTGTTTGAGCTGTTGTGCTTTGCGGGCGATTACGATCGCGCGTCAAAACACCTGGAAGTCGTGGCGCAGGGGGACGAGAAGGCGGAATTGGGCGCCTTAGTCTACCGGGCGGCTCTCGCGGCCGAAAAGACGCGGCAGGAGACGTTCGAGAAAAAGGAATACCGGAAGCCCGGGGCGGAAGCTCCTCCTCCGCTGAGCGGAAGCTTGAACGGCAAACCCTTTGCATCGCTGAGCGATGCAGACCCGCGCCTTGGCGCGCGGCTGGAGGTTTTCGCGGCAGGCAGCTACCTTTGGATTCCCTTTGAGCATCTCGCTTCGGTTGAGATGCAGCCGCCCAAGCGCCTGCGCGATCTCCTGTGGATGCCCGCGACGGTCCGCACCGGCCCCTCCTTCAAAGGCACGGACTTCGGCGAGGTGCTTCTGCCCGCCCTTTCTCCGTTTTCCTGGCAGTTTCCTGAGGATGCGGTGCGCCTGGGGCGGGAAACAGCTTGGGTGAAGGCGGACGGAGACAATGAGGAAATCCCTCTGGGCCAGAAGCTGCTCCTGGTGGATGGAGAAGAGTTTCCGTTTCTGGAATTGCGCCAATTGGAGTTCGCCCCTGCCCCAGCGTTTCCTTAACGGTCATGCTTCTTCCCGACACCCTACTGAATCCCATCCCCGGGTCTAATCCCAGCGGCGAAAGTCTGCGCTACATTCCGGTTTCGAAGCGCGATCCCACATTCTTTTACGACAAAATCAAGGAAGCCCGCCGTGAAGAGGAAGAGGGCGATCAAGGCGAATGGCAGCGCGAAATCAAGAAAGCCGATTTCGCCCTGGTCATTAAGCTCTCAACCGAAGCCCTCACGGAGCGAACCAAAGACCTGCAGATTGCCGCCTGGCTCACCGAGGCGATGCTCAGCAAGCACGGCTTTGCGGGACTCCGCGAAGGATTGGACCTGCTGCGGGGGCTCGTTGAAAATTTCTGGGAGACGGTTTATCCCGAGCTCGAGGAAGGCGATGCGGAATTGCGCGCCGCTCCTGTTGAGTGGGTCGGAACCCGCCTCAGTGAGGCGGTCCGGCGCGTTCCGCTGACCGACCCCAAGCCGCCGCTCACCAAAACGGGATTCAACTGGTTCGATTACAAGCAGTCTCGCGCGGTTCCTAGCGAGCAGGAGGCCCAGGAGAACGAAGCAAAAAAGAAGACGCGCGACGAGGCCATCGAAGAAAAGAAGCTGACCCCAGAGGAATTTGACGAGACTTTAGCCATTACGAAGAAGGCCTTCTACCAGGAGGTTACCGGGGAGATCGATGCCGCTCTTGAATCGATCGA
>DASUKV010000382.1:0-8546 GCA_036278555.1 Terriglobia bacterium
GAATCGAAGTTGGTGGTGTTCCAGAGATTGAAAGACTCCGCGCGAAACTGAAGATTTGCCCGTTCACCCATCTTGAAGTTTTTAAAAAATCCCATATCCCACTCGTTCATTCCCGGGCCCCAGATGGTTCCTACTCCTGCGTTGCCGAAGGTGCCGAACGGCGGCGTCGCATAAGCTCCTGCATTGAACCATTCCGCCACCGTCTGTGGTCCACTAATCTGTTGGCCTGAAACGAAGTCAGGACGGGTTGCCAAACCCTGGGTGGGAGACGTCAACCCAGCGGTCAGAGGAAATCCTGACTCAATGGTCCCAATTCCAGTGAATTCCCAGCCTTTCAGAACGGCTCCGGGCAGCCCCGTGAAACTGTGGAAGAATGGCAAATCATACACATAGTTGATCACCAGGACGTTCGTCCGGGAAAATGACGCCGGTCCGTACTCGGCGGCGAGATTATAGGAATTTTGAGGACCAGAGCCCAACCCATTGGCTCCCGAAAGACCCAGGGTCTTGGAATACGTGTATGCCACGCCAAAGGTTAAGCCGTGAGAAACTCGCTTGTTAAGAGTAACTTGCAAAGCGTGATAGGTTGATTTGCCGACTGGAGTCACATTGTTGATGCCGGACCAACCCGCGAAGGGCCGCACGTAATCCGTCGAGACTCGGGAAGCGCAAGGGACTGGAGTAGTAGAAGTACAGGCGATTCGCGGATCGAAATCGTATCCGGAAGCGGAAAAGGGCTGGTTGATGTCCCGCGTGTAGTCCAGGTGAGTTCCCCGGCTTCCCACGTAGGCCGCCGAGAACATGAGATTCGGTGTCAACTGCCGTTGGACATTAAGGCTCCAACTTTGCACCATCGGAATATCATAAATGGGATCCAGACCATTGATGGCAAGCGGTGTCAGAGGCGCTGCCACTCCGGCAGCAGGATTATCAAAAGGTGGCGTAAAAAAGGTAGCCAGTTTCGAGAACGGAGGGTTGCCGACCATGCCATAAACGTCATTTCCTTCGATCCGGTAATAGCCGATCCCATAACCGCCCCGAAGGACCGTTCTGCTGGTTCCGTTTATATCCCAGGCGAATCCGAACCGGGGAGCGATCGTGTTCCAATGATCATGCACCAGGCCCATCGGGGTGCCGTTCTTACCGGAAATGATAATGCCATTCAGCAAATTTCCGCTGTTGGGCACTATGGACCCGCTGGGTGTCACCGTAGGCGACTGGCCCGGATCATACTTGCTGGCGAGAAACATGCTCAGGTCCTTGCCGTAAACGTGCGGGATGGCAAAGTATCTCACGCCGAGGTTCAAGGTTAACTGCTGATTTACTTTCCAGTCGTCTTCAAAGTAGGCCTCAGTCTGGTGAAAGTTGTAGTAGGGCTCCCGGCGCCCTTCGAGTTCGCTGTAAGACTCCGGCAATCCTAGCAGCGCATCGGCAATCGCATTGCCCGTAAAGTGCCCATCGAAGGAGTACTTCCCTTGGCTCGAAGGCGAGGTCTGCGACTGTACCGGGGTAATCGAAAACATCGTGGTAACGCCCATCTGCAAGCTGTGAGAGCCGATCTCTTTCGTAAGATCGTCAGAGGCCTGGCTGATGTTGTGGTGCGCCCACCACGGTCCCCACAGAGTGCTGATCCCCCCATAACCCTGGCTAAACGACATATCGGGAATAAAATTGTAGTAGTTTTGGCCGAAGACGTTTTGGGCTGTGTACCCCGCCGGCTTCTGGGTGGCGCCCAGAATAAGCATCGCCGGTGTCGATGAGGATGGATAATTGCTGGCGTAGTTGTAGGAAATCTCATTCAGCAGCGTAGGGCTCAGAATGGTGGAGACGTGCGCGATGAAGTTCCGCGATGGAATGTTGAAGGTCGAATGAACGGTGGGAAAGGCGTCGCCGGACCACTGCGTCACGGGGTCCGTTTCATGCCAACTGTCATTGATGTACCGGACAAAGACTTTCACCTTGTCGGTGATGTTTTGATCTACCCGGATGATTTCTTCCCGCCAGTTCTGTCCCGTGTGGGCGCCTTGTATGAAATTGAAGAAGCCCGGAGCGTTGGGCTCCGGGAAATCCTGCTGGAAAAGGAGCGCCACGTTAGGATTGATGCAGGCTGGATTGATTTGTGCTCCGCTCACGCAGGGAGCCCCGGAAGGCGACAGCAGGGGGGCCCCGGTTCGCGGATCCATGGGGTTGGTGAGCGGCCCCACGCTGGTGAAATCACCACTACGCATCGCTGCTGTGGGCGTGGCTGCCACGATGGGCGCAAGAGTGCTTTCTTTGATCCATTCCTGATCCCAGAAGAAAAAGGTCTTGGTCTTATCGGTATTGTAGTGGCCTGGGATATAGAAAGGACCACCGATCGTATAGCCGTAATCGTTATAGCGCAGCGGGGCTTTCTTCTGGCTATTCTTGTTCAAAAAGAAATCCGCGGCATCGAAAGCGTCGTTGCGAACAAAATCGTAAGCATCTCCGTGAAATTGCTTGGTCCCGGACTTGGTCACTGCCAGGAGCTCTGCTCCGCCGGCCGTGCCGTATTTTGCACTGTAGTTGCTCGTGAGGACCTTAAACTCAGCCAATGCATCCGGACCAGGATTTGTCATGGTCCCGTTCTGGTTCCCCATGTCCGTATTCTGGACGCCATCCAGTTGATAGCCCGTGTAATTCGAATTGAAGCCATTGATTGAATAAGACTTCGTCGAATAAAAACCTTTTCCATTTTCATCAGCCCCGGTTTTTATGGCGCCTGGCACCACTTGTTGCAGTTCAAAAAAGTTGCGGCCCAAGACGGGAAGCTGCGTCATCTGCTGTGTCGAGATGACCTGATTTTCCTCACCCGTTTGAGTTTGGACAAGCGCGGGCGCCCCGTTGACCTGGACCGACTGGGCCACAGCTCCCAGCTTAAGTGCGAAGTTGACGGCGAGCCGGTCCGCCACGTGTAAGACGATCCCGCTGCGCACGGTTTGCTGAAAGCCCGTGGCCTGCACGCTGACACTATACGTGCCGATCAAAAGCGAAGAAGCGACGTACAGCCCCAGCCCATTGGTCTTAAGAGTTCGGGCTGTGACTCCCGTCCCGGTGTCAGTGATCGTTACCGTCGCGTTGGGAATGGCGCCTCCGCTCGGATCTGTCACCGTCCCGGTGATCGTTCCGGCGTCCTGCGCGAGCGCCACCCGCGGCGCCGCCGCGAGAGCCAAGAATGCAAGGGTAAGCGTCCATAAAATCACAGCTTTAACTTTCATGGCGAGCCCTCCTTAGAAAAATAACGGTCCTATCACAACGCGTCCGGGCGGTGTTGAATCAGTGTGTCTGGACCGCATTTAGGAAGGATCCGGAGATGAAAAACTAGCCGCGCTGTTGCGCTGCTCCGTTAACGCACACGCAATGTATCGCAAGCGAAATGCCTTGTCAAGGGTTTTACCAAGGCAAATTATGAAGAGGGAAAGGATTCGATTTTGACAAGGTTGCTGTCGAGGAAGTCCGGCCTGAGATCGGTGCCCAAGCCTGGCCCGGGCGGGATGCCGAGCACGCCGTTTTCCGGAGCCCCTGGCGAGGTCACGACGGGCAGGAAGCGATCGGCGTAATGCCGGCGTACCGTTTCCAGAATCTTCAGATTCGGTGTCGCAGTGGACAGGTGCCAAGACGCAAAATGGGTTATTGGACCGCCGCAATTGTGGAAGGCGACCGGAAGATAATACGTTTCCGCCATGCCCGCAATTTTGCGAGCTTCTGACAATCCTCCACACCAGGCGATGTCTGGCATAATGACGCTGGCGGCGCCGGTTTCCAGAATTTCGCGGAATCCCCAGCGAGTCAGCAGCCGCTCGCTAATACAGAGAGGCTGAGAGACTTTTTGCGCCAAAACCGCATAAGCCGCGGGGTTATCCTGGGGCAGCATCTCCTCAAGCCACATCACGCTGTAAGGTTCCAGCGCCCGTGCGATTTTGATGGAACTCGGCAAGTTCCAATACCCATGGAACTCCATCGCGATTTCCATGCTCATCCCTAGCGCCTGGCGAATTGCACGGACAGGACCGAGGCATTCATCAATCTCGGCAGCGGAGATCGTTTGCCCCCGATTCCGGATTGCCACGCTGTCGAACGGCCAGATCTTCATGGCATGAATTCCCGATGCTGCCAAATCCTGCGCGAGCTCGGCCGGCTGCCGGGTGAAATCGTAATGATCGTCATAACAGGTGTTGTAAATGGGAACGGTATCGCGGCATTTTCCGCCCAGGAGGCGGTAGAGCGGCAGACCGGCAGATTTCGCCAGCAAATCCCACAACGCAACATCAACGGCGCTCAGAGCGCGAATTTCCGCTCCCGCCCAGCCCCGGTATTGCACGGATACAAACAGGTCGCGCCAGATCGCCTCAATATCCCGGGGGTCGCGGCCGATCAACTGCGGCGCAAAATCCTTGAGCACCACCGGCTTTTCGGCCCAACTGGCCGGGAATGTCTCGCCCAGGCCGATGAGTCCGTTATCCCCATACAACCGCACCCATAACCAGCTCACCATTCCAGCGTGAACCGCCGTGCTTGCTTCGAATTCAACCGTTTCAACCCGGATGATCTTCAATACTTCACCTCAACGTTAACGCACACGGATATGATACCATTCCAGCGGGAGGACTACGGAATTTTGCGAGCCAATAAACCACACATGAATCGTATGGGCATTAGCGAGATCGCAAGGCTCGCTAACGTCTCGATCGGGACGGTTGACCGCGCACTCCACAGCCGGAAGGGCATCAGCGAGGAGACACGAAAGCGCGTTCTCGACATCGCCAGAAGCATCGGCTACACGCCCAACCTGGTGGCCAGAACTCTGTCCGTGGGCAAGGCGAGTATTCGGATTGGCGTCTGTATACCTCGTGAGACCCATCTCTTTTACGACCAGTTGCGCGACGGCATTTTGGACGAGGTCCGCCGCTTCGAACCGCTGGGAGTGGAGATGCTTTACCATCCCGTCGAAAGGCTTGGCGTCCGAGAGGCGGAACGCCTCGCCGGATTGATCGAGTCCGACGTCACCGCCCTGATCATCACGCCTGGCGACCCGCGCCGGATCACGCCGCTCATTGATGCGGCCGCGAAAAAGGGGAGCAAAATCGTGTGTGTGGCTTCGGATGCCCCCGCGAGCGCCCGGTCAACCATTGTTTGTGTAGACCCTGAAGTCGGAGGCACCCTCGCGGCGGAACTGCTGGGCCGGTTTGTCGCCCCAGGTTCCCAAGTGGCGGTCATTACGGGGATGCTGCAAACTGAAGATCACCGCCGCAAGACCGAAGGATTCTGCGGTGCATTCGCCCATTACTGCAAAGGCGGGCAAGTGGTGGATGTCGTGGAAGGACACGAGAGCGATGAGGAGACCTTCCAGAAATGTCTGGAGCTTTTCGAAAAGTTTCCGCGGCTAGCAGGGCTCTATGTGAACATCAGTATCTGTCTTCCGGTGTGCTACGCTCTGCGGGCTCGGGGCCTCGCGAGGAAAGTGCGCGTGGTGGCCACCGATCTCTTCCGGGAGATGGTTCCGCTCTTTGAAAGAGAAGTGATTCACGCTTCTATTTATCAGCGGCCGTACGTTCAAGGGCAGACGGCGGTGCGGCTGTTGGTGGAGCATTTCCTTCATGCCCGGAAGATACCTCCCACTCACTACTTGACGCCGGCAATCGTTATGCGGTCGAACTTGCATCTCTTCCGCGAGACCCGGCACATGGAGACGGGAAGGATGAATGGCGCCGTCCAGGTGTCATCGTGAGAGTTCTCACCGGCCCCTCGGCGATCGTCCCTTACTCGTGGAGCGGTTTAGGCAGGTCATGAAAAATTGGAGGTGCTGAATCTAAAGTGGTTGGATGGTGAGCCGTGGGGGAATCGAACCCTCAACCTACTGATTAAGAGTCAGTTGCTCTACCAATTGAGCTAACGGCCCATGACGGGGAAAAGAGTTTGGATGTCTGTTTCTACAGCGATCACCACCTGCGAAAAGAGTTTACCATACAACCACCGGGAAGTTTAAGGGCACGGAAAGTGCAGGCTCGCAGGAGATCTCGTGGCTCCAACTTTGCGACCCGTGGCCCAAGCTGAAACTCGATGCGTCCTGTTGCGAGCGTCCTGCTATAATTGTCGTTTGTCCGCAGCCTGCCGGCTAAGGGCGTTCCGGCGGGGTCTGATCGCGGATGCGATGGCGTAAGACTTCAAGCAGGTGTTGCGTGGCTGAGCCGACACTGACCACCGAGCCGGAAAAACACGTCGTTTACACGACGGGCGACATTTTGAAGATTCTTCCCCACCGCTACCCCTTCTTGCTGGTAGACCGAATTATTGCGCTCGAGCCGGAAAAGCGCATCACGGGCTTGAAAAATGTGACGGTAAACGAGCCTTTCTTCCAGGGTCATTTTCCCGGCGCGCCGGTGATGCCGGGTGTCCTCATCATTGAGTCGATGGCGCAAGTGGCGGGCGTTCTGATCTACCGCGATCTGCCCGAGAAAGAAAACAAGCTGATTTATTTCACCGGAATTGAGAACGCTAAATTCCGCCGCCCGGTGGTACCGGGTGATCAATTGCTGATTGAAATGGAACTCCTCAGCCGCCGGAACACCTTCGGCAAAATGGCCGGGCGCGCCACCGTGGAAGGAAAGCTGGCCGCGGAAGCCGTCGTCCTGTTCGCCATCGTGGACCATCCCCGGAAATGAAAGCTCACCCCACCGCGATTATTGATCCCCAGGCGCGGCTGGCGTGCTCCGTCACCGTCGGCCCTTACAGCATTGTTGGCAAGGATGTGAGCCTGGGCGAAAATTGCGAAGTGATGTCGCACGTGGTTTTGCACGGCCCTACGCGGGCGGGAAAAGGCAACCGTTTTTTCCCTTACGCCTCCGTGGGTCTCGACCCGCAGGATTTGAAGTACAGCGGGGAAGAAACTTATCTGGAGATTGGTGATGGGAACACTTTCCGCGAATTCGTCAGCGTGCATCGCGGCACGGCGGAGGGCGGCGGAACAACGCGGATCGGGAATCATAACCTGCTCATGGCCTACGTCCACATCGCACACGACTGCCGGCTGGGCGACCACATTATTATGGGCAACGGCGCGTCGCTGGCTGGGCACGTTGAGATTGGAGACCATGCTACGGTGGGGCCATTTTGCGGCATCCATCAGTTTACCCGCATTGGAGCGTACAGCTTTTTGGGGCCCTATACGATCGTGAACCGGGATATTCTTCCGTATTCCAAGACCACCGCCCCGCGCCCCATGGAAGTGCTGGGCGCCAACCGGCTGGGCTTGGAACGCCGCGGCCTCGCGCCGGAAGAAATTGCCGAGATCGAGAAAGCCTTTCGCCTGCTTTGCCGCTCGAAGCTCAACACCACCCAGGCGCTCGAAGCGATGGAAGCGTTAGAGTTCCAGTCTCCGCACGCCCGTGCCTTAATCGATTTCATCAAAGCTTCCGAGCGCGGAGTGGTGAAATAATTGAATCATTGACCCATTGAATCATTGATTCAATGAACCAATGGATCAATGATTCAATTCTTCAAAATGACCCCATCCCCAAATTCTCGTTACGCGATCATTGCCGGCAACGGCCATTTCCCTTTTTTGGCGCTGGAGGGCGCGCGCGAACAAGGCATCGATCCCCTGGTCATCGCCATCCGCGAGGAAGCTTCGCCGGAACTGTCCCAAAAGACCCGCTCCATTCACTGGCTTAGCCTGGGTGAAATCGCCAAGCTGATGGACCTGCTCAGCGCCGGAGGCATTCAAAAGCTCGTACTGGCCGGCCAGGTGAAGCATGTCCAACTTTTCAGCGCCATCAAGCCGGACGGGCTCATGCATAGCACGCTCAGCGGCCTTGAACGGCGGAACACCGATGCGTTGATTGGCGCCTTCGTCAAGATGCTGGAAGCGCAGGGCATTGAAGTGATGGATTCAACCTTGTTTCTGAAGCCGCTCCTGGCGGAAGCGGGCTTGCTCACCCGCCGCGAGCCAGAGGCACAAGAGAGTGCCGACATGGAGTACGGGCGGGAAATCGCCAAAAGAATCGCGGGATTGGATATCGGCCAGACGGTGGTCGTGGCAGACCGCGCTTGTATTGCTGTCGAAGCGATGGAAGGGACCGACGCCACGATCGAGCGGGCGGCAGCGCTCGGCAACGGACGGCGCCTGGTGGTGGTGAAGGTGAGCAAACCCGGCCAGGACATGCGTTTTGACGTGCCCGTGGTGGGAGTGAAGACGATTGAAGTGATGGACCGCGCGAACGCCCGGGTGCTCTCGATCGATGCGGGCCGTACGCTGCTCTTCGAACGCAGCCGGGTGATCGAAACGGCAGACGAGCGAGGCGTCTCAATCATTGCGGTCGAAAGCTGACGGGCAGCCTGAGAATCTGGCTGTAGTGGCGGCCTCTGGCCGCCGGTCTCTAATTCTTAAAAACCGGCGGCCAGAGGCTGATTGAATAACGGCGTCGGCTCCTTGAAGTAAACTTGCGTTGTCCGACCAAGGCGACGCAAGAAAGGAGCCGAGCCAATGAACATTATCGGATGTGATTTGCATACGCGCTACCAGGTAATTG
>DASUKV010000383.1:0-9478 GCA_036278555.1 Terriglobia bacterium
GCCGATGGGTGAATGGAGCCGAAGCCGTAAAATGACGGCTCGCGTCCAGGCGCACGGCGCGATGGGTGATGTAATGCGCGGTTACGGTCTGTCGGATATCCCGGAGGGCGAAGAAGGCACGGACGCGGATCAATATTCTGTGATTATCGATCACCGGCGGCTTGCTTCCTCCGCCGGTCATATCTATCAAAAGCCCGTCATTTCCTGCGAATCGTATACGTGGCTTCGCGTTCCGCTTTTTACGGTGACGTTGGAGATGATGAAAGGCGCTACAGATTCATCTTTCCTGGACGGCATCAACCAGATTGTGAACCAGGGATATTCTTATTCGCCGCCGGGCGTTGGCTGGGTTTTCTACGCCTCGACGATGGTGAACCACAATAACATCTGGTGGCGGCACTACAAGTATCTGGCCGGCTATATTCAGCGTACGGCGGCGCTGCTGCTTCAGGGAGTCTCGGTGAACCCGATTGCGGTTTACGTGCCTCTCGCAGATATCTACGCCCACTACGGCCTGGGGTCGCTGGTTATAGATCATGAAATTGACGCCCGGCTGGGGCCGGAACTATTCCAGGATTTGCGGCGGGCGGGTTACGATTTTGACCTGATCAATGACGACGCCCTGGCGAGAATTGCCACCGTGCAAGACGGGACGCTGCGTGCTGGGACCGCGGCGTATTCTGCCGTCATTGTTCCCGGCGTCGAGCACATGCCCCCGGAAAGCTTGAGGAGGCTGGCGGAATTCGCGCGGTCTGGCGGGCTTCTGATCTTTATGGAGCGTCTGCCTGGATCAGCTCCCGGTGTGAAAGATCAGGAGTCACGAACAGCGCACTTGCGCCAGATTCTGCATTCAATCTGGGTGAACGGGCAGTCCGCGATTAACTCATCTCAGAACGCGGGCAAGGGAAAGGCGGTGCTTGCGGCGGACCGCGCGGCGGCGTTGAAAGCAATAGAAGCAGAACTGACGCCAGATTTCAAAATCGTAGCGGCGGGCGATTCCAGCAATAAGGCCCGTCAAAGCGCGGTCGAGAATGTCGGCTTCGCGCATCGCAAAGATGGCAATGCGGACTTTTATTTTCTCAGCAACATCTCGCATGACCCGCAAGACCTTCGAGTTCAATTCGACGTTGGGCATCGGGTTCCGCAACGATGGAACCCTGAAGCGCACTCGATTGAGGAAACACTGGTCTTCGACTATGTCGACCTTCCCAAGGCAAAAGTCACAGAAGTTCAGATTCACCTCGACCCTATGGATTCGTGCTTCGTCGCTTTCGGCGCTGCCAGGGAATCTCCGCTCCTCACAGGGACCGATTGTGCGGGGCCGTTGCGGGTTGAAAAAGTTGGCAAGCGGACGCGCGTGACGGGCTTCGCGCCGCAAAGCGGCAGATACTTTGTCCGGGATGGAAAAGGTAAAACGCATCGGTTTGCCGTCAAACAGATGCCGGAGATCGTGGCTGTTAAGGGTCCGTGGAAATTAACTTTGGGCGGCCAGCCTGCTGTTACGTTGAACGATTTGCAATCGTGGGGTGAGCTGCCGCAAGGGAAAACATATAGCGGCTGGGGAACATACGAGGCCACTTTTGAAGTTGAAGAACTCCAGGATGGCGTTGAGTGGCTGATCGATCTCGGAAGTGTTCATGAGACGGCGGAAGTGTTCCTGAATGGCGTGGATCTTGGCGCAGCCTGGAAGGGCTTGCGACGCTTGCCGTGTGGGGACGCGCTCAGGAAGGGTTCCAACCATCTAAAGGTCGAGGTGGGGAATCTCTGGATTCAAAGGGCGCAATCGCTTGTGAAATCAGATTTCAAGGCGGTCGCCGAAACCTTTGGCATCCGCTGGGGCACCTACGGCGAGAAAAAACTGCGGCGACTCCCGCCTTCGGGCCTTCTCGGCCCGGTCCGTCTGCTTCCCCGCAAGCGGTTTTCGCTGGCAATTTGAGCGATTCCGCGCGCATCTTACTTTTTGGTTTGACAGCCCTCAGGAGCGCGGCTTATAGTCCTAAGTAGATTAGGTGCTTGACGGCATGGACAACCGCGCTCAGATACTTCCGGGCACTCTTGATCTCCTCATCCTGAAGGCGGTTTCCCTCGGGCCCCTCCACGGTTACGGCGTTCTCCTGCGGATCGGACAGATTTCGAAAGGCGCGCTGGTGATCGAGCAAGGGGCGCTCTATCCCGCCTTGTTTCGGCTGGTCCGCAAGGGCTATTTGAAGGCAACCTGGGGCATCTCCGACAACAACCAGCGAGCGAAGTTTTACCAGCTCACAGCGTCCGGCCGGAAGCGTTTGCAAGAAGAAACAGAAGGCTGGAACCGGCTGGTCGCGGCGATTGGCGCGGCTCTGAGTGCAAGGCCGGTGTAGCGCAGCGTTCGTGTTCTGACGCTGCGGCTTTTCCGAGTTAGATCGTCAGTAGAACCCTTACCCACCGCTGCGCGGTCCCCCCTCTCCCAAGGGAGAGGGCTACGATCCCTTTTCTGAGTTCTGTACTCTCCCTCCGGGAGAGGGCAGCGGTACAGAGGCAGAGGAAATTATGAAGCTCTTATCATCAATTCGCACGATCCTTGCTTTTGTCTTCCGTCGTCATCGCGTGGAGCGGGAGATGGAAGAAGAGCTTTGTTCGCATCTGCGGCGACGGACGGATGATCTGGAGCGTCAGGGACTCGCCCGCGCGGAGGCGGAGCGCCAGGCGAGGATCGAGTTTGGCGGCTTCGAGCGCTATAAGGAAGAGTGCCGCGAGGCGCTGGGAACGCGCTTGCTTCAGGAACTCATTGCCGACCTGCGCTTCGGCCTGCGACAGCTGCGCCGGAATCCGGGGTTTACCGCCGTAGCGATAGCCACACTGGTCCTCGGTTTGGCTGCCATCGCAGCGATCTTTTCCGTTATTAATGGAGTCCTTCTACAACCACTCGATTATGCTAATCCAAGTCAATTGGTTGCCCTTCAGTTATTCATGCCGGCATGGGCGCACAAGTTTCCGATGGTCCCTCTGAACCCGGCCACATATCTGGCCTGGTCGCGTCAGGCCAAGTTGCTGGCTGGAATCAGCGTTGCCGAAGAAGGCGACACTTTGAATCTGACGGGAGCCGGGGAACCTGCGCTGCTCAGCGCTGACGCCGTCACGGCAAATCTTTTCAACGTTCTGGGTGTCAGGCCGCAGATGGGGCGCAATTTCTTGCCGGGTGCCGACCACGCCGGCCCTAACCACGAAGTGATTCTCACCGATGGCCTGTGGCGAAACCGATTTCACCGCGACCCCAGCATCCTCGGCCGCACAATCACGCTAAACGGGACGTTGTATACTGTCGTTGGCATTCTGCCCTCGTCATTTCATTTCCCTACGCAACACCAGTTGATCCCTATTGAGGGGGACGGCCCCAAGGCGGATCTCTTCGTGCCCCTCGTTTTTGAGAAAGAAGACCTTGCGGCAGATGCCGGCTTCCGTTTGGCCACAATCGCCAGAATGAAACCCGGCGTGAGCCAGGCGCAGGCCACTGCTGAGTTGAACGTAATTCTGAGCCGGCAGTTCCGCCAGGTGCCGCTTAAGCTCCGTCCACGAACTGTGATGATGCCATTGCGCGACATGATCGTGCGCTCTTCGAAGCGCGGGCTTTGGCTGCTATTCGCCGCTGTTCTCTCGGTCCTGCTCATCATCTGCGTGAATCTGGCGAATCTCGCCCTGACGCGCGCTACCGCGAGGGAGCACGAAGCCGCGGTCCGCAGCGCCCTGGGCGCCGGTCGCGGCCGGCTCTTGCGGCAATCGCTCACAGAGATGGTGCTGCTCGGGCTCGTGGGAGGGGCGCTGGGGCTTTTGCTAGCGCACTGGGCGCTCCGGGGCTTGCTGGCCATCGCGCCTTCCGGATTGCCACGCCTGAACAACGTCCGCCTGGACAGTGCGGTAGTCGGGTTTATCCTGGTAGTTTCGGTTCTGGCAGGCTTGCTCGCAGGCTTACTACCCGCTTGGCGGATGGCGCAAGCCAATCCGCAGGACGCGTTGCGGTCCGGGGGCATGCGCGCTGGAGAGACTCGCGCACGACTGCGTGTGCGAGACGTGCTGGTGGGCGCCGGGACAGCGTTCACCACCATGTTACTGATCGCGGCCGGGCTGCTCATCGCGAGTTTCGCAAAGCTCGAGAATGTGCCCAAGGGCTTCGCAGTAGATCATATTCTCACGGTGAACCTGCAACTGCCTTCTGCGCAGTATACGAAAGGGCAGCAGAGGAAGGAATTCTGGCGCAGAGTATTGGCGGCAACATCCACACTGCCGGGTGTCGAATCTTCTGCGGTTACGAACTGGATGGTTCTCGCGGGCGAAATGAATGATGACCCGGTGAACCTCCCTGGCGATACGCGGCCTCAAGCTGAGCGGCGGTTCGCCAGCTACCGGCGTGTGAGCCCCGCCTATTTCAAGGCCCTCGGCATTCCCCTGTTGCGTGGCAGGGGGCTGACATGGACTGACGTTGGGACGCCCGCGGTGGTTATTTCTGAGGCCACCGCCAAAGCCGTCTGGCCCGGCGTTGATCCCATCGGACAGAGATTTGATGTGGACCCCTCTTTCCGCGGATTTCAGGTGGTCGGCGTTGTCGGCGATACTCGGAGTGTAACCCTTACTAATGCGCCGACGCCCATGGTGTATCAGCCTTACCACGGTGATCTTACGGGGTCATTAATCTTGCGCACTCGCTTGCGCAGCACAGCGGTGGCTCCCGAGCTACGCCGAGCGATCTGGAAGGTTGATTCGAGCGTGGCAGTTCCGCGGATCAGGAGCATGGGCCAAATCGTTTCGGCATCACTTGCGCCGCGCCGGTTCGAAACGCTCTTAACCTCGTTATTCGGCGGTGCTGCCCTCCTGCTGGCTTGTCTGGGTATCTACGGTGTCGTCTCCTATTCCGTCTTACGCCGTACGCACGAAATCGGCATTCGCATGGCGCTGGGCGCTCAGAAACGAGATGTGTTGCGGCTTGTCGTAGGCCAAGGAATGATGCCCGTTCTGCTCGGTCTCGGCGCTGGAATCATTGGCGCGCTGGCGCTAATGCGACTGGTGTCGAGCTTGCTTTACGGCGTGAAGCCCACGGACTTGGTAACGTTTGTGGTTGTAGCGCTCGTGCTGGCCAGCACGGCGCTGCTTGCCTGCTATGTTCCGGCCCGCCGCGCAGCGAAAGTCGATCCCATGGAAGCATTAAGGTACGAATGATGTAGCGCAGGGTTCGCCTTTTAACCCTGCGGCCTTTCAAGTTTTTGCGGAAAAGAAATGGAAAGACCGCAGCGTTGCAAGGCGAACGCTGCGCTACGAGTGAAAAGCAAGAGACGAGTGACGAGTGACGGGCAACGGGCAAAAAGCAGCAATGATAGCAGCGGTTCACACTGCCCTGCCGGTCATACCTCCCGCCGCGTTGTAATTGTAGATCGCCTCCCGCGCTGAGTGGTAAAATTCAAATTTTCCAAACTACTGAGGATTACAAATTATAGTGACGCCAAATGTCCCAGCGCCGGCCGCCGGCCTCTATAGGGGGAGAGGCGGCGCTCAGAGAGCGCCGCCACAGTAAAAACGTCACTATAATTTGCTGCCGAGGAGGTTTGCACGATGCGAAGGCGTATCTTAACGGTGGTTGTCTCCACCGCGATATTTACGGCGATTGCGTGCCCTTCACCGCCCCATTCGTCAGACTCGGCCCGCCGTATAACGATCCGGCTTTGGCCTCACGGAGCGCCGGGCGAAAAAGGGAACGCGAAGAAGGAAAGGGACACGACGACCGCAAAAGACCCCTTGGTGGCCGGCCGGAGGGTTATTCGCCTAACCAACATCACCGATCCGGCCCTCACGATCTACAAGCCAAGTAAGAATACGGGGACAGCGATTATCGTATTTCCCGGCGGCGCCTATCGCATCCTGGCGATGGACCTTGAAGGGACCGAAGTTTGCGCTTGGCTCAACTCGATCGGCGTTACGGGTATCCTGCTGAAATATCGCGTTCCACCCCAGCCCGGGGTGGCTCGATACAAAGCGCCCTTAGAGGATGCGCAGCGCGCCGTGGGCTTCGTCCGCGACCACGCGAGGCAGTGGGACATTAATCCGAATCGTATCGGCGTGCTGGGTTTTTCCGCCGGGGGTAATCTGGCCGCGCTCTTAAGCAACCACTTCGGCGAACGCACTTATAAGCCTGTGGATAGCGCTGACCAGGTCAGTTGCCGGCCTGATTTCGCGCTGCTCATTTATCCGGCATACCTGGTGGATGAGAAACCGCAGGGGTTTGAACTGGCGCCGGAAATAAAGGTCACGCCGCAGACCCCGCCCACCTTTCTGGTTCAGGCCGAGGACGATCCGGTTCACGTTGAGAACAGCGTCTTTTATTTCCTGGCGCTGAAAGACGCCAAGGTTCCCGCGGAGATGCACCTCTACGCCAAAGGCGGTCACGGCTACGGCCTGCGCCACACCGCGATGCCGGTTACGGGCTGGCCGGCGCTTGCGGAGAAATGGCTGCACACGATCGGGGTGATATGAGCGCGGTGCTATCTAATTTCAATGAGATTTCACTTGGCTAGCGCCCCCCTCACCCGGCCTTCGGCCACCCGCTCCCGGAGGGAGAGGGCTGTTATCTTTATGTCTTTCTCCGCTCTCCCTTCGGGAGAGGGGGGACCGCCCTTCGGCTCCACTTCAGGGTAAACTTTGCGGTGGGTGGGGGCTCGAATGCGAAAGAATCGTACTCTGAAGAAAATGATGTAACGAACTTGCGTTCCAGCACGAAGGTAAGGAGACTTAAGAATGCGAACTCCGGAAGAATTGAAGCAGGCGCTGCGTGGGATTGTCGGGTTTGGGGTGACTCCGTTCCATGATGACCTGAGCATCCATTATGAAGCCCTGCGCGAAAACGCGGCGCACCTGGCAGCGCACTGCGATGTGGTCGTGCCGCTCGGCAACAATGGCGAGATTTACTCGCTCACACCAGAAGAACGCCGGGCCGTTGGGAGCGCCGTGGTAGAAGAAGTGCGCGGGCGGAAGCCGGTGGTCGTCGGGATTGGATACGCCCTTCCTGTGGCGCAGGAGCTTGCGCGAGCGGCGGAAGAATACGGCGCCGACGGCGTTTTGCTCCTGCCGCCAGATTTCACTTCCGGCAATGAAGACGGCCTTTTTGAATATTACTGCGCGGTGGCCTCCGCGACACGGCTGGGCATTGTCCTCTTCCAGACGCAGTCCTTCAACTTCAGCGTACCGCTGCTCGAGCGCCTGGCGGAAATACCCAATATCACCGGGCTTAAGGATGAAAACGGCGATATGAAACAGTTTGTGCGGCAATGGAAGGCTGTGGGCAGCCGGATGGAGCTGCTGTGCGGCGTCGGTGAAATCCTGGCGCCATCCTATTTCGCGCTAGGTGTCAGGGGCTTCACCAGCGGCATCATCAACTTTATGCCTCAGACGCCACGCCGCATCTGGGATTTGCTTCAGGAAGGTAGACTGGAAGAGGCCGCCCGCGTGGTCGAGCGGGAAGCGATTCCGGTTTTCGATTTGAGGAAGAAGCGCCCAGGATACACGACGCTTGTGATTAAGGAAGCCATGAACCTGTGTGGAAAGAGAGCAGGTCCGGTGCGGCCGCCGCTCGCGCCGATGACGGAAGCAGATCGCCAGGAATTGCGGGAGACCCTGAAGCGCGTGGGAGTGCTGCGCGATTAGCTGCTGAACTGATAAATTATGCACAAACCCAAGGCATGGATTTCCTGGAGCAGCGGCAAAGATAGCGCCTGGGCGCTTTACGTAATACGCGAGCAGGCAGACTTTGAGGTCGTGGCCTTGCTTACGACGGTCAACACCACACACGCCCGCGTTGCCATGCACGCTGTCCGCGAGAATGTGGTCGAACAACAGGCGGACGCCCTGGGTCTGCCCCTGGTCAAGCTTCCGCTTCCGTGGCCTTGCCCCAATGGAGTTTATGAAGAAGCCATGCAGGCGGCGCTAACCCAGGCTCGTTCCCAGGGCGTCACGCACATGGTTTTCGGTGATTTATTTTTGGAAGACATCCGTAAATACCGGGAAGAGAAACTTCGGGGCACCGGCATCACGCCGATATTTCCTCTCTGGGGTTTGGACACGTCGCGGCTTGCGCGAAAAATGATCACCGGAGGAGTCAGGGCGCATCTGACTTGCGTCGATCCCAAGAAACTAAATCCCGGTTTTGCGGGCCGCCCCTTTGATGATCAATTGCTTAGCGAATTGCCGGCAGGAGTAGACCCGTGCGGCGAGAACGGCGAGTTTCACACCTTCGCGTTTGCTGCGCCTGGATTCCGTTGGCCGATTGCCGTCGAGGTGGGCGAAACCGTGGAGCGCGACGGGTTCGTGTTCACTGACCTGATTCCAGCGTGAGCCGGGCCCGCTCATGGAAAAAGTGCCTTGATGCTCTCGGTGTAAGGCTCGCGGGCGACGCCGCGCTCGGTGATAATCGCGGTGACGTAGCGGTGCGGCGTAACATCAAAAGCGGGGTGCCGCGCTTGAACGCCTTCAGGCGCTATCGGCACGCCGGAAAGCCGCGTAACTTCCCGGGGCGACCGTTCTTCGATGGGAATCTCGTCGCCCGAAGCGAGGCTGAGATCAATGGTTGAAAGCGGCGCGGCCACGTAAAACGGAATCCCATTCTCCCGGGCCAGGACTGCGACGGAATAGGTTCCGATCTTATTTGCCACATCCCCGTTGGCAGCAATGCGATCCGCGCCAACGATCGCCGCCTCGAGCGCGCCCTGCTTCATAAAATGCCCCGCCATGTTGTCCGTGATCAGCGTGACGGGGATGCCGTCCTGATCCAGCTCCCACGCGGTCAGCCGCGCGCCCTGCAGAAAAGGCCGGGTTTCGTCGGCAAAGACGTGAATCTTTTTGCCTCGCTCGACGGCCGCGCGGATCACGCCCAGCGCGGTGCCATATCCGCCGGTCGCCAAAGCCCCCGCGTTGCAATGGGTAAGGACCGTGGCGGACTCACCCAGAAGCTCCGCCCCGTGGCGGCCAATTGCCTCATTCACCGCGATATCCTCCGCGAGCACGCACTGAGCTTCCTCCACGAGCCGGGATTTTGCCCTTTCGATTTTTCCTTCCTCCGCTCCGCTTCCCGCCAGGGTCTCTTCAAAAACCCTTCGCATGCGCTTGACGGCCCAGAAAAGATTCACCGCGGTAGGACGGGTCTTGGAGATGGCGCTGGCCACCTTCTCAAAATCCGATTGCAACTCCGCCGCCGTCTTCGCGGTTGAGCTGCTGATGCCGAGCGCGACCCCCATCGCTGCGGCTACGCCAATGGCGGGCGCCCCACGGATCACCATCCGCCGGATGGCGTCCGCGACCTCCTGGTAATCGCGGCAAGTGACGTAAACTTCTTCAGATGGCAGCCGCGTCTGGTCAATCATCCGCACGCCTTCCGGCGTCCACTCGATGGTTTTGAACATGATCTCTCCCGCTCACCGTAATTCCGGCTCACTGTGACGGAGCACAGCGCATTATAGCAGGCCCG